>CAMLRL010000001.1 GCA_946482465.1 uncultured Lactobacillus sp.
GGTACTAACAATTTTAGTTTTCTTCATTATTTAAAAATCTCCCCAAAATCGACTATTATTTAGTCATTTCTTCATTAATGTCAAGTAAAGACTGTTCACTGGCATGCTGTTCATCAAACAGGTCCAGAATATCGTGGGTTTCTAATTGACCATTCTCCATGCCGACAGCTAAACCGCCTTTACCATCGAGAAGTAATTTAACCGCATAGTTACCCATCTTTGTGGCATTAATTCTGTCCAAAAGGGTTGGTGAACCACCGCGTTGCATGTGACCTAAAATATTTGCTCTACAATCAAAGTCACCGTATTTTAAAAGCTCTGTTCTAAAATCAGCAGCATTCATGACACCTTCAGCTAACACGATAATACCATTATCTTTGCCATCTTTAAAGCCGCGCTTTAATCTTTCGGCAATTGCCTTAATATCGTATTTTCTTTCCGGAACAACAATTGCATCAGCACCGGAAGCCAGACCTACACGCATAGCAATATCGCCGCAATCTCGTCCCATAACGTTAACTACGAAAACGCGGTGATGGCTGCTGGCAGTGTCTCTGATTTTGTCAATAGCTTCCATTGCAGTATTGCAGGCAGTGTCAAGACCAATTGTATATTCAGTATACGGAATATCATTATCAATAGTACCTGGTAAACCAATTGAATTAATACCCAAACGTGTTAATGCCAAAGCACCGTGATATGATCCGTCACCACCGATTACAATAATAGTATCAATATCATGCTTTTTTAACTGTTCAACACCCTTCTTTTGCACTTCTGCTTGTGCAAATTCAGGATAGCGGGCACTGTAAAGAAAAGTACCACCAGAATTAATCATATGGTCAATGTTTTCAGCAGTTAATGTAACAAAGTCACCTGCTACAAGGCCGGCAAAACCATAACGAATACCAACAACACCAAGCCCGTGATGAATAGCGGTTTTTGTAACAGCCCTTACGGCTGCATTCATACCTGGAGCGTCGCCACCGCTCGTTAAAATTCCAATTCGTTTCATGAATTCACCTCATCAAGATTATTGTGTAATTTCTCACATCATCTAAATTTTAACATTCTTTCAGGAAAAAATCTCACAAAAAATGATTTAAATTCTTGATTTAACAGTCTTTTTCGATGTTAGCGTTAACAACAGCTACTTGCTCAAGTTTACGCAAAAATCACTCTTTGAAGTTGACAACCTTTAAATTTGTCAATACATACTGTTTTTTACTGGAATCAATACGGTCATTCTGTATTTTAATACCTAATAAGTAAATTCCACCTTCCTTTAAATTCGATTGAATTTTATCATAAACATTAGGAAAAATAACAATATCCTGCTTACTGCTTGAATCCGCAAAGCTGCCAAACGCCATGGTTCGCCCATTTTTGGTTCTAATTAATTTTAAATTTAACAGCTTCCCCACTGTTATGCCTGACTCATGGATTTCAAAATCGCTTAAAGGTCTGGCATTAAATTTTTGCGCATATTTTTGTACCGCTAATAATGGCGAAGTTAAAGTGGAAAAACCCAGGGCTTCTTCTTCCATGCGAGCTTTTTCCTGTTTAGTTGGTGCTTTAGCCGGCTCAATAGGTGCTCCGCCTAAGCTTTCAGCAAGTGCAAGATTTCCCTGCGTTAATTTAACGTTTTCAACTATTTCAGTACTATTTTGTAATAACTCATTTCTATTAGAGTTAAGTTGATCAAAACAGCCAGCTTTAATCATCGATTGTATTACTTTGGTTTGAATAAACTTAGGATCAATTTTTCGCAAAAAATCACTCAAAGACTTAAATTTGCCATTCTGTCTTTTTTTGATTATTTCTTTCAGAAAATCAATCCTGATACCCTTAATTGCCCGCAAGCTGACTAAAATTTTGCCGTCAATCACCTGATAATTTAAGGTACTTTTGTTAATATCAGGAGACAGAATTTTTACCCCGTCACCTTGTGCCTTCATCACATATTCAATTAACTTATTTTGGTTACCAGTATTTGAATTAAGCATAGCCGCATAAAATTCAGCAGGATAATGAACTTGCAAATATGCTAACCAAAAAGCAATCATAGTGTAGGCTACGGCATGGGAGCGGTTGAAACCATAATTTGCAAATTGCTCAATATAGTTATAAACCTTGGCCGCTACTTGTTTAGTTTTGCCTTTTTTGACAGCACCGGAAATAAAGCGCGATTTTTCTTTCTCAATAACGCTTTGGTCCTTTTTTGACATTGCACGTCTCAAGATATCGGCTTCACCTAAAGAAAAACCTGCTAAAACTTGAGCTGTTTGCATTACTTGCTCTTGGTACACTAAAACGCCATAGGTTGAAGCCAAAATTGGTTTTAAACTTGGATCTGGATACGCTACTTTCTGCTTGCCCTTTTTTCTGGCTATAAAAGTCTTGATATTTTGCATTGGACCTGGCCTGTAAAGAGCGTTAACAGCGACTAAATCTTCAAAGTTGTCAGGATGCAATTCACGCAATACATTTCTGATCCCGCTTGATTCAAACTGAAAAACCAGCTCGGTTTCCCCTTTTTGGAAAATTGCTAAAGTTTGGGGATCATTTAAAGGTATTTTATTAAAATCGATTTTTTTACCTTGTGTTCGTATTAATTTTTCTGTATCCCCTAAAATTGTAAGATTTCTGAGACCTAAAAAATCTATTTTTAATAATCCCAGAGATTCGACATATTTCTTTGTTTGCTGAGTGATAGGTATGCCCAACTGACCAGATTGTAATCCAGCAATCGCAGCAATAGAATTATCACTAAGGACTAGACCGGCTGCGTGAATAGAATAGTGCCGCGGTAATCCTTCCAAACCATTTGCCGTTTCAAAGAGCAGCTTATTTTGCGCACTGGCATTCACTAGCATTTGCATTTTCTTTGAGCCCTGATATGCTTCTTGCAAAGTGATTTTACCTTTAGAAAAAGGTACGCTGTTTGACCATTTGCTCATTTGCATTTCTTGCAAGCCAAAAACGCGTCCCGTATCCCGCAAAACTTGTTTAGCGGACAGAGTACCGAAGGTAAGAATTTGAGCCGCATGGTCCATACCGTATTTAGTGAACATGTATTTGATAACATCGTCTCTGCGATTATCAGGTATGTCTAAATCAATATCTGGCATTTCGTGTCTTGCCGGATTTAAAAACCGTTCAAACAGTAATTTATATTGTATAGGGTCAACTTCCGTGATGCGCAGTGAATACGAAACTAAGGAGCCACAGGCAGAGCCGCGTCCCGGCCCCATAGCTATATCAGAGCGGTGACAATAATTTACAACATCCCAAACTATCAAAAAGTAATCGTTAAAGCCCATTTGGTCAATAACCTGCAACTCGTAGTCCAGTTGTTTTTGATAGTTTAGCGGTATTTTATGCCCATGAAAACGGTCCTGTAGACCTTGTTGAGCTAAAGAATTAAGATAATCCTTTGAGTCAGCAAACTGATCCTGTTTGTATTTTGGCAAAACAGGTGTTTGAAAAACCACTTTGGCAGCACAAGCATCAGCGATTTTGCCCGTATTATTTAAAGCATCATCCAAATTAAGCTCATGATAACGGTCACTTATTTCCTGAACTGAAGGCAAGTAATGTGAGCCTTTTTGTTTTGCCAACTCAGAAATATCCTGCATTACAGTGCCTTTTTTAATAGCTTGTAAAGTCTTGCGCAAAAATTGATCCTGCGGTTTCAAGTAGCATGTGTCTTCAACACTAACAAGGGGTAAGTCAAACTGCTTAGCAATCTGCGTGACGTATTGAATATAATTTTTTTGTGAATTGCCGCCGTAAACGCCTAAATATAGTGAACTGGTTTTTGGCACCAAACTAATTAAATGCCGGATGAAATCAGTGCCCAAGTTTTCATTCTGCAGCTGCAAATTAAGTAACTCACTATGTGTATTTGCAGGTGTGATAAAAATCAGTTCATTTAAATCTTTAGTTAAGTTTTCTAAAGTCAAGATCTTGTCATTAGTACCATTATCAGTTAGCAGATTGATCCTACTTGATAATCGTAAAATATTGCGGTAGCCTTCATCTGTTTTAGCAAATGCTATTAAATCATATTTATGCGCACTATCAATTAGTCCATTAAGTCTCAACTGCATCCCTAAAAGCGGCTTAATACCAACCTCTTGTGCTACTTCGTAAAAGTTAACTAGACCGTATGTGACATTAATATCCGTTAGCCCTACGGCATCATAGCCTAAATTTTTAGCGGTATTCAATAAATTTTTGATCTTTATAGGACTTTCTAAAAGTGTGAAAGCACTAAGATTTTGCAGAGCAGCATATTTCATTTTTGCAGCCACCTTCCCTATAAATTAGTATACCAAAAAGCTATCTTCTGGATTGAAAACGTGCATAATTTTTGTTAAAATTCATGTGTATGAAAGAAGGAACCACTATGGGTCGTTATATCGTGACTATTTGCTGGAGCGTGGTTTACATGCTAATTGTAGGTTTCATCGCTGCTCCATTAACGCAAAATGTTTTTAATTTAAAAGAAGCTGCCATTGTTGGTTTGATTTTCGGATTGCTATTTGCGGCAATCATTCCTACGATCACAGCTCACTCTCATAAAGATAAAAGCAAATATTCTAAACTCAAATAAAAAAGTCATTAGTTTTAGACTAATGGCTTTTTGTTTACTTAAAATAATAATTTCGCGTTGAATCCAGCTTAATATTTTTCTTTTGTAAATATTCCTGAAACATCTCTACATAATCTTTATCCAAAATAGTTTCAATTTTATCTGGTGAATATTCTGGATAAAAACCACCGCCCATCGCCCGATAATTATTTACGGCAAGATGATATATTTTTTCATCTACAATTGGTACTCCGTTTAATTCCAATTTAGTTAGGCGACTGCCCTGACTCTTAGAAATATCTGCATCATAAGTCAACGGATAAAACACATCAAAATTAAAAAGCAGGTTTTTATACTTAGGCTTGAAAACTACTTTTCCAGTCTGATCTTTTGTCAAAAATTTTAAGGAGTATTCAACAATATTACGCAATTCTTTGCCTGTCAACCTAACCTTGCACAATTGGTTGGCAAACGGATAATTTAGTAAAATATCACGCATAGTTACATCTTTGTTAAATCCCTGAGCCGTTTCACTCATTAGTGCTGTTGCAGAAATATCAGCTTTGGTAAAATAAAGTTGCATATTTTGAATTAAATTGATGAAGTCAGACCCATTAATTCTAGCCTGTTCAGCGTTCATTACTAAGGCTGGTTTTTCTAAGTGAGTAATTGGCTGATCCAGCCACAATTGTGTTTTTTTATCCAAACTAGCGCCTAAATTAATAATTTTATTGTCGGAAACATGATTTTTGCTATCCAATAATTCCACAGACATGTGTTGAATTTTGTTACTCTTATCAGCAATATCCATTACTACTTTGGCAACACATTCTCCCTTGTAGCCCGGTTGAACAATAGCAGTATTATTTGAAATGAGCTTTAGCTTGCGGTGCTGGTGACCTGTTAGCATTACATCAATTTCTGGAATATTCTGTAAGATACGGTAGCCCTCATTTTCACCTGTTTTTGGTTCGGTTCTCTTACCAGTTTTTAGATCGGCTTCAAACCCGCCGTGGTACAAAACCCCTAACACATCAACTTGCGGACGTAAAATTCTGGCTATTTTTTGAACCTGAGTAAAGGCAGATTCAAACTGTAAGCCTGTAATATGGTCTGCAGGCTCCCAAAATGGTATTCTCTGGGTCGTAATACCGATAAGACCAATTTTTAAGCCATTTTTATGCAGAATAACATAACTCTGACCAAAAGCTGACCGACCCGTTTTACGAGATAAAATATTGCTGTTTAAAAATGGTGACTGACTATACTCCAGATAGCTTTTTAAGTAATCTTGACCAAAATTAAAGTCATGATTGCCGAGACACCTTGCATCATAACCAATCTCATTATAAAAATCTGCAAATTTTTTTAACACAGAGCTGTTATTAGCTTCATGAACATAGGCAGCAAGCGGTGAGCCTTGAAGAAAATCTCCGGCATCGGTCACAATCACATTGTCTGGGCCATATTTTTGACGTTCTTTTTCAATTAGACTGCTTACTAGGCTAAGACCAAAAGCAGCAGAATAGTCATTTTTATTCTGATAATCAGTAGGCATAATGTTGCCATGAATATCACTTGTGTGCAAGAAAACCAGTTTCATTTCAGCATGTTCATCTTTCTAAATAAAAAAAGACACCTAATTTTTGGTGTCTTTTAATTATTGGTTGTCGCTTGAGTTAGTTTGGTTAACTACTTGGCGACCTTTGTAATATCCTTTAGGTGAAACGCGGTGGCTTAAACGATATTCTCCAGTAGTTGCATCATAATGCATTGCTGGCACAGTTAACTTAATATGACCACGACGTGAACGTTTCTTTTGCTTAGAAGTATGTCTTTTAGGAACTGCCATTTAACTGATCTCCTTTTTTGTAGAATTACGATTTTAGGTTACTTAAAAGTACCCAAAATACTTCACGTTTGTTAATGATACTATTGTATCCCGAATAAATCAAGCTATATTAGTTATTCTTGTTTTGATTATGTCCATAAGATCCCCAAAAATAACCAATTAGAACTCCAATAATAAGCATTAATACTAAAATAATGATTAAGGGCAGCTTGAATTTGAACAAGCCAAAATTAATAGCAACATTATCGGTATTTAAAACCACAAATATTACTGCTAATAATGTCAAAATTAAAGTAAAAATGAGTTTGATTTGCCTGCCTGTATTTTTCATATTTTGCACTACTTTCTTGAAGCAAACTTAAGTGATAATTTATCACCAATGGTGGGAAATAGATTATATAATTTGGCCAATATTCCCAAACTAACCGGTAAGTTAAGTTCACGTTTGTTACTGCCAAAGAAATGAACTACTTGCCAAGCAACATCATCTGGGTCAAGCATAAATCTTTGAACGTTTTCAGCATAATGTCCACTCTTATCAGCAATATTAAAGAAATTAGTATAAACAGGACCCGGGTTCACAGTCATCACTTTGACGCCAAAAGGTTTTAGTTCTAACCGCAGTACATTAGAAAATTGAATGACAGCCGCTTTGGACGCACTGTAAGCTGCTGATTTTACTGTAGGAACCTTGCCGGCAATCGAACCAATATTAACAATTTGACCAGCTTTTTGATCTATCATTAAACGACCAATTAGACGGGTAAAATACATTAAGCCCAAAACATTGACTTGGAACATTGCCGTCACTTCGTGACGATTTGATTCTAAAAAATTCTCAAATTTGCCAAAGCCAGCACAATTAACTAAATAGTCAACGTGTTTGGTTAACTTTACTATTTGTTTAAACGCAGCATCAATTTGATCACTATGATTCATATCAGCAACAATTGTATAAGCTGGAGCGCCGGACAATTCGTGTGTTTCTGAAGCTACCTTTGCTAATTTTGCCTCATTTCTGGCAATTAAAATTACTGTAGCTCCTCTACCAGCACTTTCTAAAGCAATAGAATGTCCTATTCCACTAGATGCACCGGTTATTACAACTACCTTATTTCTCAGAGAATCACTCATTTTTCTCACCTTTCATCGGAATTACAATTCGATCAAAATCATTAGCCAACCTAGTGTTTGGAAAAATCTTCTGGGCTTGGTTTTCTAATTTTTTGGCTTTAGCACCTAAATATCTGGCAGAGATGTGGTTTAAAAACAAACGTTTAACCCCATTATCACGCGCAATTTTTGCTGCTTCAACAGCAGTGGAGTGATAATATGAATGAGCTAAATTTGCTTCATTGCCAGCGAAAGTTGATTCGTGAACCAGCACATCAGCATTTTGCGCCAACTGGGCAATTGTCGGTGTAGCGCGGGTATCATAAACAATTGTCACTACTCTACCAGCCTTATTAGGTCCTAAAAAGTCCTTACCATCTAATATAGTACCATTATCTAGGGTAATTTTTTCACCATTCTTTAGTTTACCAAGTAATGGTCCGTTAGGTACATTATATTGCGCTAATTTATCCATTAAAAGTTCACCCGGTCGATTATCTTCGACAACTCGATAACCAAAACTAGGAACGCGGTGAGCTAACTTTTCCGCATATACCCTAAAACCATTGCCTTGAAAAATGAGTCCTCCTTCTTCTAAAACCACAAATTTGATCGGATAACTAATTTTAGTGCGTGAAACTTTTAAGGCTGTTCTGACAAACTCTTCTAATCCAGCCGGACCGTAAATTGTGATTGGACCAACATCCCCTTGAAAAGATCTGGTCGCAAGTAATCCCGGCAATCCGAAAATATGATCACCATGATTATGAGAAATAAATATTTTGGTTACTTTGCGTAGTCTGATATTCGTACGCAAAATTTGATGTTGGGTAGCTTCACCAACATCAAATAACCAAATCTCATTAATTTCATCGAGCATTTTTAACGCAATACTTGATACGTTGCGTTTCTTAGACGGTTGTCCTGCTCCAGTTCCTAAAAATTGTAACTCCATACTCTTCCCATTCTAATACTTAGCTTTTTCAACAATTTGTTTAACAATTAGAGCACTATAGTGCTTTGATCCCAGTGGCGTTGGGTGCGTTTTATCTTCATAAAGCCAATTTGGATGCTGATTGGCATTCGAATACCAATCAATAACAGTAAAATTAGGGTATTTTTTTGCTGCTTCATTTAATAAACTATTAACTTCATTTTGCCACGGTTTATTTGGTACATAAGTATTAATCCAAAATACTTGTTTCTTTTTTCCTATTTGCTTCATGAGCTCATTTAGATCTGCCATTTTAAACGGACCGTTAGTGCCTAAACCAATCAAAATATTTTTACCCAGTGCATTTTTACTTCTATAATGCTTAAGCAAGCTAAAAGAAACACTTAGCTGCCGCGAAATTGCCGCATCTATCACGGCCTTAGGCATTAAACGGTTTAAATCATCGCTAGACCCCGCCATAACTGAATCACCAATTGCTGTGAGTTCAACTTTACGCGCCAATTGCAGCTCAGTTTGTGAGATACCATATTTCATGAATGATTTATTAACAGGATGCTTTTTAGCAGCACGTTCAGCTTCCTTCAATAGTTTAGCCTTTTTTTGTTCTTTGGGGCTAACATTTTGGCGCTTAGCAATTAGTGCCTTATTATTTTTCTCTTGCTCTTTGCAATTAGCTCTAATTTTCCGCGCAAGTTGCGTCTGATTGAAATTTTGGGCTTTAACTGTTGGGGAAACAAGAATTGCGATACTTCCAATTAGAAAAATTAAGCTTGCCAAAATAGCTTGGGCCCGAAGCAGATAATTACGGGTATTTTTAGCAAAAACCTGCAGCCAAAATTGTTTCAGTTTCAGCCAAGAAATTTTGCCTAGAGGTTTTTCTACAAACCTGTATGATAATTCACTGAAAATAAGAATTAAAATTAACTCTAGCAAATGATAAAGTTGAACATGATCTGCCATGTTAGAAACTTTATCTTCAAAGAAAATCATCACTGGAAATTGGTAGAGATAAATTTCATAGCTGCGTGAGCCAAGCCAATTGAATATGGGATTAGTCAACCAGTTATTCCAGTGGCAGCCAGGATGAGCTGTTACACCGACAAGCAAAGTAACAAATATGGTAAATAACAGCATCCCGCCGTAATAAGGAAAAGCACTTTCCGGATTCATGGCTGGATTGAAAAACAAAATTAAAATACCAATGAGACTAGTTAAGCCTATCAGGTCTAAAGTAATAGTATCACTAGTTTTAATGTTGCTTTTTAGTTTGTTTAGTGGCCAAATTACCGCTAAAGCTGCTCCCAAGCCCAATGCAAAGAACCTGGTATCTGTACCATAATATATTCGATTAATATCAACACCCGATTTATACATTAGTGCCATTTCACAAGCTGAAAGAATGGACAAAGTGCAAATAATACTAAAAATATATTTTCTTTTTTTACCATACTTTACCAGTAAAAAAATAACTACTGGCCATAGCAGGTAAAATTGACCGTTAATTGACATAGTCCATAAGTGGACAAATGGCGATTCGTTGACTGCAAAGCGTTCGAAGTAGCTTTGCCCGTTGAGAATTTGCCAGAAATTATAAACGTTAAGCAGATTAGCCACCACAATCTGACTTAGTTTAGCCAGTAAATTGCGTTGAAATAAAATAATATAAGCAGCTGAAAACCATAGTACCGCAATTAGTGGCGGATAAATTTTTTTCAGCCTGCTCAAATAAAACTTTTTACTATCATAAAAGCCATTTTCTTCATAAGACTTTAGTATCTGACACGTAACAAGATATCCAGACAAAACAAAGAAAATCGGTACACCAAGATACCCGCCCACAAAAGTATTAGGGTCAAAGTGATATAAAATCACTCCGATTACCGCCAAAGCTCTAAGTCCAGAATATCCTGTAATAAACCGATTTTTTGTCATATCTTTCAAAACTTTTCTATTATTTTATTGGACAAATTCAAAATTGAATGAACCAATGATTACATCATCGCCGTCAACGGCTCCTTTTTTACGTAATGCATCATCAACACCTAAGTTTTTCAGCTTGCGTGCGAGTCTCATAACTCCGTCATGGTAGTCAAGATTAGTCCGTTCAACCAACCTTTCAATACCTTCACCTTTGATTTCAAAAACATGTTCTTCTAATCTAATAATTTCGAATTCTTGTTTTTGCTTTTGTTCATATTTGTATTCTTTAACATTTTGAACGTTTTCAGTGGTCTTTGCAACTTGTTCTTTTTCAGCCTGTTCTATCAAACTAGCCGTATCCTGCATCAATTGGTCAATACCCTTGTGAGTGACACTAGAAATAGCATAAACTGGTTTGTTAATTTGTTGAGACTTTAAGTCCTTTTTAAATTGACTTAATTTTTCCTCTGCACCCGGGATATCCATTTGAGTTGCAACAATAATTTCACGTCTCTTTTCAAGACTCTGATCATATTGCAGCAGTTCATGACGAATAGTCTGATAATCTTTGATTGCTTCACGCCCATTAGCAGGATCCATTGCTACTAAGTGCAAAATTACTTTAGTTCTTTCAATATGACGTAAAAATTGGATTCCCAATCCTACACCATTACTTGCCCCTTCAATTAAGCCGGGTAAGTCTGCCATAGAAAAATCACGTCCATCAGGTAAAATTACCATGCCCAAATTGGGAGTCAAAGTCGTAAAAGAATAAGCAGCAATTTTAGGTTTAGCTTTAGTTACAACAGATAATAAAGTTGATTTGCCTACAGAAGGAAAGCCCACAAGACCAACATCTGCCAAAACCTTTAGTTCTAAACGTAAAACCCGGTCTTCTCCTGGTTCCCCATTTTCAGCAATTTCAGGAGCGGTATTAACACTGGTGGCAAAATGAATATTGCCGCGACCTCCGCGTCCCCCGCGTGCAACCACCAATTCTTGTTTATTTTTAGTGAGGTCACCAATTTCTTCGTTAGTCTCAAAATCATAAACAGTAGTACCAACAGGTACTTTTAAATATAAGTTGCTTGCTCCACGACCATATTGTGATTTAATGCGACCGTTTTCGCCATTTTCAGCTTTAAATTTACGGCGATAACGAAAGTCCATTAATGTTCTTAAACCGCTGTCAGCAACAAAAATAATGCTGCCGCCACGACCTCCGTCGCCGCCAGCTGGTCCGCCATTAGGGACATATTTTTCATGGCGGAAAGCAACCAAACCGTCGCCACCTTTTCCGGCTTGGACTTCTATCTTAGTTTGGTCGACAAATGTTGGCATAAAGATTCTCCTTCCGTCTTTCTTAACCTTATTACTATACCACAAATGCTTAGTGGAATTTGGGTTTAAATCAATAATTACAACGTTAATTTAACAGTTTGAGCCTGCGGTAACGTTAAACCAACAGAGCGCAATTCATCAATTGAAGCTTCCTTGATTTTTCTCAAAGAGCCAAAATGTCTTAATAGCTTATTCCTGCTTTTAGGACCAATTCCTTTAATAGAATCAAGTTTACTTGACAGTGCATTTTTGGCATGTGTTTTTCTATGAAAGGTAATTGCAAAGCGGTGTACTTCATCCTGAATTCTAGTCATCAAATAAAAGCCTTGTGATTTAGGATCTAACGGAATTAACTTCAAGGGCACACCATTAATAGGATCACCATACAAAAGATGGTTTGTGCGGTGCTTATTATCTTTAACCATGCCAGCTACCGGAATGTTAAGGTTTAGCTCATTTCTTAAAATATCTTCACACGCATCAACCTGAATTTGACCACCGTCCATTAGAATTAAATCCGGCATTGGTTTATGCTCTTTAAGTAATCTGCTGTATCGCCTGCGGACAACCTCACGGGTATTGCGCACTTCATCACCACCATTTTGATGTTCGACTTCGCCCTTTAATTTATATTTCCGGTATGAATTTTTGTCCGGTTCGCCGTCTCTAAAAACTACCAAAGCCGAAACTGGGTCAGCTCCTTGAATATGTGAATGGTCGAAACTCTCAATGACATGACCATAAGGCAACCCCAAGGAATCAAAAATTTCTTTCTGTGCTCCTTTAGTTTTTCTATTGCCTAATTCCAGCAAGCGAAATTTTTCGTCCAGCTTGAGTTTGGCATTGTCTTTTGCCATATTTAATAAGGAACGCTTTTGCCCTCTTTTTGGCGTTCTCACGGGTACATGTAAAACCTCGCTTAGAGCTTCGTTATCAATTTTGGCAGGTACAAGAACTTCTTTAGGCAGTATTCTATTTCTTTGACCGTAAAATTGCACAATAAACGAGGAAAATGTATCTTCAGGATCACTAGTATCAGTTAGCGGATACATCCTGGTTTCGCTTCTGAGCAGCTTAGCTTGTCTTAAAAAGAAAATTTGAATGGCAATCCAAGATTTATCAACGTAAAAGTTAAAAATGTCACGTTGTGTATTGTCATTAGAAATTATTTTTTGCTTTTCAACGGTTTCTTCAATGTAATTAAGTTGATCGCGAATTTCAGCTGCGCGCTCAAATTCCAGGTTTTGAGATGCAGTTTCCATCCTTTGATTAAGGTCTTTTTTGACCCAACCAATATCACCGTTCAGAAAACTTTTGATCTTTTTGATTTGAGCGGCATAAACTGATTTGGGTACATTTTTAAAGCAGGCGCCAAGGCATTGACCCATATGATAATATAAGCAAGGCCTACCTTGTTTACCATGACAGCGCCTTAACGGAAAAACTTTTTGGATAAATTTGAGTGTAGCTTGAGCAGCGTAAACATTCGGGTAAGGGCCAAAATAATAGCCCCCATCTTTTCTAATAATACTAGTTAATTTTGTTTGAGGATCCCGCTCGTTAGTAATCTCAATATAAGGGTAACCTGTACCTTGTTTTAATTGTACATTATAGTATGGCTGATACTTCTTAATTAATGTTACTTCAAGTAAAAATGCTTCCTTATCTGTCGAAACCGTGATGATATCGTAGTCACTAATATTTTCAACTAATTCAGCACGTCTTCCAACCTGAGTACTTTTAAAATAAGAACGTACACGACTTTTCAGATTTTTTGACTTGCCGACATAAATTACTTTACCGTTAACATCCTTCATCAAGTAACAACCTGGCTTAGCCGGTAATAGTTTTAACTTATTTTCAATTAATTGCGATGCCAAAAAATCACTCCCTCCAAAATCAGCTATATTATTTTAACATATAATTTACCGTTTGAAATTTGCTTTTGCTCATTAAACACTTTATGCTTTTACTTAAATTATTATAATCATTATCTGTTTACTTTACATAAATAATATTATTTAAACTTAGTTCAAAAATCTAGCTAGCTACTTAATATTATTTTTATTATAATGAAATCAGGAAGGAATTTAATTATGGGTTTAACATTCAAAAAACAAGATGAACTAGAAAAACTATTCGATAAATTTGCGACAGTGCCAAAAGATAAAAAGAAAAAGTTCACCAAAGACAAAGACGAAAAAGACAAGCAAAAGGATAAATAAAAATGGTTCTCCTAAGAGAACCATTTTTTCTTACAAATTTACAGATTTTGTTCAATCCATTGCCACACTTCTTTGACATGTAATTTTTGAACTGAACTAAAAGTAAGGACTTCCACGTTATCGTGCTTTAGATCAAGCTTATGACTTAATGCACTGATGACCTGATTTCGCTGATTTTTCTTAATCTTGTCAATTTTTGTGCAAACCACCAAAATCGGTAGATTTAAATAAAGCGCATAATTATACATGGCTATATCATCTTTTGTAGGATCGTGGCGACCATCGATTAAAATGATTAAACCTTGCAAGTTTGCTCTGGTTTCCAGATAATCTTGAATCATTTCGCCGAACTGCTGTCTTTTCTTTTGCGAAACTCTGGCATAACCATATCCGGGGACATCAACTAAGTAAAAATCATCATTAACTAGATAAAAATTTAGTGTTTGCGTCTTACCCGGTTGACCCGACGTCCGCGCTAAATTTTTACGGCCTAACAATGTGTTAATTAAGCTTGATTTACCCACATTTGAGCGTCCTGAAAGCGCAATTTCCGGTAAATTATCAGTTGGATATTGTTCCTCTCGGACTGCACTAATAGCGTATGAACTATTTTTAATGATCATTAGCAGCCTTTATTTCCAAATTATCTTCTGGATTATCATCTTCACGGCGAGTTACTTCAGGATCAGCGTTACTCTCAATTACATCTTTAGTAACTTTTACTTTTTCAATGTCCGGTTCACTTGGCGTTTTATACATGATACCCATCATCGCGTTTTCAATTATAGTACGCAAACCTCGAGCACCCATATTACGTTCGATTGCCAAATCAGCTATCGCCTTTAAAGCTTCCTCAGTGAACTCTAAGTTGACTTGATCAAGTGACAATAGTTTCTTATATTGTTTGACTAGAGCATTCTTTGGCTCAGTCAAAATTCTTACTAAATCAGCACTGTCAAGTTTATCCAAAGTAGCAATTATAGGTATTCTTCCGATAAATTCCGGAATTAAGCCAAATTTAACCAAGTCACCTGTCGTCAGATGTTCTGTCCAGGAATCATCCTGAACTTTATTCAATTCATTTTCAGCACTAAAACCTATTATTTTTTTGCCCAGACGATTTTTAACGATCTGCTCAATGCCGTCAAAAGCACCACCGACAATAAATAAGATATTCGTAGTGTCAATCTGAATTAATTCTTGCTGTGGATGCTTACGACCACCTTGAGGTGGCACAGAAGCAATTGTACCTTCCAAAATTTTCAGTAAAGATTGTTGTACACCTTCGCCAGAAACATCACGGGTAATCGAGACATTTTCAGACTTTTTAGAAATTTTATCAATTTCATCTATATAAACAATGCCGCGTTCTGCACGCTCAATATCATAATCGGCATTTTGCAATAACTTAAGCAAAATGTTTTCAACGTCTTCACCGACATAACCAGCCTCAGTTAAAGTAGTTGCATCTGCAATAGCAAAAGGCACATCTAATATTTTAGCCAATGTTTGGGCTAAATAAGTTTTTCCTGACCCAGTTGGTCCGATCAAAGCAATATTAGATTTTTGTAATTCGGTTGAAGAATCTACGTCCATTTGGGTGACACGTTTATAGTGGTTATATACAGCAACCGAAAGAATTTTTTTAGCACGTTCTTGCCCAATAACATATTGATCAAGCTGCTTTTTTATTTCCATTGGCTTAGGTAAATCACGTGCCTTTTTTAATGAGTCAGATTTCAATTCATCATCAATAATTCTTTTTGATAAATCCACACACTCATTACAAATATAAACACCATTACCAGCAATCATCTTTTTAACTTGATCTTGTGTTTTATCACAAAAGGAACATTTAATTTCCTCTTGTTGATCAGTAAATTGTGATGCCATCATATTCCTCCTCATATCTTCAACTTTAAGGTTAGCATAAAATAGAGGCTATACATGAATTTTTTGCTCGGAGATAAAATACTGAGGCAGTATGACACTGCCTCAGTATTTCAGAGATAAATCCTATTTTTTATCAGACTTTTTTTCGTCTTCTTTTATTTTGGATTTTGCAACTTGCTTTGCGCTGTCAGCAACAATGTCAATTGCTTTACGCACATTAATGTCATGAGAAAGCATATCATCAGTCAGAGTATTACGGACAGTCTTTTCGTCCATGTTGTATTCACTGGCTAAGTTCTTAATTTCCTTGTCAATTTCTTCTTTTGAAGCTTTAATTTCTTCTTTTTTGACAATAGCTTCAAGAACCAAGTTAGTTTTTACTCTTTCTTCAGCATCCTTAGCAAATTGTGAGCGTAATTGTGCTTCAGTAGTATTAGTTATCTTGTAGTAAGTTTCTGGACTAATACCTTGGCGTTGCATATTTCCTAGATATTGATTCATTTGGGTATTAATATCTTCTTGAATCATTGCATCTGGAATTTTATCAATGGTAGCATTATTAACTGCACCTTCGATAGCTGCTTGCTCAATTTCTTCTTTTGCAGAATCTTCTTTTTGAGCTTTCAAGTCCTTCTTGATCTTTTCTTTGAGGTCATCAAGAGTATCTACCGAGTCATCTACATCTTTAGCAAATTCATCATCTAATTTAGGTAATTGCTTTGATTTTACTTCATGAATCTTAGTTGCAAAGTGAGCTTCTTTTCCAGCTAAATCTTTTGCACCATAATCTTCAGGGAAAGTTACAACAACATCAACATCATCTCCAGCTTTATGGCCGATCAATTGGTCTTCAAAGCCAGGAATAAATGTGTTAGAACCTAGTTCAAGCGAGTAATCGTCTGCAGAGCCACCATCAAAAGCTTTATCGTCAATTGTACCCTTGTAATCAATAGTTACGGTATCGCCCTTAGCTGCAGCACTCTTTTTCAAGACTAATTCAGCATTCTTTTCGCGTTCTTCCTTCAGCTTGGCATCGATATCTTTGGCATAAACGCGAGTATTTTGCTTAGGAACTTCAATTCCCTTGTATTCACCTAATTTAACTTCTGGTTCAACAGTAACTGTGGCTTTCATTTGCCAGTCCTTACCCTTTTCCATTGAAACAGGCAAAATTTGAGGTTGACCAACAGCAGCAACATCAGCTTCTGTGATAGCAGCAGAATATGCTGCTGGTAAAACGATGTTTAATGCGTCTTCATATAATGATTCTTCACCGTAATATTGATCAAAAATAACACGGGAAACGTGTCCTTTTCTAAAGCCCGGGACACGCAGACTATTTTTCACTCTCTTAAATGCTTGATCTAGCCCACGCTTTACTTCAGCTTGGGGAATATCAAAAGTAAGTTCACCGGTAGTTTTATCGGTTTTATTCCATTTTACAGACATTAATTAAATACCTCCAATGTCAAGTTAAATTGCATCGTTACATACTAAATTATCTTACATTAAACGCTCGCAAAAAACAAACTTAGGCAAAAAAAGATGTACTTCTATGAAGAAGTACATCTTTTTAAACTGTTTTTAACGAACTAGTCAAGAATTTCAGTAACTTGACCAGCACCAACAGTACGACCACCTTCACGGATAGTGAACTTAGTACCCTTTTCAATGGCTGCTGGTTTAATTAAGTTAACAGTAAACTCTGTGTTATCACCAGGCATAACCATCTCAGTACCTTCTGGTAATTCAATTTCACCAGTAATATCAGTAGTGTGGAAATAGAATTGTGGACGGTAGTCTGAGAAGAATGGAGTATGACGTCCTCCTTCTTCCTTCTTCAGTACGTAAACTTGACCCTTAAACTCGTGGTGAGTTTGAATTGAGCCAGGTGCAGCTAGAACTTGTCCACGAACAACTTGGTCACGGTCAATACCACGAAGCAATACACCGACATTATCTCCGGCTTCACCTAAGTCCAAAGTCTTGTGGAACATTTCCAAACCAGTAACAACTGATTTAAGAACTTTATCAACTAAACCAACAATTTCAACTTCATCACCGATCTTAACTGTACCACGATCAATACGACCAGAAGCAACAGTACCACGACCAGTAATAGTGAAGACATCTTCAACTGGCATCAAGAATGGCTTATCAGTTTGACGTTCAGGAGTTGGAATGTATTCATCAACTGTGTCCATCAACTTCATGATAACTTCTTCTTGTTCCTTGTCACCTTGTAAAGCTTTCAATGCTGAACCACGGATAACTGGAATGTCATCACCAGGATAATCGTATTCAGTCAACAAGTCACGAACTTCCATTTCAACCAAGTCAATTAATTCTGGGTCGTCAACTAAGTCAGTCTTGTTTAAGAAAACAACGATGTAGTTAACACCAACTTGACGAGCAAGCAAAATGTGTTCACGAGTTTGAGGCATAGGACCATCAGTTGCCGCAACAACTAAGATAGCTCCATCCATTTGAGCAGCACCAGTAATCATGTTCTTGATGTAGTCAGCGTGACCTGGGGCATCCATGTGGGCGTAGTGACGATTTTCAGTTTCGTACTCTACGTGAGCGGTATTGATAGTAATACCACGTTCTTTTTCTTCTGGCGCTGCATCGATTTCTGAGTAATCTTCAGCCTTAGCCAAGCCCTTTTCTGATAAAACTTTAGTAATAGCCGCTGTTAAAGTGGTCTTACCATGGTCAACGTGACCGATAGTACCAATGTTTACGTGTGGCTTTGTTCTAACGTAATGTTCTTTTTCTGCCATTAAAATGACCCTCCTGTAAATTTGCAAGAAGTCCGTTGAGTAAGTAACGGATAGTTCTCTGTTGAATATTGTACTACTTTCATTGGCAAATGCCTAGTATTTTAATGCATAGAGCCATGCCTAATGAAAACGTCCTTTGCTATTATACTAAATACTTTGAAAAAGTAAAGGTATTTATCCAATTTTATTCGGATATATTATGATCGATTCTCTCAAACAGTTTTTGATTGCTCCTACCATCTTGGTTTTCAATATATGAAGCAATATCACTGGCAAAACTATCTGGATCATCAACATACTTACTTAGTTTAGGATAAAGACTGCCTAAAATCAAATTTACTTCGCCTAAAACGGCTGGAAGTTGGCTCGGTTTATGATAATATCTCGATCCAATACCAGAAACAACTTCACGATAAATTGGCTCTTTTTCAAGCAAGTTAATTTTTTGCGGGATAAACTCCTCAGTCTGCCCTAACACTAATACCTTGAACTTTTCCTTAATGCCTAAGCGAAATAAATCTTCACATAAAACTATGCGGCTAGCAAAATTCAAGCTAGGATCAATTAGTAAGCTTTGAGCATAATTTTGGAAGTTAATTAAATCAAGTTTAAAAAGTTGCTCATAGTCAAATTTTGTCGGTTTGCTTTTTCCTTTAAAATTGAGCATTATTTGCTGCTGCTCTTTTAAAGGTACAGGCAGGATTTTATCCGGCAAATCATAACCGGTAATATTTTTCACTTCAAGTGCTTCAATCAAAAAGTTATTCGCCTGTAAAACTTTACTATAAATAGAGAAAACTTTGGCATCAGTAAATAAATCTTTTTCTTCTTTAATTAGTTCATAGGCTGAATAATTCTGCCCATTCTTAATGTACATCTGACAAAGATTGAGAACAATTGTCTCACTGTAGCCATCTCTTAAAGCTTCTTCCAAATATTGAATTGCTTGGGGAAAGTCACCATTTGCTGCAACTTTATTTGCCAAATTAAGCAAATTTTTTTGGCTTAACGACGTCATTATTTATCTTTCTTGACAATCCTTTGACCAGTCTTATTAACATCAACTGGATGATGGGTTTCTTCCTTCGTTTGCTCATTCTTGCTATTTCTTTTTTGCATAGCACGGTGGCGATTCTGATTAACCTCCATTACTACTGGTAAAACCACTGGTCTGCGATTTGTTTTACGATATAAAAACTTTTCCAAATCGTTACGGACATCTTGTTTAATTTCAGTCCAATCAAATTTTTTATGTTCAAAATTGTTGTTAATGGTCTTTTTAATCAGTTCAATGCTGTCACGCATTAACTGCTGGTTGGCCTTAATATAAACAAAGCCCCGACTTGTTACCTGTGGTTGAGCTATAATTTTTTTCTTACGCCGGTCAATCGTAACTACAGCAATAAAAATACCATCATCTGACAATACTTCACGATCGCGCAGTACGATGTTGCCAACATCGCCAATACCAGAGCCGTCAATCATTGTATCTTCTCCTGGAACCGGATCAGTCAGGTAAAGTCGTTCTTGGTTAAAATCGTAGCTTAAGCAATCACCATTTTTCGTGATAAAAATATTTTCTCTTTTTAGTCCGGCTCTGATAGCTAAATCTTTATGAACCTCAAGCAGTCTGTATTCACCAATTACAGGAATTAAGAACTGGGGCTTTAAGATGCCAATTAGAAGTTGGAGATCCCTGCCAGTAGCGTGACCACTAGTATGCTTAGCTTTACCAAGCTGGATAACAGTGCCTCCAGCACGATAAACCAGATCACTAGTTTGCGCCACAATCGTTTCAACAGAATGGGATGGTGTTGTAGCAATAAAAACCAAATCGCCTTTATGAATTGTGATCATGCTATGGCGCTTTTTAGCCATTTTTTGCAAGGAATTTAAAGGTTCTCCCATTTGACCCGTTTCAAGAATGACGGTTTTTTCATCAGGAGTTTCTTTTAAATTTTTAACTCGCATTAACAGACCTTTAGGAACTGTTAGATAACCCAAGCTCATAGCTGTTCGCACTATTTTAGCTAAGTCTCTGCCAGTCAATAAAACACGTCTACCAGTTTTATGGGCGGCATTTAATACTTCTTGAATTCTGATTAAATTGGAGGCTTTAGCCGCTACAATTACTCTGCCCTTGGCATTACGAAAAACATTCGTTACATAATCCCCAATATCTTGTTCTGCAACGTTAGGAAGTGATGCTTCAGCATTGGAAGAATCACTTAACAGTGCCAATACCTTTTTATGTGCTATTTCTGCTAAACGATCCAGATCCGTGCGGTATTTGGGTGCTGCTGAAGGATCAAATTTGAAATCTCCCGTGTAAACAACTTCACCTGCAGGGGTATGCACATCAATTCCCAAAGAGTCAGGAATAGAGTGTGTTGTAGGGAAAAATGAGATATTAGCATTCTTAAATTCAATCTCAGTATCTGCATCGATCACATGAAAAAGACTATTTTTGCAACGTTTGTTTTCGCGTTTAACAGTAATCTTGGCTAGTTCAATTGTTAGTTGTGAGCCAAAAACGGGTATGTCATATTGACGTAAAATATAAGGCAAAGCGCCGATAGAATCAGCATGTCCGTGTGTTAAAAAGATGCCGACAACCTGATCGCCGTATTGTTCAAAAAAGTCCAGATCTGGAATAACCAAATCAATTCCAAACAACGTACTATCAGGATATTTAAGACCGGCATCAAGAACAAAAATTTCATCATTAACTTGAACGGCGAACATGTCTTTTCCTTGCTCACGAACACCGCTCAGAATCATAATTTTAACTTGATCAGTCATTATATTTCCTTTTCTTTAATTTTCTATTCAGTTGTTATTTAGGGATCGTGTGATCACAACGTAAAAAGTATCTTTTTTTATTCTAGCATAAAATAGCAGTTTGACAAAAATAAAAAAGCCAGTTCAAAACTTTGAACCAGCTTTTTGACATTTCAAATGAAATTAACGACGTAAACCTAATTTCTTAATTAATTCACGATAACGATTAATATCCTTATTCTGTAAATAACGAAGCAAGTTACGACGGTGACCAATTTTCTTTAACAAACCAACATAAGAGTGGTGATCATGTGAGTGATTTCTCATATGCTCAGTCAGATTGTTAATATCAGTAGTCAAGATTGCAACTTGAACTTCAGTTGAACCAGTGTCACCTTCGTGAGTCGCAAAATTTTTAATTATTTCATCTTTTTCTGCTTTTGAAATTGCCATTATTTTTCACCTTTCACTAGAATAATTGCCGTTAACAACGTTAACCGTCAGGTGTGAGCGCGCAAACAGCGTTAACGGTTCACAACAATAGTATAATACAGACAATTTTTTTAAAAAGCAAGTATAATTTATCTTGCATCTGCATTTATCTTTCAGTATAATCTATAAAGTAGAATTACGATTGATGGAGGTGAATTTTTATGCCACAAATTAAATCAGCTATTAAGCGTGTTAAGACTCAAGATGCTACTAGAAAGCGCAATGCCGCTCAAATGAACAAATTAAGAACTGCTATTAAGAAGTTCAAGACTGCTCAAGCAGCTGGTGCTGAGAACGCCTCCGAATTACATGTAGAAGCAGCTCGTGCATTAGATAAGGCCGCTTCCAAAGGTCTTATTCACAAAAACAAAGCTAACCGTGATAAGAGTCGTTTAGCAAAACTTGCAAAATAATGATCTTGATTATTGATAATCAAAAAAGACAGAAATGAATATCATTTCTGTCTTTTTTTGCTGTAAATATCAAACACTCAGGATAAAAAGTCTTAAAAAATTCTCACTGCGATATTGTCCGTTTTTATAATTAAAATCAAGTTTAATGGCTTCTTGTAATAATTTTTCTAATTTTTGTAAACCTATATTATTCCTGAGAGCCACCTTAACTCGAAATGGGTGTACACCTAACTCACGCACAATTTCTGCCTCACTTCTCCCTCTGTTTTGCAACACCTTTACCACCAAAATAAACTCTATTTGATTTTCAAAAACAGCTAAAAGCTGCACTGGACTGTTACCATTATGTAGTTGATTATCTAAACGTGTTAGTGCTTCTTGATAATTTTTCCTTAAAGCAACTTCTAAAATAGCGAATATATTTTGTGCTAGTGACAAATCAGTGTTCTTTTCAACTAATGCAGTTGTGATTTTCTGATCGATTGCCGCCATTTTCAGTTTATTGTAGTTACTCAAAACCGTATCCAGCACTTGATCGCTACGCTCCAAAAGCAATTTAAGGGCATCGTCTGTTATTTGGTATTTTTCACTTGTAATCAGCCCTCTGACTACTTTTTTCAGTTCGTAGGGCTTTACTTGGGCTTCAACGACGTTAAAATTTTGCGTAATAATTTTAGTTATTTTCTTGCGTCGATCCAGTTTTTCATATGACGCTACCATTATTATCACATCATCCAGTTGGGAACTATTTTCAAAAATATTTTGTAATTGCTCAACATGTTTATGATATTTTTGTGGTACTTTAGCGGTCAGAAAAAAAGGGTTCTTAACAGTCAGCACTTTTTTTTGACTAAAAAGGCTCGATTCAGTGAGAGCTGCAATTAAATTATCTAATCCATCTGTTTCACAATCAACCATTACCCTTTCATAGTCTGAGAATTGTTCTTCCTGCAGATAGGACTTAGCAAGATAATCGTTTAAAAAAGTATCAGACCCACTAATAAGCGTATTTAGAGCGTTTTGCTGGGAATTCTTAAATAAAGAAAGTAACGTCATTTTTTTGCCACCGGTAAAAATTGTTTAAATTTTGGCTTCATTAATCCGCCATAGTTCCAAGTTATCATACCACAGTCCTGAGTGGAAGCCCATGAGATATGTTGGTTTTGCAGCGTTCCAATTGTTTCTTCATGTGGATGGCCAAACCTATTATGACGTCCGGCAGATACAAAAACTCTTTCCGGCTGTAAAGCCTTTAAAAAATCTGGATTGGAGGCTGTCCGACTGCCATGATGACCTAATTTAAAATAATCTGCATATAAATGGTACTTAGCCATGATTTCTGCTTCCCCTGCTTGACCGAGATCACCAGTAAACAACCACTGCTTTCGGGCTAATTTAAATGTTAATGACAAAGAATCTTCATTTTTGCCAATACCCGGCTTAAACGGGTAAACAATTGCAAAAGAAATATCTGGATATTTAACATTTTGCCCAGCTAATAATTGCACAACCTGCTTTTTACCAATGCGCGAGGCAATCCGTTTACGAAAGGAAGGATTGTCTAGAAGTCCTTGAGCCATGTATAATTTTTTCACCTTAACTTGATCCAGCAATGGTCCCAAGTCTCCCACATGATCTGCATCTTGATGACTTAAAAATATACCATCAATTTTGCTTATTCCCTGTGCTTTTAAAAATGGAATTGTAATTTTATTAACTTGCGGAGTTACTTTTTTACCGTTAAAGTTTAATTTCCCACCAACATCAATCAGAAAAACGCGTCTAAATAAGGGAGTAGATATTAATATGCTGTCCCCTTGACCGACATCAATAAATGTTACCTGTCCTTGCAACGGAAAATGGATGCTGAGAAAGACTATTAAATAAAAGAACAAGGTGCCTTTCAAAAGATATTTTTTAAATTTAATGCTAGAAGTTTGTTCATTAAAAGCCACTAATATTGCAGAAGTTAGTAAGAGCAAAAATAAGCACTGCCACCAATTGATTTTACCAAAAGTAAATAATCCAATCTGAGTTTTAGAAAATTGCGCAATTATTTGTTCGCCCTTTTCTAATATTCCTTCAAACAGCCAACTCAAATGTGGCATCATTTTAAATACGATTAAATTTAAAAATGTCGCTGGCATCACCACCCAATTAAAATAAGGCACAATAATCAGATTAAAGATAACCGTTAGAAAATTAAACTGGAAGAAATAAAACAATAATAAAGGTAAGAGGAGCAAGTTTAAAGCAACAGATTGCTTAAAGTTCGTCATTTTATTTGTTAATTCTAATCCTAGTGCCAAGATGTAACTTAATAATGCACCAGTACCGAGCATTAAACGGGGATTGATAAGCAAATGAATTATCGCCGTCAGCCCTAACAAATCTGGTTTATTTATTTGTAGTTTATTTAAAGTTAAAATCTTGCCAATAATATAAGTCAAACTTGCTCTCACAAAACCTGCTTGACCATTACAAAGAAATATCCCTACCAGCAAAATGAGTAAACAAAAACAAAAGGCTTCATTTTCAGTCAACTTGAAAAAATAACAAATCGTACTAATTACGAGGGTATAAATACCAACATGTAAGCCTGAAATACTCAAAATATGAATGACACCAAGATCGCGATAATTATTTAAGATCGGTTGAAAATCTTGACTGGGGTTTTCCCCTAAGAGCAGTTCATAACTGAAGAAAGAAAGTATAGGTGGCATTTTATGCAAGTAAGTCTTTAAACGATAGCGTAAATAATGTAAATAATTCCAAAACCCTCTTTTTTCTACTGTAAGATTGCAACTAGTCAATTTTACTTGTTGAGTAATGTTCTTGCTGCGATAAAAAGAGCGTAAATCAAATTGCCCGTAATTAGAAGCAGGCTCAATTTGACTTACCTCACCAGCCAAGTGAGAAAAAGTAATTTGATAACCCTGAGCAATTTTTCTAAGCTGATTAGGAGTTAATTTCCCCGAAATTAAAATTCTGCCGCCTGATGCTTTTGCCTCAGCGGAAAACCAATCATCCGAAATTTTAACCTGATCAGGATAAACGTCGACAGTGGCATGAGGCGTCAGCATAAATTTCGTTTCTTTGTTATCGACATGGAAAATAATCGCCATCAGAAGTACTGACAGTAAAATAACCCATTTTAAGTTGCTAAATTTATAAATTAATAATAATGTTAAAAAGCTAATCAAAGCATAACAGACCAATTTTTGCGTTACAGTTTGTTTTTGAAAAATAATAAAACTTAAACCAATTAATAAAAGTCCTAATAATAAGAAAAAGCCTGGTCTGAGAACGCTAAATTTCCAGTTGATCCTTAAGTCCTGCAAAAGTTTTGTCCCCTATTCCAGAAACTTGTTTAAGTTCGTCAATTGCTTTAAACTGGCCATTTTCTTGCCGGTAACTAATAATTTGCTGAGCCTTTTTTTCACCTATGCCATTCAGTTTTTGTAATTGAGCTGCGTCCGCTGTGTTAATATTGACTTTATTATTTTCAGCTACACTTGTATCGCTCGCCACTTCAGCTGAATTTGGTTCAGCACTGTCTGAAGAATAAGATTCAACAATTGCCTTTTTAGTTATCTTTTCACCTTTATAAGGAATACGAATTTTATCCTGATCATTCAAAATTAGTGCCCGATTAACATTTTTGATTTGGGCATTGGTTTTTAATCCGCCTGCAGCAGTGATTAGCTCATTTAAGCGAGCTCCTTTTTTTAACGTATAAACACCTTGATTTTTGACTGCACCAGAAATATCACACGTAACATTTTGCGGTTTAGCAATTACTTGTTTTTTTGCGGCGGCTTTTACCTGCTCTTTATCATTCTCGTCATTATCAAGGCTTTCTTTATTGGCAAAGGCAGCACTTTTATCTTCATTAAAATCGATCAGTTCATCTTTTTGCGTCTCTTTTCTTGTCCAAATGACAATAATTAAAACTAGCAAAACAAGTCCCACGACAAAATAGAGTTTGTATTGTGCAATAAAATTTTTAACTTTTTCCCAATCCATTGTTTTCAACTCCCAATTTTAAGTACGAAAAAAGCTCAAAAAATTTTGAGCTTTTTATACTTTATTTGAAATTTTTACGTAAATAATTGAGAGCATCATCAAAAGTACGAACAGGAACAATTTTCATTTTTGTTCCGATCTGTTTAGCTGTCTTTTTGGCGACGACATAATTGTTGGCGCTCTTTTTTAATCCACCAGTATCAGTAGGGGCAAAGAATACTTCGGCACCTGCCTTATCTGCAGCAACCACTTTTTTATCTACTCCACCAATGATGCCGACTTTTCCAGAAGGAGTAATAGTGCCTGTGCCGGCAATTTTATGACCCTTTGCTAAATGTTCACCCGAGAAGATTTCATAACTAGTCAGCGTAAACATCAAACCTGCAGACGGTCCACCAATATCGCCTGCATTAATAGTTAACTTGGGTTTGGTTTCAACTTTAGTATGCTCAACTAATTGAATACCAATACCTGGCTTTCCTGTTCCCTTGACTTTAACGATTTTACCGGTAAAAGCAATTTTTTTCTGCTCTCTGAGAACTGTTATCTGTACTTTTGAGCCGATTTTTCTCTTTTGCAGGTAATTGATCATTTCTGCAGTAGAACGGAATCTATGACCGTTAGCGCCTAAAACAGTATCACCAATTTGCAATTTTTTTCTAAAACTCGAACCTTTTTGTACTTGCATTACATAAACGCCTTGATAATGCAACTTAGGCTTAAGTCCAGCTTTCTTAGCAGCACAATAAATAGCATTTTGCTGACTGGTTTCCATATACCAATTTTGCAGTTCTTGATACTGGCTATTTGTGGCGCTGCCTAACAGTTCTTCTTTGGGAACCCGGCTAACATGTTTTTGGGTAAAACTAAAAAGGTATTGCCATACTGAAGCTGGCTGACTAGTTTCACTTACTGTAACCAAATAAAAGTTATTAGGTGCCTTTGAGTTGCTACGCATAAATTGTCCTGTAGACACTGCGTTACCGGGCATTTCAATATAATAATTGGTTGGCCAATTTAAGCCAATAAATATTACAGCGACTGTTAGAATTAACAGGAGGAACTTATTTAGTCTACTCCTTTTTTTGGTCGATTTTTTTGGTTCATTCATCTTTTTCTTTACCTATTTTTTTCCTAATTGCTGCAGCTGCTTTAGCAGGTAAAAATGATTTGGTATCACCATTAAAATTAGCAATTTCTTTCACAATGCTGGACGCAACAAAACTATTCTCTGGTTTGGTAAAAAATAGAACAGTAGTTACGTCCGGTGCTATTTCTTTATTCATTTCCGCGATTTGTTGTTCATATAAAAAATCAGCGTTGTTTCTGACGCCCCGAATAATAACATTAGCTTGAAGATCATGAGCAACATCAACCGTTAAACTATTTGGCCTTAACAGAACCGTTACATTTTTTTCTTCTTTGACAGCATCCTGTGCCAAGGATTGTCTCTCCTTTTCAGTAAAAAGATATTTCTTGGCCGTATTAGTCATTATTACAACATAAATTTGATCAAAAATCTTGGCAGCTTGCTGAATAATATCAACATGACCATTTGTCAACGGATCAAAACTTCCTGGAAAAATAGCGGTACTCATTAATTTTCCTTTCGATAAAAGCGCACAATTGTCTTACCTAAATGTTTTTCCTGCATTAACTTAAAGCCTTCAACCTGACCTAATTCAGTTTCATCATCAGTTTCAGCCACCACAATAGCATCTTGGCCTAATAAAGCTAATTTAAGCATTTTTTTCATGTCAGACACAATGTGTTGCTTGGCATAAGGCGGATCTAAAAAAACTAAATCGAATTTTTGCCCGTCACCTGCTAGCTTATTTAGAGCAACATTACTTGGCATTTTATAGATAGAAAAGCGATCAGGTTCTTTAGTAAGAGCAACATTTTTACGAATTATTTCTACGGCCTGATAATTAATATCAACTATTACAGCCTGGTGACATCCCCTTGAAACTGCTTCAATTCCTAAGGCTCCGCTTCCACCGTAAAGGTCTAAGACGTTGCCTCCTGAAAAAAACTGACCTAAAGCGTTAAAAAGTGATTCTTTAACTTTATCACTTGTTGGTCTGGTTTTTTGACTCTTAAGAGTGTATAAATTGCGCTTGGCGTATTTACCAGAAATAATTCTCATAACAATTGTTCCATATCTTCCTGTGTTTCTTGTAACTTCTTTTCAGCTTGGACAGCCAAATCACTTATTTGTTTTTCAATATGATCACTTGAAAGATCAATCTGATCCCAACTTGATTTCGTAACTTGATCAACAAAATCAAGCGCGTTTAGTTCCTCCCTAATTTCATCAGCATCCTTTTGATTAACATATAAAATGCAGTAAGCACATTTTTTGGAGAAATAGACTATATCCCCATAACGTCGTAATTTGTATTGATTGTTAACAGACTTTAAATAAACAATCAAACTCTGTCTTTGATTAATATTTTTATGTTCCAAATCTTTTTCAATACTCATTTAAGTTCTTCTTTCTCTTTTTTAATTCGTTCATTAGCAGAAATATTTAACACAATACCAATTGCAGCTGAAAGGACGAGCAAAGATGAGCCACCATAAGAAATAAAAGGTAGAGTAACACCCGTTATGGGCAATAAGCCTAAAACAGCTCCCACGTTAAAAAATGTTTGGGTAAAAATAATTGTGGCAATACCAAAACAAAACAGTGCGTTGAATTGAGAAGATGCCTTGTTGCCAACTTCCATTATGCTAAATATCAGGTAAAATATCAGTCCCAAAACCAGTAAAGCTCCTATTACCCCAATTTCTTCGGCAATAATAGCCAGAATAAAATCAGTATATGGTTCAGGAAGATAGCCCCTTTTTTGCATACTGTTTCCTAACCCAACGCCAAGTAGACCACCATTATGAATAGCATAATATGAATTAACTAATTGTGCTCCGCCTTTTTGCTCTAATTCAAATGGATGGAGAAAGGAGAGAAAACGCCGGTACTGGTAACTTTCCTGCAAAAATTCTGGATTCCACTTGATTATCAAAAATACTAACAAAAAGACACTGATGCCGATTCCAATCAGACAAAGCACAGCGTTTTTAGCAGGGACACCTGAAACAGAAAACATCACAATCACTATCATTGCTAGTACTGCAGTACCGCCAAAGTCTGGTTCAATAATAACTAAAAACATCATAAATGCTGCTAAGATAGCCGGTCTAGAGAGGTTTTGAATAATGTGCCCCTTCTTAAAGGACCCATCATGGCGGTCTAAAAAATACGCTAAATAGATTACTAGGGACAGCTTGGCTATTTCAAGAGGTTGTATTTTGATAATTTTCAAATCAATCCAGCCAACTGAGCCGTTAACAGCAGCTGCAGATCCTTTGAAAAGTTTTAAACAGATCAGATAAAACAACATTAAAAGACAAATCACTAAAAAGCCGGCAACAAATCTACGACTTTTGAAAATGCCTAATTTTAAAAAAAAGCACAGAGCACCAACCAAAAAAATTGCGCAAAACGCGTATATTGCTTGTCGAATACCATAGATAGCTGGATTGAAGCCATTTACCAATAAAATATCAGAACTGGCCGAATAAACCATCACTATGCCAAAAACAACCAATAATATATAAGGCACCAAAATATTATAATTTAAATGGTGAAGTTTTTGTCGCACAAGTTGACCTCTTCCCTGTGATTAATACACGTTCATTATAAAGCATTATAAAACAAAAAGGGCACCACTTCATCAGTGAGTGCCCTTCTTAAATAATTTATTTATTTTTATTGCGTCTCTTATCAGCTTTTTGCCGCTCAGAAGTGTTCAGGATTTTCTTTCTTAATCTGACGGATTCTGGTGTTACCTCACAGTATTCATCATCATTTAAAAATTCGATGGCTTCTTCTAGAGTTAAAGTCTTAGGGGTTCTAATTGCAGCGGCATGGTCCTTACCCGCAGCACGAGTATTAGTCAAATTTTTACCCTTAATGACATTAACAGCAATATCACGATCACGTGATGATTGGCCAACAATCATTCCCTCATATACTTCGACACCGGCACCAATGAATAGTTCTCCACGCTGTTCAACTGTCTGTAAAGAGTAAGTAGTTGATTTGCCTTGGCTAATTGACACAAGTGCACCGTTTTGACGGCCAGGCTCCCAGTTTTTCACAACTGGTTTATATGAATCAAAGCTGTGGTTCATAATGCCGTAACCACCTGTTTGGGACATAAATTCATTGTTATAACCAATTAAGCCTCGGGAAGGAACCAAAAAGTCTAAGCGAGTTTGATTATTGCCCGTTGAAGCCATATTTTTCATTTCACCTTTTCTTTGAGAAAGTGAATCAATTACGGAACCAACATACTCATCAGGTGTATCAACTTGCACAGCTTCAAATGGTTCACACATTTTGCCGTCAATTTCGCGGTAAATAACCTTTGGTCTTGACAGTTGCAATTCAAAACCTTCACGACGCATTTCTTCGACTAAAATCGAAAGGTGCAGTTCACCACGACCAGAAACAGTCCAGGCGTTTAATTGATCAGTAGGCTCAACTCTTAATGAGACATCAGTCCGAGTTTGCTTGATTAAACGGTCTTCCAGTTTCTTAGGCGTAACCTTGTCACCTTCACGTCCAGAGAAAGGAGAATCATTGGCAACAAAATCCATTTGCAAGGTTGGCGGATCAATTTTCAGAATTGGCAATGCCTCAGGATTCTCTGCCGATGCAATAGTTTCACCAACAAAAATATCGTTAATACCGCTGATAGCAATTATATCGCCAGCTTTTGCCTCAGTGATTTCATTACGCTTCAAGCCGAAGAAACCAAATAATTTGGTAACTCTAAAGTTTTGAGTAGAACCGTCACGTTTCATAACTGTGATGTTGTCACCGACTTTGACCCGACCACGGTAAACTCGGCCAACGCCAATTCGGCCAACATAATCGTCCCAGTCAAGCATTGTAATTTGGAATTGCAGAGGCTCATCAGAATTATCAATTGGTGCAGGAATAGATTTGATAATCGTATCAAATATAGGATTCATAGTCTCTTCCTGCTTGGCCGGATCTGGATCGTATGAGGACGTACCATTTAATGCAGAAGCATAAACAACTGGGAAATCTAATTGTTCATCGTTTGCACCTAACTCAATGAATAATTCCAAAACTTCATCAAGAACTTCTTTTGGACGAGCACCTGGACGGTCAATTTTATTAATAACTACAATAGGCTTAACCCCAGCTTCTAATGCCTTTTTAAGTACGAAACGAGTTTGCGGCATAGTTCCTTCATAGGCATCTACTAGAAGCAAGGCACCATCAACCATATGCATAATACGTTCAACTTCGCCACCAAAATCGGCATGTCCCGGAGTATCCAAGATATTGATTGTAGTATCGCCATATTTAACCGCAGTGTTTTTGGATAAAATAGTAATACCACGTTCGCGCTCAATATCGTTTGAGTCCATTGCCCGATCTTCCAGAGCCATATGTTCAGGGAGAGTGTCGGATTGCTTCAATAATTGGTTAACCAAAGTAGTTTTACCATGGTCAACGTGAGCTATGATAGCTATATTCCTAATATCGTTTCTTCTTTTCTCTGACAAAAGTAATTCCTCCTCCACTCCTCAATAAAAAAACTGTGACCATGTCACAGTTTCGGCGGCACGTCAAAAACATGCTAATCGAAGTGTTTCATATCTGTATATTTACGCTCATTGATTTTACCACCTAACTATATACTGGTCAACGTTTATCCCTCTTTTTCAAATTAAAAATTTAGTATAGAATAAAAAGCAGACAAATTAGTTTACTTTATGTTACAAATATAACTATAAACTTTTATGAAAGAGTGAATTTAATTGATATTAATGAAAGATATTACCCGGGATGGTAATCCTGTGTTACGTAAAGTCGCTAAACCATTGACTTTTCCTTTAAGTGAACACTACAAAAACTTAGCTAAAGAAATGATGGAGTATCTTGTTAACTCTCAAGATCCTAAAATTGCCGCAAAACACCAACTAAGAGCGGGTGTAGGCTTAGCAGCTCCGCAGGTAGGTGAAAGTGTCCAAATGGCTTCACTATTAGTTCCTAACGATAAGGGTGATATAATTTTTAAGGAAACTTTTGTTAATCCCGAAATATTGTCTGAATCTGTTAGGCAAGCATGTCTCAGTGAAGGTGAAGGCTGCTTAAGTGTTGATAAGGTAATTGACGGGTATGTCCCTAGACCTGACAAGCTAAAGGTCCACTACTACACTGTCTCCGGAGAAGAAAAAACCGTACGCTTAAAAGATTATCCTGCAATTGTAGCATCCCATGAAATCGAACATTTACGAGGACATCTGTTTTATGATCGCATTAATAAGGAAGATCCTTTCAAACTGGATGATGATACTGTTATAATTTATTAATTGTTTTAAAAATATTTAAGCCGTCTTTTTTGATTTGACGGTTTTTTTAATAAAGCTACTAGAACTTGATTCTATACTTGATTTCTTATGTATGGTAGAATTTTATTAGCTATTGGGTACTTTTTGTTATCCAAAATATGAACGTTTTATAAACTGAATAAGGAGAATACAAATATGATCTACAAAGTTTTGTATCAAAAAGACAAGGTTGTCAACCCTAGACGGGAGACAACCCAGACTCTTTACTTTGAAGCCGATAATATGGTGGCAGCAAGGACTATGGTTGAGGAGAATACCCCCTATAATATTGAACTCATCCAAGAATTAGCCGGAAATTCGCTAACTTACGAAAAAGAACATGCCGACTTTAAATTGACCTCTTTTGAGAGTAAGAAGTAGTTTTCGTGCGCATTAAAAATAATGAAGTTGCCGTCGTTGCAATCGGGGGGTTGCACGAAATAGGCAAAAATATGTATTGTGTTCAATACCAAGATGAGATTATTATCATGGATTGTGGTATTAAGTTTCCTGAAGATGATCTCCTTGGCATTAATTATGTAATTTCTGATTATTCGTATTTAATTAAAAACCGGAAAAAAATTAAAGCACTTGTTGTGAGTCACGGTCACGAAGACCATATTGGCGGTATTCCGTTTTTACTGGAAAAAATTCCAGAAATTCCGGTTTACGCCACTCCTTTTGCTTTGGCACTTATTAAAGGAAAACTCGAAGAACACGGCATTCTGCGGACAACAGAATTGCACGAGGAGCATGAAGACACTGTCCTTAAATTCAAAAAATTAACAGTGACTTTCTTTAGAACTACCCACTCTATTCCTGATACTCTGGGTATAGCCGTTCATACTCCGCTGGGTGCAGTCGTGTTTACTGGTGACTTCAAATTTGACTTAACACCCGTCATGAATCAGCCAGCCCCTGATTTTCAAAAAATGGCTAAATTAGGTAACGAAGGTGTTCTAGCTTTATTATCTGATTCGACTAATGCTGAGGTAACGCAATTTACCAAGTCCGAACGTTTTGTAGCCAAATCGCTACACGATATTATTACAGGAATTCATGGTCGCATAATATTCGCCACGTTTGCTTCTAATCTTTACCGTGTTTCAACCGCTATTCAGGCGGCCAAAGATACCGGACGTAAAGTTGCCATTTTTGGACGGAGTATGGAAAATGGCGTGCAAAATGGGATTGACTTAGGTTACTTAAATGTTCCTGATGGTTTGATCGTTGATGCTAACGAAATTAACCATACTCCGGCAGAAGAAGTCATGATTTTATGTACTGGTTCCCAAGGTGAACCGCTGGCGGCTTTATCTCGAATAGCTAACGGCACTCACCGGCAAATAAGTCTGCAACCAGGAGATACAGTAATTTTCTCCTCTAACCCGATTCCAGGAAATACCTTAAGCGTCAATCACTTAATTAATAAATTAATGGAGGGTGGCGCCAACGTCGTTCATGGCAGAATAAATAACGTCCATACATCTGGACATGGTGGTCAGGAAGAACTTAAAATGATGGTTCGTTTGACCAAGCCCAAGTACATGATTCCTGTTCACGGCGAATACCGGATGCAAGTCATTCATACTGAATTAGCACAGGCAGCCGGTGTCCCCGCAGAAAATACTTTTGTCCTTGAAAACGGCGAAGTAGTTTGTTTTGGTCCTGAAGGATCAAGAATAGCCGGTCACATTCCTGCGGGCGATGTTTATGTTGACACTTCAGGTACTGCTGATGTGGGCAATGTTGTTGTCCATGACAGACAAGTATTATCTGAAGATGGTTTAGTGGTTGTGGTAGCAACTGTTGATTATAAGCATAAACGTGTACTGGCTGGTCCCGACGTTTTAAGTCGCGGTTTTGTCTACATGAGAGAATCTACAGAATTAATTAATCAAGCACAAAAGCATATTTATCATGTGCTAAAATCTGAGATGGACAAAATGGAACACCCAAAAGACAGCGTAATTCGCAATGCGATAATCGCTAACCTATCGGACTTTCTGTATTCGAAAACAAAAAGACGGCCAATGATCTTACCTATGTTAGTTGAGAAAAAATAAAAAAAGCCTGTTTTGTACGGGCTTTTTTCTATAATGAATGAAATTATATGAACAATAAATTAAAGATACACCTTTTAGTAAATGAAACTGCAGGCAATGGTCACGCTAAGTCTGTATTTGAAGAAACTACTGCATTACTCATAAATGATAATATTAATTTTGATACTAGAACAAGCGATTACGCTGGTGAGGCAATTCGCATCGCTCAAGACTATGGTAATCGACCACATTCTTCAAATGAAATTTTATTAGTAATCGGTGGAGATGGTTCACTCAATGAAGTGCTTAATGGCATTAAGCGTTCAAGTAATCCTGCCACACCTATCGCTTATTTGCCCGCTGGTACAGGAAACGATTTCGGGCGTGCAGCCAGTTTAACTGCTGATCCTAAAATTTTACTTGATCGCTTAAAAGACGGAGTTAAGCCCGATCAAATTGATTGTGGTTCATTTGTTTTTCCTGATATTAATAAAGACAAAAAATACTATTTTGCCAATAGTTTCGGTGTTGGTTTTGATGCTTTTGTTAATCATAATAGCAATATTTCCAAATTAAAAAAATTACTGAACAGATTTAATGAAGGAAAACTGATTTACGGCTATAACGTTTTAGCAAGTGTTACTAGACAGGATACTTTTAGTGTCGATATTGAAACTAATAAACGTAAGGTCCATTTTGATGATGCGTTCTTGGTCACAACAACCAACCACCCTTATTTAGGTGGTGGCTTGCCTCTTTTACCTAGCGCAAAAATTGACAGCCACAAAATTGACACTGTAGTAATAGAAAAATTTGGTTTGCGAAAATTAGTCAAATTATTTATTAATCTGCTTAAAGATGGTTCCCATGTTTATGATCCCCAATTCCATTATTTTGAAGCTAAAAAGATTACCGTTAAAACTAGGCAAAAAGAATATGCTCAAGTAGATGGTGAGGAAATTAAGCGCAATACTTTTAATGTTGAATTTTCCGTATCTAGTTTTAATTTATTGCGCTAATTTAATACATTTAAAAAAAGGACTAATCTCCGATATTCAATCGGAGTTAGTCCTTTTAATTTGAATATGATTCTAATGTTCAATGTAGTCTCTGATTGCATCTTCTAATTCAGTGAGATTTTTATATTGCTTTTCAAGACCGTAAAACATTTCTCGTTTGAGTATCCCTAAGAAGCCTTCCTCAGAACCATCATCAATTTGGTTGACTTTCCCACCCCATTAGGTCCTACCAGACCAATCACTGTGGGCTCCAAGGGAATTTTAAAGTTAAGATCATAAAAGACCGGCTTTTTGCCGTAGTTTTTCTTCACCCGCTCGAAAATTATTGCCATATTTTTGCTCCTTAATGATTAGGCCATAATTAAAAATATAACAATAATTTAATCATTATTTTTTTAAAATGGCAATAAAAATACTATCTAAATTCATTTTCTTAATTTAAATATGATACATTTACTTCTATTTGTGCTAACTGCATGATATTTTTTACTAAGTTTTCTGTGTTACTTTCACAGCTGATTACACCATTTTCAGCGTTAAAAGAAAATCCTGCATTAAAGACCAAATCTGCCGCTGCATCTATTAGTTCGGCATCACTTGCACTTGGATCCAACTTAAATAATGCACGTCCATCATCGTTAACATTGAAACTACCGTTTTGATTCTTTTCGACAAAACAGTAGACAGTTTCATTAAATGAATCTTTTAAAATTGTTTCGATTTCAAGGGTATCTGGCCCAAATTCTAAGACTTTAGTATGTTGTGTTATCCATTTAGTAATATCTTTTTGCAGGGTCAAACTAGAATAATCAGCGTTTTCATGCACCATTTTTAAATTCCTATCTCGTTTTAGTTTCTAATTTAATATTTTGCATCCCAATCATCGGGTCTATTTGACCTGAATATATCAATTCTGGGGTTAAAATATAATCTTGTTTTGGAGCTGCAAGTGTGTCAGTTTCTGCTATATCTTGCTTATCTCTATTTTTATCGGACTTTTTCTCTGCGCTAGGGTCAACTTTTACATTCAGCGCTGTTTGCAATTTAGCAGTTAAACCAGTTTGGCGGTCATTACCTGAGTTATTCAAGGCCATCTCATAAGCACGCGGATCACCAATCAAAACCAGATTTTTTTCAGCACGAGTTACCGCGGTATATAACAAATTACGTTTAAGCATGACGTAATTTTGCATAGTCAAGCTCAGAATTACTAACGGAAATTCCGAGCCTTGTGCCTTATGTATTGTAATTGCATAAGCTCTAGTTACATCAAAAAGATCTTTTTTGCTAAAAGTAATTTCTCTACCATCAAAATCAGCAACCATACACTTTTGGGCATTATCATTATCAATTGCTAAAATTTTACCTATTTGACCATTATAGATATCTTTTTCAGGATTATTTTGTAATTGTAAAATGCGGTCGCCAATGCGAAACTTTTCATCATGAATTTCAAGTATTTTGCTAGTAGGTTTTGCAGGGTTAATTATTGCCTGAATTACATTATTTAAATTAGTTACCCCGCCATCGCCTTGGTACATTGCTCCTAAAACTTGAATATCATCCGGATTAAAGCCTTTTGCTAGTGCGCGCTCAACTATTTGGCTGACAACATGAGAAACTTCATGAGGCGGGCAGGAAATAAAAGAATAGTTTTTGGTTTTCTTAAACAAGGCTGCACTATTTTTTCCGAGATTAATATCATGGGCAAGCGTAATAATGCTTGAATCGTCTCCTTGCCGATGAATTTGTTTGAGGACAGTAGTCGGAAAAGCTTGCGACTTAATTAAATCACTAAAGACATTTCCCGCTCCCACAGATGGCAACTGGTCTTTATCCCCAACAAAAACAATATGTTTAGTCTCATTAATACTGGATACAAGTTGTTTAAATAAAAACATATCTACCATTGACATTTCATCAATAATTAAAATTTCCCCATTGAGTTCGTTCAAATCGGTGGCATCATTTTCACCAATTCCTAAACCTAATAACCGGTGAATAGTTTTAGCTGTAATACCAGTTATTTCTTCCATCCTTTTTGCGGCACGACCAGTGGGCGCAGCTAGTAAAAACGGTGGGTCCGAGCTATATAAAGCTGATGATGGTATTTCAGCCAAATCACGCAATGCTAATAGAATACCATTGATAATAGTTGTTTTCCCAGTTCCGGGACCACCTGTTAATATTGAAATAGGATGGGTCAGAGCGTTTTTAATAGCAGCTTTTTGTGTTGCATCATATTTAATTTTTAATTTGGTTTCGGCCTTAGTTATTGCCTGATTAAGTTCCTTGTCACTATATTTTGCAGTCGCTTGACTCTTTTCAACCAAGTTTTTTATTGTATTGGCAATATCTGTTTCAGTTTCAAATATTTCTTGCAGAGCCGCATGATTACCCAACACAACTACTTTACCCTGATGCTGCAAGTTATTGACGCAGTCAACAATGACATTAAATTGGTTAATCTGTAGTAGTTTTTTAGCATCGGTCAGAAGCTTTTCCAACTTAACGTAGGTATTGCCTTCTTTTCCTACTTCATCAAGTAAAATTTGAAAAATTGCACCATTAACTCTTTTGGGATCCGCAGCAGCAATTCCTAACTTTTGACCAATACGGTCGGCACTTTTGAAAGCATAACCTGTCACTTCGGCAATTGAGGCGTATGGATCTTCTTCCAGTTTAGTTAAAGTTTCGCCATGATAAAGTTGATAAAGTCTTCCCGCCACTTTTTTATTTAAGCCAAATTGAGCTAGTTGCAAAACTGTTTCCGAATAAGAATCCATTGAGTTAATTCCGCTGAGCAAACTGTCCTTTTGCTTTTTAGTTAAAGACAGAGTAGCAATTTTCCCCGGTTTTTCTTTTAATACATTCAGTGCGTCCATCCCTAAATCAGATACGATGGTGTCAGCAGCTTTTTTGCCTATTCCGGGAAACTTATTTGAACTTAAATAATTAATTAAACTGCCTTTTTCGTGTGGCAAAGCCAATTTATAATTTTCGCAGTGAAATTGTAAACCGAATTTATTATGTACTGTCAACTTACCAGTAAAACTATAAGTTGCTCCTATTTGAACATCGCCAAAATTACCGGTGACTTTAATGTCATCCCGGTCGTAATTTTCCAATTGACCAATGATCGAAACGTCAAGAATTTTATAAAGATCTTGGTCGTTTTCGAAAACAATTCGATTAATTTTGCCAGTAAATTCAGTCATTTTTCTTTCTCGCTTCATTTACTAATTTTAAGATTGAAGCATACTGCTTTTGCTCTTTACTAAAAAGTTTGGGATCTTGCTTTTTTGACCTAGCAAAGTATTTTTCAGCTTCTTTGCGACTTCTAGTTAAAATGGTGATGCCCAACATAAAATTGCTTTTAGCTGTTCTTTTTGTGGCAGAAATCTTGCTATAGCTCATTTCTGCTTCTTTCATATTTCCCAAACTTAACCAAATATCGCCAATTAACTCTAAGACTTTGGCATCAACATTTTTAATAGTTAGTGCATAGGCCAGTGCTTTTTGGTTCTGCCCAATTTTAAAAAATACCAGTGCTTTTTGATATAATACTAAATCATCATTAGGAATTTGCTTGAGTAAACCGAGTGCTTGGTCAAATTTACCCTGCATATAATAACATACTGCCAGATCATAATCTAAATCCTGGGGGTGAGCAACTAAGTTCTTAGCTTTTTCAAGCAGCTGTGCTGCTTGGTCGCTACTCCCCTGTTCAATTAAATAGGTAGCAAGTTTTAAGTAGTTTTCACTATTATGCGGGTGAGCATCAATTTTCTTAATTAACTCATGTACTCTCTTTTTAACAGGAGTTGAGTCTCCTGCAGCTTTTTTGTCTGTTGTCATAACGAATCAGAATCCACCATTTTTCTGTCTAAAAAGTCTGTTTTATTCCAAGTCAAAACTTTGAATGTCTGCCCTTTGTCTTTTGTTTCCAATATAGTAAGGCTTGTGTTGCTTAAACCGCCATTTTTCCTAATATCAGCTAGCGGGTAACCTAATAAACCACCCATAATTGCTCCTAGAGCTGCTCCATGGCTTACTGCTAACACTTTATCATCATCTTGATACTTGTGAGCTACTTCTTGGCCAAAACTTAATCCCCGAGCAATTACTTCCGGATAATTTTCTCCACCAATACTGTGACCATCATATTTTGCAGGTTGATTCCAGATATCATCAACTTGTTGGGGATATTTACTTTCGGCTTCAGAAAAAGTGAGTCCTTCCATCGCTCCCAGATCAAACTCGCGCAAACGTTCATCTACATTTATTTGGGCTTTATAACCAGAAATTTCAGCGAAATTTACTGCCGTAGTTTTTGCTCTTTTTAAGGGACTAGTATAAATGCCGGCAAAATTTGTTCCTCGTAAATAATCAGCCAGTTTGCCGATATCAATTAGACTTTGAGTTAAAAGTGGTGAATCACCGTGTGCCCCCTGAAAACGTTTTTGTAAATTCCATTCTGTTTTACCATGTCTGACAAAATAAATCTGCATTAAATAATTATCCTTTTCTGTTGCTATTAGTTTCTAGTTTATCATTTAATTTGTTTAAAAGAAAAAGAGTAGGAACAAACAAAAAAGGAAATGCCGAAGACATTCCCTTTGATAGCTAAAATTAAACTAATTGTAATTGCTGCTCATTCTGGTAAGCACAATCAATATTGCCGCCACCCAAGCATTCTTCGCCTTGATAAAGAACCAATGCTTGTCCCGGAGTAACAGCACGAGCAGGCTCATCAAAGTAAACTTTTGCCTTATTGTTTGCTGCATCATACGATACTGTCACACCAACATCAGGCTGACGGTAACGGAACTTAGCAGTGCAATGGATCTCAAAATCATGCTCGGGTTGGCCAGTAAAGAATGACATATCACTAGCTTCTAGCTCCGTCGCATAGAGCAATTTGCTGTCATAGCCCTGCTGAACAATCAGTTGATTCTTTTGCAAGTCTTTACCAACTACAAACCAAGGTGCTGTTGATTCTTTAGTTGAACCAAGCCCCAAACCTGATCTTTGACCAATAGTATAATACATTAAGCCGGCATGGTGACCAACAACGTTGCCATCTGGTGTAATCATATCTCCAGCCTGGGCAGGTAAAAACTCACTCAAAAACTTACGGAAGTTTCTTTCACCAATAAAGCAAATTCCAGTTGAGTCTTTCTTCTTAGCAGTAGCTAAACCACTTTTAAGTGCAATCTCACGCACCTGCGGCTTAGTCAGGTTAGCTAATGGAAATAGCACACGACTAATTTGTTCTTGGCTCAGCTGACTTAAAAAGTAAGTTTGGTCTTTATTACCATCTTTAGGACGCATCATATGGGTAACGCCATTCTTGTCCTTAAAGGTTTTGGCATAATGACCCATTGCAATATAATCAGCGTCAAGATTGAGCGCGAATTCCAAGAATGATTTAAATTTAATTTGGCTATTACACATAACATCAGGGTTTGGTGTGCGCCCTTTTTTATATTCATTTAAAAAATATTCAAAAACGCGGTGCCAATATTCTTTTTCAAAGTTGATAGAGTAATAAGGAATACCAATCTGATCGGCCACCCTTTTAACATCTTCATAATCATCAGTAGCCGTGCAGACCCCGGAATCATCAGTGTCATCCCAATTTTTCATGAAGACGCCGATAACATCATAGCCTTGCTCTTTTAAAAGGAGGGCAGAAACCGAGGAGTCAACTCCTCCACTCATACCAACAACAACTCTTGTTTTGCTTTTTGCCAAATCAATCAATCCTTCACTGCAACAATAATATTTCGCTCCTCTAAATCTTTCAAAATATAGTCTAAAAGTTCAACTGTAGGAGCTAATTGCTTATTCTTAAAAATATTAACCTTTTGCAGACCATTTTTATCAGTCACAACCATTGTTAAATGAGACATTTCTTTATTAATGGTCATTTTTAACTTAGTTGGGGCATCGTATGGCGATTCATTATAAAGTGGATGTTCATAACTAAAATTACCTTTAACGGTTTTAACAAAGCCCGCATCAATTAACGCATAGAGTTTTAAATCTGGGCTAAGAGTAAACTTGCGTGTATCACCATTAATAATAACTGTATTTGCCATAATTTTACCTCACTTACTAATAATAAGCATATCTGCTTTAAAAAGCAATTATTTTATTTGTTTTGGAGCTTGCTCACAACTTTAAACAACTGATTTGCAAAAGCGCGCACCTCTTTCTCCGTAGTGAAGCGTCCAAAAGAGATCCGAATAGATTCATTAATTCTTGGCGATTTTTTACCAAAACATGCAACTAGTACATGTGAAGGCTCAATTGAGCCTGCAGTACAGGCAGAGCCACCGGAAACCGCAAAACCTGCTAAATCCAAATTTGTCTGTAAAAGGGTGGTGGAAATATCATTAAAAAACAAATTTAAGATATGATGTGAATCGTATTCTTTAATGCCGCCATTTACTTGAAAGTCTAATTGAGCTTCTTCAAGTTGATTTAAAATTATACCTTGCAGCTTTTGATATTTCTTTTGCAGTTGCGCCTTATCTATGGCAGCAACTTCACTGATAGCCTCACCAAAGCCGGCAATTCCGGGAACATTTTCAGTGCCAGCTCTGCGTTTGGTTTCCTGTTCACCACCATAAACTAACGGCGGCAAGTTAATTGCATTTCTTTCATATAAAAAGCCTAAAAACTTGGGTCCGTTTATTTTATGAGCAGAAGTTGACAATAAGTCAATATTCATTTTCTCTACGTCTAAGTCAATGTTACCTAAGCCTTGGACTGCATCAACATGAAAATAAGCATTGCTTGGCTTTACAATAGCCCCAATTTTCGCCAAAGGGTTGATTGTACCCATTTCATTATTGACAGCCATAATTGAAACCAAAATAGTTTGAGGAGTAAGTGCCTCTTTTAAATCTGCTAAGGAAATACGCCCATTTTCGTCAACATCCAGATAAACGACATCATAGCCTTCCAGTTGCAACTGCTGCATTGGTTTTAAAACGGACGGGTGCTCAATTTTCGTTGTGATGATACGCTTGCCGATATTTTGGCGACTATGTGCTGTACCAAAAATTGCAGTATTATTGCTTTCTGAGCCTCCAGAGGTAAAAATAATTTCACTTTCTGAAGCATTTATCGCATGTGCCGCTTTTCGTCTGGCTAAGTCGACAACATGACGAGCCTTTCGTCCTAGTTCATATGTACTTGAAGCATTACCAAAGTCATTTTTCATTTCAGCCGTAATAACATTAATTACATTATCTGACATTGGTGTTGTAGCAGCATTATCTAAATAAACTTCTGTCATCAGTTTAAGTCATCTTCTCTATGTATGAACAAATTATTTTAGCGGCTTTTGCACCAACTTTTTGAGCAAAATGGTCAAAATCGCCGTTAGCATCTTGGTTACCATTATCTGAAATGGCACGTAAGCCAATCAAGGGCTTTTCAAAATGATAAGCTACTTGAGCAAAAGCAGCTCCTTCCATCTCCACTCCTAAAGCAGTAGAAAAATTCTGCTTGATTTCATCTTTTTGTACTTGAGAACCAATAAAGGAATCGCCTGTAACAATTAATCCTTCTTGATAATCAATCTTTTCTTTCTGTAAAAATTGGGCAAAATTACTTCTAGCAGTTGAATCTAAGTTGAATACTGCCGGTTCGCCCGGTATTTGTCCTTCAACATAATCACCAGCCAAAGTGTTATGGGCATCATGATACGCAAAAGCACTTGCCAAAATTAAATCTTCTTTATGAACACTATCTTGTAAAGACCCAGCAGTACCGGTCATAAAAATTAAATCAATATCAACTAGACTTAGTAAACTAGCTAAATTCATAGCTGCTTGCACTTTGCCTATTCCGCTTAAACCAATATACACATCATTCTGATTAACGCAAAAATGCTCGAATGTAGTAGATCCGAACATTTCTTTGTGACCAGAGTGAAAATACTTATGATAATATTCAGCCTCAATTTCCATTGGGACAATAATTGCTATCTTCATTTTTACCCTCGTTCAATTTTATAAGTGAAATAACGCAAATAATACCAAAATTATTAAAACAGCCACAATTAAAATGGCACGGTTGAGTTTGCCCTTTAATTTTAAAGCTTTTTCCTGACTTGTAGGTGACTGTGACTTAGCTTCTCTATTGGGAGAGTTTCGTTTCTTTTCGCCAGTTTCTGCATTAACCTGCTCGTTTGTGTGCACAACTTCATCCGCATCACGGGTAAATTCAGGATTAACATTAACTTCTTCATCACTATCATCAAAAGCAGACTTGATGGAGTTTAGAACCTTTTTACCCCTTTGCCGTTTTAATTTTTTACGGTAATCAGATCGTTTTTCAGTCATTTTGTTCCTTAGTATCAGCGCCTGTCAGCAGCATATTTTCCCATACGCTCATGGCATACAATGTTTTGGCATCGACAATTTTACCTTCTGCTGAAAGACGTTTCAACTCTTCTAAATTAAACCAATGACTAGTAAGAAACTCGTCTGGGTCGAGCGCCTTTTTATCAGTCAGTTTTGTTAATGTATCGCAATAAAATAAATAGAGCTTTTCGTCAGTAAAGCCTGGTGAAGAATAAAATTCAGTAATTTTCTCCCAGTAATCTGCATGATAGCCGCCCTCTTCATTCAGCTCTCGTTTCATTGCATCCAGTGGACTAGCATCAGTATCATCAATTAAACCAGCAGGAATTTCTAAAGTCAGTTCTTTAATCGGTTCACGCCATTGTTCGACCAGCAACATTTCCTGCTTGTCATTCACTGCGATAGCAGCTGAAGCAGGTTGATGTTTTACCACTTCCCGCGAGGCAGTTTCACCATTGGGCAATTTAATCGTTCTGACAGAAAGATCGACAATACGACCCGTAAAAATTTGTTTTGAAGAGATTTCAGTTTCTGTTAAATCCATTATTCACTTTCCTGTTAATCAGCTAAATATACGTTGACACATTGTAAGCCATTTTTACCTTGAGCAAGTTGGTATTTAACTTTTTGACCAACTTGCAAGCGGCGATAACCTTCTTCTTTAATAGCTGTATAAAAAACAAAATATGATTTCTGATTTTCATCATCAGTGATAAAACCAAAACTGCTGTTTCGGTCAAACTGTTTTACTTTACCGTAACGCATTATTCTTCCAAGCCTTCTTGAACTGCTTCGGGATAATCTTCTTCAACTATCTTAGCACATCTTCCGCACAGCATAGGTATTTTATTATCTGCACCAATGTCTGTTCTGATCATGCGGCAACGTGGACAAACTTCACCTTCAGCATGTTCAACTATAAAAGCACCATTTGGCAATTTTTGCGCATTTTCAGGTGCAGCACCTGAAGCAATAGTTAATTTAGAAACAATTAAAATTTGTCTAAAGTTTGCGTTCAGTTTAGTTAAAACTGTTTGCATTTCAGCAGTTGGATAAATTGTAACCGCAGCTTCAAATGATTTACCAATTAATTTTTGATCACGAGCTTCTTCAAGAACTTTTAAGACATCATCACGTAAGTTCATGAATTTATGCCAATTTTCAGTCAATTCATCATGGTTTGAATAAGTCTCAACCTGAGGCATTTCTGCAAGTTGAACGTAATCTTCCTTTTCTTTAAGGAAAGACCAAACTTCTTCCATTGTGTGTGGCAAAATTGGTGTCAAAATTTTGGCCAATTTAACGGCAGCATCATAGATAACGGTTTGCATTGATCTTCTTGCATGACTGTCTTGACTTTCAATGTAAAGCACATCTTTAGCAAAGTCTAAATAAAAGGCAGACAGATCATTTGAAATAAATGCGAATACTTTTTTATAAACATTATTAAAGTCATAACGTTCATAACTGTCAAGACAAGTTTTAACTAAGTCATTAAGACGTACTTCCATGTATTGGTCAATTGAGTTGAGATCTTGATATTCTACTCGATTGACTTGTGGATCAAAATCTGAAGTATTGGCCAACATATAGCGGAATGTATTTCTAATCTTACGGTAACTCTCTGAAGTCTGACGCAATATATCTTGTGAAACTGCAACATCAGAAGTAGTATCAACTGATGCAACCCACAAACGAATAATTTCTGCACCCATTTGCTTGATGACATCATTTGGTGAAATTACATTACCCAAAGATTTGGACATTTTATGTCCTTTTTCATCCAGAACAAATCCTTGAGATAAAATACCACGATATGGAGCAATTCCTTTTGCTGCTACAGAAGTAATCAAACTGGAGTTAAACCAGCCCCGATATTGGTCACTGCCTTCAAGGTAAAGATCACATGGGAAGCGCAAATCAGGTCTTTTAGCTAATACGGCTTGATGAGAAGACCCTGAATCAAACCATACGTCTAAAATATCGGTTTCTTTGGTAAATTTACCATTTGGAGAATGCTCAGAAGTGAAACCTTCAGGCAATAATTCCTTAGCAGTTTTCTTATACCAAGCATTAGAGCCTTCTTTAGCAAAAATCTGGGCAATATGCTCAATAGTTTCTGGCGTAACAATTGGAGTGCCATCTTCCGCATAAAAGATTGGCAAAGGCACACCCCATGCCCGCTGTCTTGAAATTACCCAATCGCCACGATCTTTAATCATGTTATGCAAACGTAATTTACCCCAAGAAGGAGTGAAATTAACTTGATCAATTTGGTCAAGAATTTGCTGGCGACATTTATCAATTGATGCAAACCATTGGGTAGTAGCACGATAAATTACAGGCTTTTTTGTACGCCAATCATGTGGATATGAGTGGGTAAAGAAACTTAATTTCAGTAGATTGCCTGACTTCTTTAATTTTTCGCTGACAACTTTATTTGCATCATTATAAAATAATCCTACTAAATCAGGATCTTCAATTTCTTCTGTAAAGCAACCCTTATTGTCCATTGGACTATAAACTGGAATGCCATATTTTTGTGCTACATTATAGTCATCTTCACCAAAGCCGGAAGCTGTATGAACTAGACCTGTACCATCACTGGCGGTAACATGCAAAGCATTCATTACTAAAGAATCACGATCATATAGTGGGTGTTTAGCTACCATACGATCCATATCTTTACCTTTTAGATGTTGGGTAACTTTATAGTCATTCCAGCCCAATTCTGCAGCAACTGCTTCTAATCGCTCAGTACCAACAACGTACCGCTTATCGTCAACTTGAACTACTGAATAATCAAAACCCGGATTTACAGTAATTCCTTGGTTAGTAGGAATAGTCCAAGGTGTAGTTGTCCAAATCAAGAAATAAGTGTTTTGGGTGTCTAAAAGACCTTTGCCATCTTTAACAGGGAAAGAAACATAAATTGATGGTGACTTGATATCATGGTATTCAACTTCGGCTTCAGCTAGAGTTGACTCACTTGAAGGTGACCAATATACAGGCTTTTTCCCTTTATAGATATAGCCCTTTTCGAACATTTTACCGAAAACCCGAATTTCTTCTGCTTCGTATTCAGGCTGAAAAGTAATGTACGGATGATCCCAATCACCCATAACACCTAAGCGCTTGAAGTCAGCCATTTGCTTTTTGACTTCTTCTTGAGCAAAATCTTGACAAAGCTGACGATAATCTGCCAGATTCATCTTCTTGCGGTCAACACCTTGCTTAGTCAGTTGCTGTTCAATTGGTAAGCCGTGAGTATCCCAGCCAGGAACGTAAGGAGCATAGTAGCCGTTCATATTTTTAAAACGAACAATAATATCCTTAGAGATCTTGTTCATAGCGTGACCGATATGGATATTGCCATTAGCAAATGGCGGGCCGTCATGCAAATCAAAACGAGGCTTACCCTTATTTAACTTTAATCTCTGTTCATATAATTTGTTTTCTTCCCATTCTTTTTGCCATTGCGCTTCTCTTACAGGCAAATTTCCTCTCATTTTAAATTTGGTCTTACCCAAATTAAGAGTATCTTTCACTCGCATTTTTATTCCTTTCTGTAAAAAAAGCCTCGTCCTAAAATTAGGGCGAGGTTAATTATCGTGGTACCACCTAAATTGAGCTTTTAAGCTCCACTTATTGATTGTGTATCGTACAACTTACGTAACAAACCATTATTAACAGCTGATCAACCTTTGAGCTCTGATACTAGCCTCACACCGGCGCTAATTCGCTGAATTGCTCTTAGGTTTTACTGCCAGTTTGTTATTTATGATTTTTATAGTCATTCGGAAAGATAACAGTAGGACCTGAACTATTGGTATTGGAAGAACTGCTTTGATTATTGACAGTTTCAATGCTGGGACTATCACCCGTCATTGGCTGAGGACTATCATTATCTTCGTCAATGTCTTGTTCAAAGTTTACTTCATCGGCACTATCGTTGTCAACCTCGATGCCATCATCGTCATCATCGTCTACGTCAACTTCTTCTTCTTCATCGGTTAACATGATTGGTTCTGCACCATCTGGAGGATAAAAACGCTCTGTACCGAAGTATTTATCAAGAGCTTTTTGCCATTTTTCATCATTAAGATTTTCAATAGCTTTTTGTAAAAGCTCTTGAATGTAACTACGATAACCAGCAACCTCTTTTTTAACACGATCATAATCGGATTTAATTGATTCAAGCTGCTGACGCTGGTAATCAGTATCAATCTTTGCCTGTTCAGTCTCATTATTTGCTTGAACAGTTGCATCGTTGATGATTCTTTCCGCTTTAATTTTAGCGTTACCTACTGCTTCTTTAGTTGCATTTTCATTTTGTTGATACTGGTCAACTTGCTTCTGTAATTCAGAAACTTGATTTTGTAAATTGACAACCTCATTTTTTAAATCAACAGTTTGATCAAGAGCATCGCCATAATCGTTAATAATTTGATCTAAAAAACTATCTACTTCACGTCTATCGTATCCACTGAAGCCCCGCTTTTTAAATTCTTTATTGTGAATTTCCATCGGAGTTAGTCTTTGCTCTTTTTCCTTTTCGTCTGCCACAGTTTATACACCACCTTAAATTTACCTTTCTTAGTTGTTTTAACGTCTAAAATCTTTATTCTGCCAAAGTGTCTTATGCTTAGAACATCATCTTCTTTAATCATTATATTAAAATTGGTTGCACTATGCCAATTCAATTTAACCAAATTATTTGCTATATCATTTTTGGTCTGTTGTCTGCTTTTTTTCGTTATAGCAGCTACTAACGCATCTAGTCTTAAAGAAGAAGCAATGGCAGTCGCTTGTGCGCTATCATCTTCTACGGTAAGTACTTTTTGCTTAGTGGTAGGTCTTAATCTCACCTTCGTGTGACCGATATAATTTATTTCGCTGGTAAAAAAATCGCTCAATTCACTTTTAGCAAAAAATTGCCAGTGACCAGCACCATCAGTAATAATATCACCAAAAGTTGATGTTTCAACACCAGAATTAGCTAAAGAACCCAAGATTGCACTATGTGTCAAGGTGGCAAATTTTTGAGAATACACAATGTCAAAAACAGTGATTTGAAATGCTGCTGGTGAGAACTCTAAATTACTATTATCTAACAACACCCGCTTTTTTTCGGCAGAATTATAGCCGCCAAATTCGAGCAAGCTAACATCGTCACCAGCTACACTTTTGAGAATATCCCTTTCTCCAGGATTTAAAAAATCTGTCAATACCACGTTGTGCTTATAAAGAACGTCGTTGATAAAACCGGTCATTTTATCTACTGTTTTTTCTGCAGCAACATCATTTTTAAATAAAACGTTTTTAGCATAATGGCTACGCTTATAAACGTTTTCTATTTTCACAAAATTCCTCCTAAAAACACTCAAACACTTGAGAATGAAACTTCTTTTTTGATTAATTATAGCATGAACAAACTTGTAAAGGCAGGTAAGTAAATTGTAAATAAATAGCTGATAAAGCTAAGTTTTGTTTAACGAGTTTTATCAGCTATTTTATTCATTTTTAAATTGTAATTAAGCAAATATACGGAAAAGAATATTCGCAAGCCATTTAATAGCATAATCCTGCACAAAGTAAAGCAATAATAAACCGATTAAAAAAGAAATATCAATTCCGATAGTTTGTGATAACCGTTCAATTGGACCTTTACGAAAGAGATTTAAGTAGGGATCAATAATGCGATTAATTATTCTGCCAACAGCTGAATCACGCATTGAAGGAACCCAACTTAAAATCGCATCAATCACCATAACAATACTATATATCCAAATGGCATAGTTTAGTATGTAAATTCCGTAGTATATTATTCTGATTGCCATTAACTCAAAGTATCTTTCTTATCAACTAAATCACTAATTTTACCATTAGTAACAAACTTTGGTGGTGTAGCCAAAAATATTTTATCCCCAATACGTTGAATTTCGCCATTTAAAGCGTAAACAGTACCCGTGATAAAATCGACAATTCTCCTAGCAGAAGCATCTTCCATTCGGCTAAAATTAATGATTACCGCTTTATTACTAAGCAAATTTTGGGCAACATCTTTTGCATCTGAGTATACACGTGGCTCATAAAGAACTATCTTACTCTTATTCGCGCTAATACCCGACTTGATAGAAACTACCTTGTCACGATCAATTGCACCGTTATTAAGATTATCCTCATCAGCTATCTGCTGTTCTTCACCGTATTCATCTTCCAGCATTTCGTCATCATCGCTGGCAACGCCGAAGAACTTGCCTATCTTACTAAAAGCCATTACTTTTGCCTCCTATTAGTTTTCACCACGATGCCTGAAAAATGGAATGTCATCAGTATCATCGTCATCAAAAGCGTTAGTTTCGATTTGTGAAATTCGGCTCTGATCATCGTCATCAAATGAACTTGAAGTTTCTTCTTGCGAACTGATCTCACTTGGATTTGTACGACGATTCCCTTCATTATCATTGTCTAAGCCCCAGACACTTGTCGGATCAACCATAGGTTTATGCTTAGGAGCTTGTTGTACTGAACCGGAAGCGCTGCTTAAGCCTGATTTTGGTTCAGAAACTGTTCTGTTAGCTGTTTCAGCAGTACTATTTGAACTAACACTTTCAGGATGAGATTTAATCTGGTGGCTGTGACCTGGTAACTGCTTAGAAGCTTCTTCTTCTGCTTGTGAATTTATCCCAGTCGCGATCACAGTTACCACAACTTCATCTCCTAAATTAGGATTAATGGAAGTACCAAAAATAATATTGACGTCATCTCCAGCAGCCTTAGAAACTATCTCAGACGCATCTTGTGCTTCAAATAAAGTTAAATCAGGACCACCAGTTATATTAAGCAAAACTTGTTTAGCGCCATCAATTGATACTTCAAGTAAAGGAGACGAAATAGCCAACTTAGTAGCTTCTACCGTTCTGTTTTCACCACTCGCACGACCAATTCCCATTAAAGCTGCTCCTTGGTTAGCCATCACTGTTTTAACATCCGCAAAATCAAGGTTTACGTAATCAGTGGAAGTAATCAAATCAGAAATACCTTGTACACCTTGCTTTAAAACATTATCGGCTTCCTTAAAGGCATCCATCATTGGAGTTTTCTTATCAACCATTTCCAGCAAACGGTTATTGGCAATGATAACTAATGTATCAACATATTGTTTCAGTTGCGCAATTCCCTCAGCAGCATTTTTTGAACGCTTAGGACCCTCAAAAGTAAAAGGACGAGTGACAACACCGACAGTCAAGGCCCCTGTCTCTCGCGCAATTTTAGCTACAATAGGTGCAGCACCAGTACCAGTGCCGCCACCCATACCGGCAGTAATGAAGATCATGTCCGCACCCTTTAATGCATCCTCAATAGTCTGCTCACTTTCTTCTGCAGCTTTTTGACCAACTTCTGGGTGAGAACCCGCACCTAATCCTCTCGTCAATTTAGGCCCAAGTTGAATTTTATTTTCAGCCTTATTACTATTTAATGCTTGTACATCAGTGTTAGCAGCAACGAAAGATACTCCTTGCACACCATCATCGATCATCCGATTAACAGCATTACCACCAGCACCACCGACACCAATAACTTTGATGACAGCATTTTTATTGTCGTCTGAATCGAACGTGAAATCCATCTAATTAACCACCTTTAATCAAAGAACTTTTTAAAAAAGCTCTTAAAGCTTTTATCTTTATTTTGCGTATTATTTTTCGGTTTACTTTGCGAACTTTTTTCTCGCTTTAGTAACTCATGTCTATTATATTCTTCTTTTCTTTTTGTTTCATTAACAGCAGCCGCTCTTTTAGAAGTTTTTGTACTTTTTGGAGCCGAATTTTCTTCTTGTCCTAACGAGTTACTACCGTATATTGCATTAATTACCAAAAAATCTATATCTGACATTTTATATGCATAGTTCACAACACCGAAAGCAGCTGAGTAAATTGGGTTACGCATTCCAATCTGATCTGGTTGATAAATTCTGGCTTTGACGTTTAAAGTGTTGGCAATTATGCTATCAAAACCTTGTAAAAGACTGCTTCCACCTGTAATCACAATGCCGCCCGGTAATTTCAAGGCATCATGCTTAATTAAACCTTTTTCAATTCTATCAATGGTTTGCATGACCCGAGCGTTGATTATTTCACTTAAGTATTCCTCATCAATCATTTGTTGGCCATTGGAACCGACGCTATTTACTGCAAATTTATTTTTACTTGAGGCTAAATTAGGATCAGCATAACCATAGTCTAATTTAATTTGTTCAGCATCTCTTTTTGAGGTGCTGAGAACAACTGAGATGTCATTACTAATATCGCTGCCACCTTCGAAATCAATATTGGCATATTTAATCTGATTATTGTGAATTACAGTAGCAGTAGTAACACCTCCGCCTAAATCAAGGATAATTGAGCCAAAATGACGTTCACTTTCAGTTAAGGCTACGCTGGCAATTGCAAGTGGGGTGGGAATAAAAAAGTTGTTACGATAGCCAGCACGTTCAATAGCTTTTTTAATATTATGCAAAGGACTAGCTGGGGCAGTCAGCATGATACCCTGTACGGAAAGCGAATGAGCAATCATTTTGCGGGGATCATCAACTTCAGTTCTGCCATCAATTAAAAACCGGCTTGGCAAAAAGGCAATAGGTTCGCGTTCATTTTTAACGGCAGATTTGACTGCAGCACGTACAACACGCATTACATCCTGATTGCCGACCTCTTGACCATTATCGCCTACATTAACCAAATCGCTTGCAGTTTCAAGCTGCAACATTCCTACAGGTATACCAGTTACAACTCGGTAAATATTAGCATTTGTTTTTTTAGCTATTTCTTTTAATGCTTTACTAATAGCAGATGCTGTTTCATCAATATCAACTATATTACCATGCCGCATCCCTTGATTAGGAACCGCAACTGCTCCAATTACCTTGCCTGAATCGGCTACAACCGCTTTCACACTTGTGGTGCCAATGTCTAAGCCCACTAATAAATTTGAATTGTCCAAAATTTACCCCCTGTCGCTGCTTTTAAAAAAATTTTACCATAAAAGGAGCTCAAAATCAGCCTAAGTTAAACCATAAGCTCGCTTTTCGTTGGGTGTAAGTGGCCTACTAAACGCACCTACTTCCAAATCAATCAAAGTATTTTTTCCCACTTTAGTTTTTATTTTATTATAATACTTTAATTTGCTTTTGAGGGTAGAAACGTTGCCAATAACTACATTTCCATCTTTCATTAAAAATATCACTTGGGATTTTCTGCGAGTATTGCCACTTAATAATTTGATTTGATCTTGAAAATCACTCGGTAAGCCGTTGAACAAATTTAAAGTTTCCTTTAAGGAAATTTCGTGATTGTATCCGACAAAAACCGGTTTGTCAGAGCTAACTTTTGACCAAGGAATATATTGACTACCTAATTTGCCATGCGAAAGTATTTTGCGATAGCCTTTATTTGTTTTGATATATCCTTTAGTGTGATATTCATCGATTTTAATTACTAAATTGTTAAAATGTTTCACCCTAAAATTGACATTTTTAATTTCAGAGTATTTCTGGGATAATTTGTTATTTACAACTTGTTTATTAAAAAGATAGTCAACGACCTTATCACTGGCCTTTATTCCGGTAGCAGTAACTACATCTTTTACTGGCAGGTCGGTTTCTCCTTCTATTTGAACACTTTTAACATTAGCAAGAGGAGAAATATAATAACCTAAAACTAAAATCGCAAAAAGTGAAATACCAACAAGGAGACCTAAACGTTTTAATAACGCTGACTTTCTTTCATTACGTAGTTGGGAAAGCGAGGCAGAGATCTTTGTTTTAGCTTTGGTCTTTTTCTTTTGTCGATTAGATTGATGGTCCAAATAAGGTGACAACTTTTCCTTTGGATCTATCTTGGTTACGCGCTTTTTAGTCAACTGCCCCACCTCCTTTTTATTGGGAAATTTCTTGCATTACTTTAATTACTTGATCTGAAGCATCTGGAACACCGAGTTTTTTGGATGCCTGACTCATCTCATTATAGTATTTGCGATCAAGCACAATATGATCTATTGAAGAAATGAAGTTATTAATATTAAGATCATCTTCTGCAATCACCGTTGCAGCTCCTGCTTTTTCAAGATCAAGTGCATTTTTCATTTGATGATTATGAGTTACATTGGGACTAGGTATTAGAATTGCGGGCACACCCAAAGCAGTGAACTCAGCAATACTGGTAGCTCCCGACCGGGAAACTACACAAATCATTTTTGGTAAAAGAGCCGGCATATCTTTTACGTATTGCAAAACCTTTATACTGTTGCCATAATCGACATCAGCCAATTTTTGCTCAATTTCCTTGTAATAATATGTTCCTGTTACCCAGATAACTTGATAAGGTTTCTTTTCAAGTCGAGTCAATGATTTCAGCATTATCCTATTGATAGCTAAAGCACCCCGAGAACCACCAAATACCAGAACAGTCGGTATTTGCGGATTTAGACCCCATTCTTCTTGCATATTAACCTTGGTTGCAGATAAATTGAGCACCTGCTGTGAACGCGGGTTGCCGGTTTTGACCAGTTTCTTTTTTTCTCTAAACTGCTTAGCCGCATCGTCAAATGTGTAGCAAATTTTATCTACATAATGACCTAAAAACCTGTTAGCAACTCCGACGACAGAATTTGATTCGTGGATCATCGTAGGAATTTTTATTTTTGCCGCTTGGTAGACCATTGCCCCGCTGACGTAGCCACCGGTTCCCATCACCAGATCAGGCTTAAAATCAGTGATGATTTTCTCTGCTTTTTTTGTAGCTTTTAAGAATAGGTTAATTGTAGCAAAATTACTCAATATATGTTTACGAGAAAAACCTCGCATTTCAATAGTTTTAAAATTGACCCCTGCTGCCGGGACAATTTTAGCTTCCAGACCGGTTTTAGTTCCAACAAATAAAATATCATCATCGGTTGCTAAATTACGTTCTTTTAATCGTTCAATCAGTGCCATAATGGGGTATATATGTCCACCAGTTCCCCCACCAGTAAATATTATTCTCATTTTATTTCGTCTTTAATTCCTTCACAAAGTTAACAAAATAATCGCCGCGTTCTTCAAATGTCCTAAATTGATCCCATGACGCACATGCCGGTGAGAATAGTAAAACATCACCTGCAGTGGTTAAGTCATACGCCTTAGGCACTGCTTCCTGTAATGTATTTTCAATTACAATTTTAGCAATACCTGCTTTACGTGCTGCATCTGCAAGCAAATAACGGGTTTCGCCATATAAAACTACAGCCTTCACGTGCTTTTTTAAAAGGGGCACTAATGAATCAAAGGTAAAGCCGCGATCTAATCCTCCTGCAATCCAAACCTCAGGTTCAGTAAAGGCGGGAATCGCTACTGAGGCCGCTTCAATATTGGTAGACTTTGAGTCGTTATAAATTTTCCGACCGTTAAGGGTCATGACATACTGTAAACGGTGCTTCGCCCCAGTAAAACTAGCTAAAACTGACCTAATGTCTTCATCAGCAGCACCCATTAATTGTGCAATTGCACTTGCAACCAGAGCATTCTGCTGATTGTGCAAGCCAGGCAACTTCATAGCAGAAGTTTTCATGATTTTTCCGTGCTGATTTTGTAAATAACCATCGGCAATAAAATAATCTGCCGTGCGATCATTTTCAGAAAAAGTTAAAACCTGAGCATTCGTCGCCTGCTTTTCCTTTTGTAAAATATCCTTCTGATCAAAGTTGGCTAAGAAATAATGTCCACTTGATTGCGTTCTAGTAACATTTAGTTTGGCATTAACGTAATTAGTGAACGTTTTATGATAATCTAAATGTACGTTATTATAAATATCAATAATTACTGCAATAACAGGATCAATATCGGTTACACCAAGAAGCTGAAAGCTTGAGGTTTCACAAACTAAAATATCATCTTTGGTAGCTTTTTCTATGACAGAAGAAATAGGTACGCCAATATTGCCCACGGCATAAGCGTGGTGACCTTTTCGGCTTAAATAGCGGTCGAGTATCTGTTGTGTCAACATAACAGTGGTAGTTTTACCGTTAGAACCAGTGACACAAATATATGGTGCTTCACTGACACTCAGAGCTATTTCCGGTTCAGTAATTAGTGGCAAATTTAATTTTTGTGCCTCTTGCACCATTGGATTCTCATACGGTATTCCAGGATTTTTAACAAGATAGTCAAAATGTTCCTGACTTAATAATTCAACTGGGTGTTTGCCGCCAATAACGCGCACACCCATTTTCTCAAGTATTTGCGCATTTTGATTTTTACTTAAATCAGCCTTATCGTTCAAAGTCAGCTTTGCACCAAGTTTAAGCAGTAATTTACTTACTGCAAAACCGCTTTTACCGAGGCCTAAAACTAAAATTTTTTTATCCTGATATGTTTTAACTTGCCTCATTGATTATTTTTTAACCCCATATTACTAAATATAAAATACTACCTATTAAGCCGACTAACCAAAAAATAATATCAACTTTCCACTCGGAGTAACCCAGCATTTCAAAATGATGATGGATCGGTGTCATCTTAAAAATACGTTTACCCGTTGTTTGAAATGAAATTACCTGTAAAATCACGCTCGCAGTTTCACAAACGAAAACAATTCCAATTAATAAGAGCGACCACGGCCTATTCAAAAAGATACTGACAGCTGCCAGTCCGCCTCCCAAGGCTAACGATCCGGCATCACCCATGAAAATTTTAGCAGGTTTATGATTAAAAATAAAAAATGATATTAAGCCACCAATAACACTCATGCAGAAAATTAGTACCGCAAAGTTTTTTTGCTTGAATGCAATATAGGCATAAGTAGCATAAGCAATAAGCGATAAACCGGTAGCTAAGCCATCCAAGCCGTCTGACAAGTTAACAGCATTAGAAAAACCTACCAACCAGAAAACGACGAATAAGGTAAAAATGACAACGTTGCTGACCATACCTAAAAACGGCAGATAAAGATTAAATTTAAAATGATCAGTTGTTGCTATCATCACGATGATAAGAGCAACTAAAATTTGCAAGGAAAATTTCTGCCACGCACGTAAACCTAAATTACGTTTGTAAAAGAGCTTGATGCCATCATCTAAAAAGCCAATAATACCGTAACCCAGCATGCTTATTAGCAATATCCACATCAACTTAGATACTTCATGTTGCCATGCAGAAACCCAAATAGTAGAAATGGTTGCTGCTAAAACAAAAACCACTCCGCCCATAGTTGGTGTCCCGGATTTTTTTTCATGCCATTTTGGTCCTTCATCACGAATTTCCTGTCCTTCATGATGTGACCTCATAAAAATAATCATCCAAGGTAAAACAATTCCTGTGAATGCCAACGAACTTACTAATGCAATAATGCTAATAATCAGCATAAAATGCTACTCCTTTAATTGTATTTTGATTTTGGTTCCTGTTTTTAGAGGCTTTTGAACAGAAATACTCTGCTTATGAACCACGCCTGAGCCTTTGATGCTTAATTTGACACCTGTTAAGTCAGCAAATTGGTGTAATTCATCAAGATTCCAGCCCTTCATGTTCGGACAAATAAGTTTGCCATTCGTCCGCACCAAAATAGTTTTTCCAGCTTGCTGCTTTTGTCCCTTAGGATAAGACTGCTCTGTTATTTTCGTGCCCGTCCCAATTTTTAACAGTTTCAAACCGACACGCTGTGTGACCTTTTCAGCTTCTTCATAGCTTAACCCCTTCATATCCGGCACTTTAACTACCGTTGAGCTATTTAGGTCATTTTTTGACATCATGATCACTCTGTTCATCATTGGTTTAAAAATTGATGAGAGAATGACTTCTGCAGGTTTACTCATCCTGCGAGGTTGTTTAACAGTAATGTAAATGCAATAGCGTGGGTGTTTCGCCGGTGTAACCCCAACAACAGAAAAGATATAATTATTATTACCTTTCAAATAGCCCCCACCTTTAAGGTTAGCTATTTGCGCAGTACCTGTTTTAACAGCAATACTTTGATTTTTCATTTGATAAGCTGCACCAGTACCAATTCGTTTATTTAAAACCCGGCGCATGTTTTTAAGCACAACTTCCGCTGTTTCCTTGGTATAAACTGGCTGACCCACATTTTTAATTTGATAGCCGGTAATAGTATGATTATTGGCATCAGTAATCTTTTCAACAAATTGCGGCTTCACCATTTGACCATTATTCGCTAAACTGCTAAAAGCTTGCATCATTTGCATGACATTTACGTCAACGCCCTGACCAAAACTGGTAACAGCTTGATCAATTGGAGAATTAAAGGCGATGGTTCCCGCCTGTTCGCCAGGTAGAGTAACTCCTGTTTTTTGACCAATATGAAATTTTTTGAGGTATTTCTTCCACGTTTTCGCTCCCATCTGCTGCTCAATATGAACAAAACCAGTATTACTTGAGCGGGGGAAAGCTTGTGAAAAGGGTATGCTGCCCCACCCACGAGGTTGCCAGTCATGAATTACGGAACCATTAACAGTAACGGAACCAGAATTATAATATTGGTTAGGATGGTAATTTCCGCTATTTACAGATGATGAAAGTGTTAATACTTTAAAAACAGACCCCGGTTCATATGTATCTTGTACCAAAATATTGCGGTAGGACTTTTTCAAGCCCTTTTTTGTTTGCGGGTTAAAAGTTGGTCTTTGAGAAGCAGCTAAAACTTTGCCCGTTTTGATATCTTCTACAACAGCAGTCATAGAAACAGGGTTAAAAGTATTTTGCACATACGACAATCTACTTTCAAGGTATGCTTGCAACTGTGAGTCAATAGTCAAATAAATATTGTTACCATTTACAGGTGCCTTATAAGTATGGGTACTGTTAGGCGTTTGAAAGTTTGAAGCATCGACAGCTGATAGCTGGTAACCGTTCTTGCCAGTAAGCACATCATCATACCAGGCTTCCAGCCCCATTGTCCCCTCTAAATTTTGTTGTCTGGTCTTTTCATCAAACTTGGGTGTAGCCATGCCAATTATATGAGAGGCAAAGTTACCATTGGGGTATAAACGCGACTGGGTTTCAAAAAATTTAATTCCAGGCAGTTTCATTTTTTCAATTTGAACCTTTTGCTTTTTGGTCAAATTAGAACCTGCAGTACCAAATTGTACCTGAAAAACAGAATGTGAAGGGTTAAGATAATTTAAAATTTTGTCTGCTTTAAGGGGTAAGACCTGAGACAATTTTTGGGCAGTTTTATTTTTATCTACTACATACTCCGGCTTATTTTTATAATTGATAGAAGACTTGTCTAGAATTGCATAAATAGTGTACAAGTGAGAATCTTGAGCCACTGCCAAACCATTACGGTCATAAATAGTGCCGCGATTAGCCTTTAGCACTTGGTTACGCATATATAACTGCTCAGTCTTGGCTGTTAAATTCTGCCCATTAACTTTATTTGAAATACCAATATATAAAAATCTACCTATAAATACAAGAAAAACCAAAGCAACAGCTACCTCGAGAAATCTCCCGACTGTAAAACGGTATCCGTGAGCTTTGGATTGTTCAGTATTCGAATTACTAACGCGTTTTTTCATTAGCGTAAAGTCCTAATATTTTTTTCATTCAAAGCCAACCCCTTGCTGCGAGCAATCTTATTCATGCGCGAGCTCGAAGTTAGTTCTCCTAGTTCTTGATGCAAATCTCCAACTTGACTCTGACTCTTAGCAACAGAACGTTGCACATTTGTAAGTTCATGTTGAGCTGAAGTAGCAGAAATACTGGAAGAAACAAGCATTGTCATTAAGCCAATTGTAATCATCACTCCTACTGCAAGCAAGAACTTCTCAAAGCCAGTCCAGGCCACATTGTGATGATTAAGAACCTGACGTTGTCTTTGTTGTAGAACTTTTTGTTCACTAGGATTAAACTCTACTTTTCTTGCTAAATTATCAGCCATTGCCTTTTCCTCTTTATAATTTTTCTGCAACCCGCAACTTTGCACTGTGTGAGCGGTTATTATTTTTAAGCTCAGCAGCAGAAGCTACAATTGGTTTGCGGTTAACCAAACGAAGTGTTGGTTTCATATCATCTGGTATCACAGGCATCCCTCTTGGAACTTCAACCTCAGAATATTTCTTAAAAATATTTTTCACGATCTTGTCTTCATCAGACTGAAATGTAATCACGCAAATCCGGCCACCGGGCTTAAGGAGTGCAATAGCCTCCTCAAGCGATTTATTTAAAACTTCAAGCTCGTGATTTACAGCGACACGTAAAGCTTGAAAAGTCTTCTTTGCGGGATGTCCACCAGTTCGACGTGCATACGCTGGAATTGCTTCCTTAATAACCTCAACTAGTTCAAAGGTTGTTTCAATTGGCTGTTTTTGTCTTTTAAGAACAATTTTATGGGCGATTTGACGAGAAAATTTTTCACCGCCAAATTGATACAAAATATCAGCTAACTCTTTTTGGCTTGCATTATTGACAAGTTGATATGCATCAAGACTTTGAGTTTGATCCATCCTCATGTCCAGCCTAGCATCAAAGCGGTAAGAAAAGCCTCTTTGTGCTTGGTCGAATTGAGGTGAAGATACGCCTAAATCATAATAAATACCGTCAATGCCATTCTGGTAACCTAGCTTAACCAAGTTAATTTTTAAATGACTAAAATTATCGTGTACTAGTTGTAATTTAGGTTTTGCCTCAGATTTGAGTAAATCAGCAAAGTTTAACTTGGCCGAATTTATTGCATATTCATCTTGATCAAAGCCGATTAAAGTGCCATTTGCAAGTTGATCTAGTAAATATTTTGCATGTCCGCCACCACCAAATGTCGCGTCTACATAAAGACCACCATTTTTTGGTTTTAAATTTTCTATTGTTTGGTGTAAGAGTACACTGGTGTGTTTGAATTCCATAGTTATAGTTCAATATCATCCAAATTTTCTGCGATATCATCATAGTTTTCGTTTGCTTCATCACTGAAGTTTTCCCAACGTTCTTTCGACCAAATCTCTATTCGGTCAGAAACTCCTACAATGACACATTCTTTAACCAAGGCTGCGTGTTTCTTCAACGTTGTGGTCAGATTTACACGACCTTGTTTATCAAATTCACATTCCATCGCACCAGAGTAAAACAAACGCGTAAAACTACGCGCGTTTCTCTTAGTTAATGGAAGTTGCGCTAATTTAGCTTCAATTTTTTGCCATGCTTCAGTAGTATAGCCAAAAATACAGCCTTCCATTCCGCGGGTAAAGATCATCTTGTCACCAATTTGGCTACGCAAACGGGCTGGTATAATTAAACGCCCTTTGCTGTCGAGATTGTGATGAAATTCACCCATGAACATGGCTTAGCCCCCTTCCACTGAATAATTTACCACAATTCACCACTTCCTACCACTTTTTAGTCAAAAAAAGCTAAATATTTATTTTTTAATGACACAAAAAGCAAAAGTCGCAAACCTGTTCGGGTTTGCGACTAGTATTTTTGCTAATTTTTTTATTTTAAGTTTGACTATATCATCATAAATAACAGGCCTAAATACCAAAAAATTGTGTTCACTGTTAAATAGTTCCAGATTTTACGCATTGTTTTGCCTAAGGAAAGGTTTTTGTTTTTGACAGCATCGGAAATGGCAAGCAAGATTATCAAAAAGAAAAAAACAAAAAAGCCATAGGGTAAAAATTCGGGTTTTTGCTGCTGTTTAGTTATCAAATGACAACCATATATAAAAAATATGGGCAATAAGTCATAGCCCCTAAACTGTGCTCGGGGAAAAATTTTATTTACAATAAAAGCCAATGCAAGTCCTATTAATGGAATTATCAAAATTGAAAACATTTTTATTATAACCTCGTTTATTAATTTCTATTTTATCCTACTAGTCGTTTGAAAAAAACAATTAAGTAGCATAAAATATTGTTCAAATAGGGAGGTCTATCAATGACGCGAAGACATAAGAAAAAAAGATCTAAATTTGAAAAACTGACGATCGCAATGGCTTGGTTAATGGCGATTATTACTTTAGCAGCAGTTGTAATGCAAGCTGTAGGCGCCCTTGGCTTTATCCAATAAAAAAACGTGAGAATAATTTCTCACGTTTTTTATTAGCGATAATTTTCTAAATTAATCATAAATGGATGGTCTCGTGCTAAATTCCACCATAATCTATATGTAGCTGCTGCAAAAATAAAAGACCAAATTAAAGTAGGAAAAATACTTTGCAAAAGGCTTGTAAAAGCAATATTAGACAGACCGGTTACATTGAGAACAAGCCAAGTAAAAGAGTCAACTAAAATTGCTGCAACTAAAACTGCTAAAATCCGAGCCCAAAAAACTTCGGGTAAAAAACGTGCGATCTTTTGTAAAAGCCAGCAAAGTAGTGGCAAACAAACTGCATAAATACCAATGATGCCAAAGGAATATATATCACTAACAACGCCAGCACCCAAAGCGAGCCAAATTTCTTTTGCATTCGTATCATCAAAAAGTGCAATTAGCATCATACTTACAGGTAACAACAAATTTGACGCATTACCAAATGAAAAGAATTGGTGGAGATAAAATGACAGACTGCCATTTACTGCTAGAGCAACAAACAAGGCAAAAGCAAGACTAAATTTTTGCAAAGACCTCATTAGTCATCCACCTTTCTTTTGATAATTGTAACAACAGAAGGGTCATTTAATTCCCCAGCTGGTGTAATCTTAACTAGGTCAGATAGACCAAATGTATCATGTGTTGTCGTTGCAATTGTACCCACAAGCAAGCCTTTAGGAGAATTACCTCCCATACCGCTGGTGTATATCTTTGTACCACGCTTTAACTTTTTACCGTCAACTGCTTGCGTAAAAGCTAAAGTATTATTACCAATAACAGTGATGATACCATGTACTTTTTTACCATTTACAGCTTGAGCTTCAACTGCAAAACGGTTAGCTGATTTATCACTCGTAGTAATTAATTCAACTTTAGCCGAAGCAGCATTCACCTCTACAACACGACCAATAACGCCTCCTCCAGACATTACTGCCATATTTTTATGTAATCCTGCTGTTGTCCCTTTATTAATGATTAAAAGATCTGACCAACTGTCTGGCGAACGAGAAATAACTGAAGCCTGAATTTTCTCATAATCTGTCAAACTTTCTTTTAATTTAAGGGCTGATTTAAGTTGCTTATTCTCAGCTTCAAGGGTGGCATTCCGAGTTTTTGTTTGTTCCAAATCAGTAACTTTACTCTTTAAATAGTTGTTTTCATTCTGAGTATTCATAAGATCGTGAACATTATTCAAACTGCCAGAAACAAAACTAAGAGGAAAATCAATTATCCTTGCACCAACAGCAACTACATCGTTACCAAAACTTTGAATAATCATGGGAGTATTTCGCTTGTTACGCATAGAAACACTGCCACCTAGAATAGCAAAAATCAAGACCACTATTATACATGCTGATAATAATTTCTTATTTTGTAAAAATTTCTTCATATGGAAACAGTCCCTAAAGAAAAGTCGGCACTAATAGCCGACTAGTTTATTTATTTGCGACTTTTACGCATTACTTCGATATTTTTCAGAGACTCACCGGTACCAACTGCGACACAATCTAATGGATCTTGTGCTATGAAAACTGGAACTTTAGTAGCTTCTGAAATAACATCAGGCAAATTCTTAAGTAAAGCACCACCACCAGTTAGCACAATACCATGATCAATAACATCAGCTGCAATTTCGGGAGAAGTTTGCTCCAGAGTTTCTCTGATTGCTACAATAATATCTTGTACAACATCTTGAATAGCTTTGGAAACATCAACAGCTTTAACATCAACTGATTTAGGCAAGCCCGTGACTAAATCACGACCACGAATATTAACTGATTCAATGCCCTCAGCTTTTTCAACTGAAGCCGAACCAATTTGAATCTTGATATCTTCAGCAGTTCTTTCACCGATTAGAAGGTTAAAGTTAGAATGAACATAATTTACAATAGCATTATTGAATTTGTCGCCGGCTTGACGAATTGAAGTAGAGGAAACAATACCACCTAGTGAAATAGTTGCAACATCAGTAGTACCACCACCAATGTCAACTACCATTGAGCCGGTTGGATCCATTACTGGCAAACCAGCACCAATTGCTGCAGCAAACGGTTCTTCAATCACATAAGCTTCACGTGCGCCAGCAACCCGTGCAGCATCAATAACTGCTCTTTTTTCAACCTCTGTGACACCTGAAGGTACACAAATCATAGCTGATGGTTTGGAATTACCTACTGTCTTTTCGATGAAATATTTTAACATTGAAGCTGTAGTATCATAATCAGCAATTACACCATCTTTCATTGGTCTGATTGCTACGATACTTTCAGGCGTTCTACCAATCATTTCCCTTGCTTCTGAACCAACCGCGATTACTTTCCCAGTATGGGTATTCTTTGCCACTACAGAAGGCTCTCTTAAGACAATGCCTTTGCCTTCCATGTAAACAAGGGTATTGGCAGTTCCTAAATCAATGCCAATATTTTTTGCTCCTAATCCAAACACGAAAATCTCTCCTTATTATTGCAGTCTCTAAATCTTGAATAATTATAGCATAAAGTGCAACTTAAAAAAGAAAATGGAATGTAACTTTAAGATGAATTTAAAATAATTGCCGTTCGCGCAGACTTAAATACTGTCCCTTACCTACAATGAAATGATCCAAAAAATCAATATGAAATAAGTCTGCTGCTGCCTGCAGCATTTTAGTTAATTCAATATCACTGCTAGATGGAATCAAATTACCACTAGGATGATTATGAACAATAAATATCCCTGCACATGCATATATCACAGCCCAACGGAATATATCCCGCGGATGAGCTATTGACTTATCCAAAGTTCCCTGAAACAATCTTTTTTCAGCAATAATATGATTACTATTATCTATATATAATGCCCACAATTCTTCTTGTTTGTGTCCAGCTAATTTATCAGTCAAGTATGTTCCCACTTCGTTACTTGAAGTCATGATTAAATCACGGTCAGGAACTGCTGCTCGTATTCTTTCCAGTAATCCTTCAGCTAAAATAGCTAAGTCATCATTACATTGGCTGCCAGAGATATATTTTAGCAATTCATCAAAGTTTTTGATATTAAGTTCTTTAAGCTTCACAGCAAGTTGATCAAACTTTGTTATTCCCAGTTCTTTTAATTCATTGACAAAATCATTTAAAATTTCCCAGTCAGTTTTTACCAAATAGTGTTTAGATTTTATTAATTCCATAAAACCATCCTTTCACTATTTAAGTACGCTTAAATCTAGTAAATTTTTTTCAAAAACTCGTAAAAATCCTGACAGACAAAGGTCGCTTTTTGCTTATCTTTGGCAGACGCAGGAATTAAGTCGGGAACCATTACACACTTTATACCGGCATTAACAGCAGCCAATAAGCCTGGCTCTGAATCTTCAAAAGCCAAAATGTTTTCTTTTGCCACATTGAGTCTGTCTGCAGCTAAAAGATAAATATCAGGTGCTGGTTTGGGTTTGACCTTGTTTTTCTGCACATCGTCATAATTTAAGTGAAATTGAAAATAATTGCGTGCTCCAGTTGCCCACAAATTATGTTCAACCACATCTTCAGTGTTACTAGTTACAACTGCCATTGGTAAGCCAGCTTGTTGAAATAGATCAAGGGCTTTTTGTACACCGGGTCTTAATTTCAACTTACCCTCATCTGTCCATTGCCACACCAGTTCGTCTGTGCGTTTAATGAATTGATCGCGCTGCTCGGTATTCGCAAAATATTGTAAGTAAAAGTCATTCATATCTGTGTTAGTTGAACCTACAAGCTTAAGGTAGATATCATCAGGTGTACCTATATGTGCCTCTTTTGCCGCCTGAATATTCGCCTGCCAATATAAATTTTCCGAGTTTACCAATAAGCCATCCATATCAAAAAGAATGCCTTTAATATCTTCTTCAACTCCGTGAACGCGCATTATGTTTCTCCCTTTGCAAAACTTCCCCCACTAAATAAAAAGAACCAGTTACTAGCAGTATATCATTTGTTTGACTTTCTTGCTTTAGATTTAAATAGGAAGTTTGCCAATCAGAAAAGTAAGGGTATCTTTCTTGAATCCAGGTGGGAAAATCATCCTGCTTGGCTGCTCGTGGATAGTTGATAGTAGTCAAATAGACCTGATCCGTCGGCTTAAATAAATCAAAAACCTGTGCAATATCTTTATCTTTCATCATCATGATCAAAATCCTAATTTGACCGTGTCTTTTTTCTTGTTCATGATGAGCAAAATCCAGCAAATTGTGGACAGCCTGAATATTATGAGCACCATCTAAAATTATTAACGGATTATTTTGCAGGACTTGGTAGCGCCCGGGAACAACAGTGTGATTAATAGCATCTTGAATGTCACTTGCAGACAAAGTTAGATCTAGCAAACTAAATGCTTGAACCGCAACCCCGATATCATAACCTTCAACTAGTGGTTTAGGTAAAAATGATATTTTTTGAGAATGATCTTTATAAAGCAATTGTTTTTCGTCTGAAACCGTGAAATCCCGTCCCAGCAATTTAACAGTTGCATGTTCTGATTTAGCCTTCTGCTCTATGATAGGCAGCACTTTTTGAGGAATATTACCTAAAATAACGGGACGATTTTTCTTAATCACCCCGCTCTTTTCGCGGGCAATATCTTCAATTGTCGGACCAATTATTTTTTCGTGATCTAATCCGACAGTAGTAATGACACTGATTTCAGGTGTAATTACATTAGTTTTATCATGTTCTCCCCCAATTCCAACTTCAATCACCGCATAATCACATTTTTCCAATGAAAAATAAAGAAAGGCCATTACCACTTCATATTCAAAAGTAACTAAAGAAAATTGACTATCTATTTGGCGGATTGCTGTTAAAGCTGCCTCTACAGTATTAGCGACTTCCACTAATTTGTTATCACTAATGTTTTGACCATTTAGTTGAATACGTTCATTAAATTCAAACACGTATGGAGAAACAAAAAGACCAGTCTTTTGACCGGCCTTTTGCAGTAGACTACTTAAATAATAAGAAGTTGAGCCTTTACCATTTGTGCCCGTAACATGAATAGTTTTTATTTGGTCTTGCGGATTGCCCAAAAAGGCTAGAACCCTTTTAATATAAGATAAATCTGCCTTATCGTGCAGTTTAGGAAGTGAGTATAAATAATTAATCACATCTTGAGCTTTAGTAAAAGTCACGTTATTCACTCTTCTTTAATTCTTGAATTCTTTCCTGAACGCTTTGAAGTTGATTTTCGTAATCAGCTTTTTTCGCTTTTTCTTTATTTATCACAGCTTCAGGAGCATGTGCGACAAAGCCTTGATTACTTAGTTTCTTAGTTGAACGTTCAACTTCAGCTTGCAGATCTTTTTCTTCTTTGGTCATGCGCTTGATCTCGTCTTCAATATTGACTAAATCAGCTAACGGAACAAAGATCTGTGCACCTGAAATCACGGCAGTCTTAGCAAGTTTTGGTGCAGCAATTTGAGTTGAAATGGTTAATTCTTTTGGATGCAAAAAGTTCTTAACGTAATCTTCATTGTCAGTTAAAATTCTTTCATTCTTTGCGTCTTCTAATTGAATCATAATGTCAATTGAAGAAGACAACGGAGCATTTACTTCCATACGAATATTACGTACTGCCTTAATGATTTCGATTAAGAAAGCCATGTCACGACGAGCTGGTTCATTTTCAAACTCAGCATGTGGTTCAGGATATTTGGCAACCATAATTGATTCACCATCGTGTGGCATGGACAACCATAATTTTTCTGTCACGAATGGCATAATCGGATGAAGCAAGCGTAAGATCTGATCAAGAATCCAAATCAAATTATCTTGTTTTCTGGTTTTTAATTCTTGATTATCACCATTTAAAGCAACTTTAGCCATTTCAATGTACCAGTCACAGAAGTCATTCCAAATAAAGTTGTATAATTCTCGACCAGCTTCACCAAATTGATAATCATCAAATAAACGAGTTACTTCGCTAACAGAGTGATTTAAACGATCGAATATCCAGCTGTCAGACAAATCAAACTCACTAATATCAGGCATGTGAGCAGCTTGTGCATCTTCTGGTAAATTCATAATCACAAATCTAGCAGCATTCCAAATCTTGTTGATGAAGTTCCAAGCAGATGCCAGTTGCTTAGGATTATAGCGAGTATCTTGTCCTGGGGCTGTACCATTGAGTAAGAACCAGCGTAAAGCATCAGCACCGTACTGGTCAATGACATCCATTGGGTCTACTCCATTACCCAAAGATTTACTCATTTTACGTCCCTGTTCATCACGAATCAGACCATGAAGAACCACATCATTAAATGGTCTTTCACGTGTAAAATGCAAGCTCTGGAAAATCATTCGTGAAACCCAGAAAAAGATAATATCATAACCGGTAACCAAGGCATTAGTTGGGAAGTAACGCTTAAAATCAGCAGAATTTTCATCAGGCCAGCCTAAAGTTGAGAATGGCCATAAAGCACTGGAGAACCATGTGTCTAAAACATCTGGATCTTGTTTCCAGTTTTCAATGTCCTTGGGAGCATCTTCGCCAACATACATTTCACCAGTCTTTTTATTGTACCAAGCAGGAATCCGGTGCCCCCACCATAACTGGCGTGAAATTACCCAGTCATGGACATCTTCCATCCAGTGATCTAAGGTTTGTTCAAATCTTTTTGGTACAAAATTAACCTTGCCAGCAGTCTTCTGATTTTCTAAAACTTTGTCAGCAAGTGGTTTCATCTTAACGAACCATTGTGTTGACAAACGCGGTTCAACTTGAACACCAGAACGTTCTGAATGTCCAACCGAGTGCACAATCGGCTTAACTTTAAGCAAATAACCCTGTTCTTTCAGGTCTTTAACTAACGCTTCACGACATGCAAAACGATCCATGCCCTCATATTTACCGGCATTTTCGTTCATTGTACCGTCGTCATTCATGACGTTAATCCGTTTTAAGTGATGACGATTGCCAACCAAAAAGTCGTTAGGATCATGAGCAGGAGTGATTTTAACTAACCCGGTACCAAATTCTGGATCAACATGTTGATCTTCAATAATTGGGATATGACGACCAACTATTGGCAAAATTAATTCTTTACCGACAAGGTCTTTATAACGTTCATCACCGGGTGCCACAGCAACCGCGGTATCACCAAACATAGTTTCAGGACGAGTAGTTGCGATTTCGACAAATCCCGAACCATCCGCAAACGGATATTTAATGTGGTAAAAGGCGCCCTTATCGTCTTGATGAATAACTTCAATATCACTTAAAGCAGTCTGCAATTCAGGGTCCCAATTAATAATGTATTCCCCGCGATAAATTAAACCTTCATTATATAATTGGACGAACACACGCCGAACAGCTTTAGATAATCCCTTGTCTAAAGTAAAACGTTCACGTGAATAGTCTAATGATAGCCCTAGTTTAGCCCACTGGCTTTTAATAATAGCGGCATATTCATCTTTCCAATCCCAAACCTGTTTAACAAAGGCTTCACGACCCATTTCATGACGATCTTTACCTTGTTTACGCAACTTTGCTTCAACTTTAGCTTGAGTTGCAATCCCGGCATGATCCATTCCTGGTAAATACAAAGTGTCATAGCCTTGCATTCTTTTAAACCTGATTAAAGTGTCTTGAATTGCTGTGTCCCAAGCGTGTCCTAAATGAAGCTTACCAGTAACGTTTGGTGGTGGAATAACAATTGAATATGGATGTGCCTTTTTATCTCCAGACGGTTTAAACAAATCTTGATCAAGCCATTTTTGATATCTACCCTGTTCGACCTCACGTGGGTCATATTTTGGCGCTAAATCTGTCATAATTCTCCTCCCAATAAAAAAGTCCTAGACATAATGTCTAGGACGATATGATTAACCGCGGTACCACCTAAGATTAAGCAGAACTACTTCTGCTTCTCTTAAAAATGATAACGGCATATTTACCGGGCCAGCTTACTTTAAGTTCAGCCAACCAGTCCAATCAAGCTACAAATTAACCTTCATTCGGCTTTTCACCAACCATGAGCCTTTCTCTATCTATAAGGTTAATACCTCTCAATTATTGCTTTGCAGGTATTATAACACTTTTTTTATAGCAGTGCAGCATCTTCTGCCGCTTTATCTGCTAAAAACTTATCGTTAGGATAAATTGCTGTAACTTGAATACCTGCTAAAGCTCTTTCTATTAACCCTTCTACATCCAAACGATTTTCAAATTCCCGGGCCTTATCAATTCTAGGTTTGGTTTTTGGGCGTGGTGGCGCAAAGATAGTACAGCAATCTTCAAATGGCTGAATTGACAGGTCAAAAGTACCAATCTTTTCAGCTAAACGGATAATCTCTGTTTTGTCCATTGTAGCAACTGGCCTAACAACGGGCGTCGTTGTGACATCATTAATTGCGGCCATTGATTCTAAAGTTTGTGAAGCTACTTGTCCGACGGACTCACCGTTAAAAATAGCCAGTCCTTTCCTTTTGGCTCTGATTTTATCAGCTAATTGCAGCATAAACCTCCGTTGAACAGTCATTAAGTAGCCTTCAGGGATTTTTTCTTTAATAGTTTCTTGAATTTCCGCAAAAGGTACTGCAATGAAATTGATTTTCCCTGCATAATTAGCCAAGATACCGGTTAATTCTTTAGCCTTATTTAGTGCCTTTTCTGTAGTATACGGCGGACTATAAAAGTGAACCATATCAATATCAACGCCACGTTTTAGAGCTAAGTATGAAGCAACCGGTGAGTCAATACCACCTGAGAGCATCATCACAGCGCGCCCGCCTGTACCAACAGGCATACCGCCAGCCCCATGTAGTAATTGATTAGAAATATAAACGGCATCCTTACGCACCTCAATTCTGAGGACCAGATCAGGATGTTTCATTTCTACCTTCAAATCACTCATGTTGGCAAAAAGGTAGTCACCTACTATTTTATTTAATTCATTGGTATCGTATAAAAATTGGTGGTCGCTGCGTCTGGTATTAACTTTAAAAGTCATTCCCTTTTTGAAAGTTGCGTTCATTAAAGAAAGCGATGTCTTTTCAATTGCTTCTAATGTCTTTTCAACTTTAATGGTAGGTGAATAAGTCTGAATGCCGAAAACCTTTTTCAGCCGTTGATCTACTTCCTTAAAAGGAGCATCGTTTAAAACTATGTGCATCCGATCATGACGCGGATGAATTTCAACTTGTGGAAAATCGCGCAGCACTTTAGTAACATTACCGGCTAAGCGACCGATAAAATCTTTGCGGTTTTTCCCTTTCGTTGAAAGTTCACCATAACGAACCATTATTTCAGTATATTTCATCTAATTTTATTCTCCTAAATGATTAATTGTGGCAAAATGCCGGTAAATCTGATCAAAGACTTTAATAAATTCATCAGCTTCTGCAAGAGTGTTAGTTTCATCAAAGCTAAGGCGAATAGCGCTGGTTGCGACTTTATTATCAATATGCATAGCCACTAATGTGCTAGCCTCATCAACTTTAGTCGAAGCACAGGCAGAAGTCGTTGAAGTGTAAATATCATGTTCTTCCAGTGTATGAACTAGCGTTTCTCCCCTGATTCCTTCAAGTGCAAAACATAAAATATGCGGTGCAAAGTCAGCAGAAACAGGTGAAAAAATAGTTATCCCCGGTTTATCTTGTAAGTATGCTACAATTTTGCCTTTAATAGCAGCCTCTTTTTGAGCTTTAGCCGCTTCATTTTCTAACAGAAGGCGGATAGCTTTAGCCATTCCTGCAATTGCCGGCAAATTTTCGGTACCCGACCGCAGCCCTTTTTCCTGACCACCCCCATCATGAAGTGGTGCGAGCATTTTTCCTTCTTTTTTGTAAAGAATACCCGTACCTCTTGGAGCATGAAATTTATGAGCAGACAAACTGGAAAAATCCACGCGGGGAGTAAAAACACGCTGCCAAATATTTTTTCCTAAAGCTTGGACGTTATCAACATGAAAACTGACTGTCGGATAATTAGTTAACAAATCACTAATTTCATCAATAGGCTGAATAGTTCCAATCTCATTATTAACACCCATAATTGATACCAAAGTAGTGTCAGAATCCAGTGCATTACGCAAATCATTAACGTTAACGCGCCCTTCTTTGTCAACTGGCAGGTGAGTTACCCGAAAACCCAGGTATTCTAAGGCATTAAAAGCATTAGCGACGGAGGCATGTTCAACACTTGAAGTAATGAGATGTTTGCCAAATTCACGTTTTTGAAAAGCAGTCCCTTTTATTGCCCAATTGTTCGCTTCGGTACCACCTGATGTAAAAAATATTTCATCCTGTTTAACCTTTAAAAGTGCGGCAATTTGCTTACGTGAACTTTCTAAAAGTTGAAAAGCACGGTCACCCAATTTATGTAAACTGGAGGGATTGCCCCAAATAGTTTGCGCAACTTGATCATAGGTTGCTAAAACAGAAGGGTCAATCTTGGTCGTGGCACTATTGTCAAAGTATATCAAAAGTTTCTCTCCCCCAAAGCACTACATGATTAGCTATTAACTTATAAATTGTAACTTAAATTAACTAAAGCTTCAATTATTAATGCAGCTGCACTAAAAAAGCTTTAAAATCATTTGTTAATCTTAAAGCTTGATAATTATAATTGGTAACTAAAGTATAATCAATTGTTTTTCTTATCTGAATAATACAAGTTTTCTAGACGCTGATATGAACCTGGTTCGACTTTTTCAATAGCAGTCGCAATCGTATCAAGAGCATCTTTATAATTGAATTCTTCTTCATAAAGTTGCATTGCCTTTTTCTGAGCAGCTTTAATTGATCCATTATTTGAATATTTATTTGAATATTGTAAGGTAAGCTGAACTAAGTCCGCAGAATTGATAATATCGTCTGACTCTCTTTTTAACCTTTCAACGTCATCAGAAATCTGAATTAATTCCTGTGAAATCTTTTCCATATTTAATCGCACTTGGCTTAACTCTTTAGCCACGTGCCCAATTTCATTGACAACTAACGTATACATCTGGACAAAGGCATCGGGGTTTCCCGGCAGCTTTTTACGCTCTAAACGCCGATAAACCAGAGAAACTTCCTGCTTGAAACGGTTGATTGAGTCATTAGCCACATTTTCAGAATCATATAACCCGTCAACATCTTGCGCCATTTTTTTCTGTTGCGCACTAATTTCGCGTAACCGATCCAGCATACTTAACCACGACGATTTAATTGCAGAATATACACCTTTACCATCAGCCACATTCTGTGTATCAACCGTATATTGCCGCTCCATATCATTAACTTCTTGTTCTAATTGCCTACTGGTAGCTAATTCATTATGCGTTAATTCATAACTTTCATCAATATGGCGTAATTTAGCGACCAAATTCTTAGACTCTACTTGTTCATGAGCCAATAAGCGTTGGATTTTCTCCTGGTTTTCCTCTACAAATGGACGTGCCTTGTATTCTTTAATCAAAACGTCGTACAAGGCCGATATTTCATGTTTGATTTTTGCAATTTCTTTATTCAAAGCAGAAATCTTTAATTCGGTTAATAATTTGCCAGCAGCGGTAACTTGACCACGGACTTTCTTAATTTCGGCTAAAACATCAAGCTGGGTAATATAAAACTTGGAAGACATCATCTTTTTATATGTATCAGATAATTCATCTAATTGATCTTGAAATACCTGATCAAGTTGATGCCTTGCCTCTCTGACTTGGGGTAAAAGACAGCCTACATTTGCCAAAGCAGCTTTAATTTTTGAAAGAATCCGTTTTGCTTCTACCTGGTCGCCTTGAGCAGTTAAACTCTTAGCTTCGGAAAAGTCATTTTCCATTGTTGTCAGCTCATTTTCAATCTGATCAAGGGCAGAACCATATTCAAAAGAATCAGCAAGTACATTTTTGCGCAGGTCTTTATACTGATTAAATAAGTCATCATATTGCTTTTGGTTTTCTCTATTTGATTCGAGCAGTTCAGTGAAAACTTCCTTAGTATTTTTCGCATCATCATAAGTTTGCGTCATAATTTCCTGAGCTTGTTTGATGTTTTTATGCGCTTTAAATAAATGATAATGCGCATTTTGGTCGGCTGCTTGTTCGAGAAAAGTCTGCGCTGCAGGTATTTTTTCAGTTGCTGCCTGCTTATAATTCTTGCGCCATGTAGTCAAAGTAGTCAGACTCTCACCTGCTAAATCCATTTTATCCAGATTAATTATATCTGTTTCCAAATGCATTTTTTCTATTTCTGAGATATGGTCGTCCAATTCCAAAATTTCCCGCAATTGACGACGGTTGACTACTATCATAAGTACTACAATTATAATAATGATTAAACTTGCTATAATTACAACTATGGATTGAGCTGGTGACATAATTTTCCTCCAAAACTAACCCAATTATAACAAATTTCTGTATTATTGTGGGTATGAGTTTTCTTTACTGGCAAAAATAATCCAATTCTGCCGAGAAAATTTAGTTACTATTAATAAATACACTCTAGTTTTAAAGGGAAATTGTTTAGTATGAGAGCTAACTAAAACTGGTTTTTCTTTTTTCTTCCTATTAAATAAAGTAAACAATGTTTTCCTTGCTTTAATACACTGAGACAACTATAATATAGAGCGTGTAAAATATTTGCAGCTATAAGTGGCAAGAACGTCAACATCTTAATACGTTTTAGTGAACGAGTAACCGACGCTGCAAGAGGCGAAAATGAAAATTAAGATGCACGAATGTTAAACTTATACGTAATTATTTTACTCCAAAAACTGTTATCAGATTTTATTGGAGGATTTTATGTCAAGATATACAGGTCCAAGTTGGAAACGTTCCAGAAGATTAGGAATTTCACTTTCAGGTACTGGTAAGGAGCTTAGCCGTCGTAACTACGCTCCTGGTCAACATGGTCCTAATTCACGTGGTCGTTTATCAGAATACGGCGAGCAATTGCACGAAAAGCAAAAGCTACGTTGGATGTACGGTTTAAACGAACGTCAATTTAGAACTTTGTTTACACGTGCCGGCAAGATCCGTGAAGGTGAACACGGTACTAACTTCATGGCTTTACTTGAGTGCCGCTTAGACAGTCTTGTTTACCGTTTAGGTTTTGCTACTACTAGAGAACAAGCTAGACAACTAGTTAACCACGGTCACATTACTGTTGACGGCAAGCGTGTTGATATTCCATCTTACGAAGTTAAGGCTGGTCAAGTCATTGGCCTCAAAGAAAAGTCAAAGAACTTGCAACAAGTTAAGGATGCGCTTGAAGCAGTTGTATCCCGCCCATCTTTTGTTTCATTTGATGATAACAAAATGGAAGGTTCACTTGTTCGTCTCCCAGAACGTGATGAAATGGAACCAGAAATTAACGAAGCTTTAGTTGTTGAATACTACAACAAGTTACTTTAATTTCCACATTTTACAAAACCCCTTTCCTACTTGGAGAGGGGTTTTTGCTACCCGAAAGGAGAGCTACTGATGACTGAAGATTTAAATACCAGAGTATCGAACGCTGCTCAAGGGATTACTCCGCAAACAAGACCTGATGAACGAAGAAGATTTTTAGGTTCTCTTCGCGAACGGGTTTTAGTTAGAGTGACTAATACAGAAGTACAAGATCCCAAATTAACTAAACTATTCTTATTACACTTTAAAGATTATACAGGGTACAACATACTAATAAATGGCAATTTGCATGATAATTTTGTAGATCAAGTAGAAACTTATTGTAGTAAATACGAGATTGCTTTTACTATTGTTAACAACGAGGCTGCTAAAACTGGTCCAGATGACTCAGCCATTTTAGTAGTGGCACCAGCCGCAATTAACAAGATGCGGATTGAAATTAATCAGGTATATCCGCCGGAAATGCCTAAAACCCAGCTTAGCAATACTAATCAAAAAAAGGCTGGCTTCTGGCACCGGCTTTTTCACGGAGACAATTAAATGAAGCCATTAGCTTACAGAATGAGACCACAAAATTTAGATGAAGTTGTTGGTCAACAACATTTAATTGGTCCGGGTAAAATTATTCGGCGTATGGTTGAAGCCAAGATGCTATCATCTATGATACTCTATGGTCCCCCTGGCAGCGGCAAAACCAGTATTGCCAGTGCAATTGCCGGTTCAACCAAGTATGCTTTTCGCCAGCTTAATGCGGCAACCGATAGTAAAAAGCAGTTAGAACAAGTGGCGGCAGAAGGAAAACTCAGTGGCACCGTTATATTATTATTAGATGAAATTCACCGTTTAGACAAAACTAAACAGGATTTTCTCTTGCCATTGCTAGAATCTGGACAAATTATTTTGATTGGTGCAACAACTGAAAATCCGTATATAGCTATCTCTCCTGCTATTCGTTCCCGGTGCCAAATTTTCGAACTTAAGCCTCTTGCTGCAGAAGACATCAGTAAAGCAATTGACCGTGCTTTAACCGATGATAAAAATGGTCTGGGAAAATACCAAGTAAAATTAACACATGATGCTAGAAATCTTTTAGTACAAAAAGGCAATGGTGATTTACGTGCAACTCTAAACGGACTTGAATTAGCTGTGCGCTCAACAAAGCAAGAGCTGGTTGCAGCTGGTAAAACTGAAACTGAAAGCCTGACTATTAATCAAGACGAAATGGCAAATTCGATTCAAATGCGTAGTCAAAACTTTGATGCCAAAGGTGACGGTCACTATGATTTAGTATCTGCTTTTCAAAAGTCAATTCGCGGTTCTGATACAGATGCCGCCTTGCATTATCTGGCGAGATTAATTGAATCAGGTGATCTAGTAGCAATTTGCCGGCGTCTAAGTGTGATAGCTTATGAAGATATTGGGCTGGCTAATCCAGCTGCTGTCCAGCATGTTCAAATTGCTATTCAAGCAGCAAAGAATCTCGGATTTCCTGAGGCCAGAATACCTCTAGCTAACGCAGTCATTGAGTTAGCAATATCTCCTAAGAGTAATAGTGCAATTAGTGCGATTGATGCTGCCTTGCAGGATGTTAAAAATAAGGATTATGGCAGCATACCAGCAGACTTAAAAGATGCCCATTATTCCGGAGCCAAAAAATTAGGTCATGGCAAGGGCTATATTTACCCCCACTCTTTTGCAAATGATTGGGTAGCCCAACAATATTTACCAGATAAATTAGTGGGTAAACAATATTTCCAGCCTAAGGGCAATTCTAAAATTGAAAAGGGCTTAAAAAAGCAGTACGAAACCCTGCATGAATTACAAAAAAATGGTTTAAAGAAAAAATAAACGAATTCAAAAAGTGCCACAACTGTTATTTCTAACAATTGTGACACTTTTATTTTAGTTAAGAAATTGATTATCCTTTGATATTAGCTTTCTTAACAAATTTGTTCTTTGCTACGGTGTAATATTTCTTACCCTTAATCTTAACTGGATTACCATAGGTCTTTACGGACTTATGTTTCTTCAGCACTTTTTTACCAACACGACTGCCATACTGATTGTAAATGTAGGCGTTGCGTTTTAGTTTAAGTTTCTTAGAGTCGATATTGCCTGCGGCAATATACAAACCATCTTCAAGAACATAATAGATCTTCTTATTAACAACTTTTTGAGTTACCACATCAACTGTTGAACCTGCATTAATGATTAAGCCATTGGCACGAATACCTTTTTGATCGTAAAGGTATGCGTTATGCATAACTTTCTTATTAATCAGGATGTGTGATTGATCTCCGCTGGCAACTGCAACTCCTTGTTTTGCTGTTGCACTCTTAAGCAATACATCTTGACTAGCAATATTAGCAGCCTTGATATAACGATTCTTAGCAATAGTGAAGTACTTCTTGCCGCGAATTTTGACGCTGCTGCCATAAGTGGCAATAGCTTTACCGGTCTTCAGTTTACCAGATTTCTTAACCCGCTTGCCATATTGGTTATAAATGTAAGCATTGTGCTTCAGCTTTTGGGCTGTGCTCTTAATGTTGCCCACTGCTACATAGTACTTCTTATCATTATCACCTTTATCAATTAAGACATAATATTGGTCACCGTTAATTGTTTCAATACCGTATGTATCAAGGATTGAACCAGCTCCCAAAGTAATACCGTTTGCACGTTTGCCATTGCCATCATAGAGGTAAGCATTGTGCATCAAGACAACTCTTTCAGAGTCTTCATTCTTCTTATCAGTATCCTTATCTTTATCATCAGTCTTATTTGGTTGATTTGGCAATATTCCAGGAGTTTGAGCACCACCGCCATTTTCTACAATGTTAGTGACATGAACATTAGCTTCAGTAGCATCACGATATAGTTGATCAATTCCGAGATTACGTTTTGCCGTAATTATTTCACTAACTGCCGAACTAGCTTCGATACTATTTAGAAGATCGTTGTAATCTTTTTGAATAGTTTGCTTAATCTGAGTCTTAGCAGAAGAATCATAATTATTGTCGCTATCAACCCGCTTATTGGCAGCCTTTTGGGCATCTGCTAAAGCGCCCTTGGCTATCATTTTTTCACCTTCAAGTTCGGTTGTTAAGTCTGTAGGATTTGCTTTAAGTTTTGCTAGTGCAGCTTCATAACTTTGCTGAATGGCACTATCATCAGTGTCAGGACCAAACTTCTGCTTCAAATATGCAGTAGCAGCTTCACGAATCTTAGCAAGTCTTTGACTAAGAACTTCTTTATCTTGATTTATGATGTTGATAACTTCCTGACTGTCAGGAATTGTTTCACCAATTATCTTGTCAATTGCATCCTTACGAGCTTTATCTACACCAGCTGAATCGCTTGCTTGATCAATAGTACCATTCTTATCAATAGCGTGATGAACGTCTTGGTCAATTTGGTTCTTGATAGCATCTTTTTCAGCTTGGGTATAGTCAGTACCATCTTTGTGCTTTAATTCATCAACTTTCTTCTTAGCATTTGTGCCAGTATCTTGAACTTCGCCTTTAGCCAATTCCCTTTCGGCTGCTAATTCGTGCTCTTTAACTTCATCAACCGATGCTCCAGTGATGTCCTTATTCGAGTTGAATGCTTTATCTACTTCAGTGGTATCTGCATCATTACCAAACTTATCCTTCAGTCTTGCTACCGCATCATCATGCTTTTTGCTCAATTCTGCTTTGGAATTTGAGATAGCTTGAGCTAAGTCTTTTTCATCATTACCTTTTAAGGCATTAATTTTATCAATAGCGGTTTGCTTAATTCTAGCAACATTGGCAACAGTTTCAGCTGAATCAATATCAACACTTGCCTGTTTTGCTATTTCATCTACCCGATCCTGATTATCTTTACTCAAGCTTGGCTTAGCTGTAGAAGCTGCTTTATTGACTTCATCTTTGGCAGCTACTTTACTGAAGGCTAGTTCAGCTGTTGCTGCTGCAGAATCAAATTGTCTAGAAGCATTGTCAACTGCTGCTGCAACCGCGTCTGCATTAGTAGCACTGTCTATCTTAGTTTCGGCTGCTTTCTTAGCATCCTCAATAGCGGCTAAAGCATTGTCATAATCAGCTTTAGTAGTTGCTTTTTGAGTGTCATTAAACTTGTTATAAGCTTCATCAACACGGTTTTTAGCTTTAGTTGCTGCCTGGTCAACATTTGTTTTATTAATTGACTTGATAGCAGCTAAGTCATCTTTATCTGATTGATCTGCAGAATTCTTAATACCCTTAATTGCAGTAATCGCTTTGTCACGAATGCTATTTACAGAATCAATTGTAGTTGCAGCGTCAATATCTTTATTAGCTTGAGTAACAAGATCGTCGACCTTGTTCTTATCCTCTTGTTTATTTAAGCCACTCTTGATATCTTCAGCAACTGCTTTGACTGCGTCTTTAGCTGCAGCTTGACTAAAGGCTAATTCAGCGTCATTTTTAGCTTTGTCAATGTCAGTCTTAGCCTTATCAGAAGCATTATTGACATCTTGTTTGGAAGTAGCTGAATCTATTGCTTTTTCAGCATCAGCTTTAGCCTGATCAATATCTGCTTTAGCTTTGTCATACTTATCTTTAACTTCCTTTTGCTGGTCAAGAGTCAGCTTATTATAGTCATCGTCAAGTTGTTTCTTAGCATTGTCTGCTGCAGCCTCGACTTTGGTCTTTTCGGTTAGTTTAGTATTTCCTAAATCTGTATCTGTAGCAGTTTTTTCAGCTGTATCAATTGCACTTTCTCCAGCTTTTTCAGCTGCGTCTGCCTTTTCGACAGTTGGCTGTGAACCAACTGTATCCTTAGCGTCATCACGAGCTTTATTGATTGATTCAATAGCCTTTTCTTTATCAGCGTCAGATAAATCAGACTTATTAATCTTGTCAATTGCTGCAGAAGCATGATCATCTAATTTCTTTTGGTCATTTGCAATAGCTGTATCTAAAGCTTTTGCATCCTCAAGAACTTTGCCCATGTTATCGATGCCTTCTTGTTTAGCACTGTTAACTTGGTCAGAAGTAGTTGTACCTACATCTTTAATCTTGTTAACTGCATCTTGGTAGAAGCGATCTACTTTATCTTTTAGAGCGGTCTTGTTTTCAGCACTGACATTTTTCAGGGAATCGATGCCATTTTTAACTTCAGTTTGTTTGTTAGTTAAAGCAGTAATTGCATCTTTCTTGTCATTATCAAGCTTAGTAGCAGCAGTTTGATCTGCAGTTGTCTTGACAGTATCAATATCACTGATGGCTTGATCTCTAATATCATTGACCTTTTGCACTGTATCAGCTGTATTTAACTGTGTATTAGCTTCGTTGACAATGCCTTCAACTTTAGTCCTATCACTTTCAAGGCTCAAGCCATTTTCGATCTTATCTGCTTCATTTCTAATATCTTCTTTAGCAACTACCCTTGCAAAAGCTACTTCAGCCTGAGTGGCCGCCTGATCAAAGGCTGTATTTGCAGTTGAAACAGCTCCAGCCACTGCACTCTTATCTTTTGCTTGCGCAATAGCTTCATTTGCTGCTTTTTGTGCATTTTTAATTGCAGTAATAGCTGCATCATGATCTGCTTCAGTCATGGTTTGTTGCTGCGAACTAAGCTTATTATATGCATCTTCAACCCGTTTTGTAGCGGCTGCAGCAGCTTCATCAACACTTGCATGACTGTTATCCTTAGCTTCTTCTAACTTAGCTTGTTCAGCGGTCTCAATAGTATTCTTCACCTTATCAATATCATTGATGGCTTTATCTCTGATGTCATGGACCTTTTGCACTGTATCAATTGAAGCATTGTCAATATTTGTTACTGCATCGTCAGCGATTTTCTGAACTGTTTCCTGATCTTTTTTGTCTTTTAGCTTCTTAATCACATTTGCAGCTTCAGCTTGAACCGCATCTTTAGCGGCTGTTTTTGCAAAAGCTACCTCTGCGGTAGTTGCTGCTGCGTTAATCTTGTTAACTCCATCATTAACTGCTGAAGTGATAGCATCTTTGCTTGTTGCTGCATTGACTGCATCAATGGCTGCAGTTTGGGCATTTTCAATTGCGGTAAGCGCATTATCATGGTCAAGTTTTGTTGCTGCCTTTTGACTTGAACTTAGTTTTTCATAAGCATCTTCAACTTGTTTCCTAGCAGCTTCTGCGGCATTAGTGATGTTCTGAGTGCTGTCTTTACGAGCCTGCTCTAGCAAAGCCTCATCTACTGCTGATGCAGTATTTTTAACAGCATTAATTGCACTAATAGCATTTTCTTTGATGCTGTTTACTTTGTCTACCGTATCTGTTGCAACATCATCAAAATCGGTATCTGCTTGATCGGAAATATTTTGAACCTTTTGCTTATCAGCAGTGTTCTTTAACTGACTTTGAGCGTTAGCAGCTTCTTTGTGAACTACATCTTTAGCTGCCACTTTTGCGAAGTCTACCTCTGCTTTTGTTGCTTCCTGATCAAATTTTTGCTCCGCTGTTGCTGCTATGGCTACCACAGCATCTTTAGTTTCAGCATTTTGAATATCGGCAATTGCTTTTTGAAGTGCATTTTCAATTGCAGTAATTGCATTATCATGAACCTGCTTAGTTTTTTGTTGTTGAACTTTTTCCAGATCATTATAAGCTTTTTCTACTCGGGCCTTAGCTGCGTCTGCTGCACTGTTAATATTACCCTTTTGATTATTCTTAGTTTCTTCTAAGCTTGCTTGTTCATTGCCGTTAGCTGCGTCTTTAACAGCATCGATATCATCGATTGCTTTATCCCTAATACTGTTTACCTCTTGTACTGTGTCTGTATCACTGTCGTTAAACTGGATATTAGCTTGGTTAACAATACCATCAACCTTGTTTTTATCAGCTTGAGACTTCAGGTCATTCTTAACCTTTGTTGCTTCCTTTTGAACAGCAGCTTTAGCTATAACCTTAGCAAAGGCTACTTCAGCTTTGGTTGCAATATCATTAAACTTAGTCTTAGCATCATCAACTGCCCCTTTAATTTCGTCAGCAGTTTGGGCTTGACCAATTTTGATATTTGCTGCATCGGCGGCATTGTCAATTGCAGTAAGAGCATTTTGGTATGCTTGATAATTATCATTCTTTTGGTCAGAATTAAGATTATTATAAGCATTTTCTACCCGTTTTTTAGCATCAGCAGCAGCACCATTAACATTGGTCTTACCATTATCCTTAGCTTGCTCCAAGGTAGCTTTGTCGACTGCCTCGGCGGTTGCTTTAACAGCATTGATGTCGCTAATTGCCTTATCTCTTAATTGATTGACCGTTGTGATATCGGTAGCTTTATCAATAGCAGTATCAGCTTGAGTTGAAATTACATCTACTTGTTTCTTATCAGCATCCTTACTCAAATTACCCTTAACAGTACTTGCCACTTTATCAACAGTATCTTTAGCTGCTACTTTGGCAAATGCTAATTTAGCTTCCGTTTCTGCTTGGGTGAAAGCCTGATCGGCGTTTCCGACAGCTTTACTTACGGCATCCTTATCTGTTGCTTTTTCTATAGCAGCTTTAGCTGCAGTTTGAGCATCGGTAATGGTTTGGATTGCCTTGTCATAATCTGTCTTAGTTGCTGCCTGTTCATCTGCACTAAGAGTATTATATGCATCCTTAATTCTTTGCTTTGCAGCTGTGGCAGCTTGATCAATACTCTGCTTAGAATCATCCTTAACTTTAGCTAAATCCTTCTGCTCATTTTCCTCAGCAGTATCTTTAACGGCATCAATGTCTTTAATAGCTTGAGCCGCAATAGTATTTACATTATCTACGCTTACAGCTGCAGCAAGATCATTTTCTGCTCGTAACACTATATTATCGACTTTTGTTTGGTCAACTTCCTGCTTCAAACCTTTTTTGACTTTATCAGCTTCAGCTTGGATTGCAGTCTTAGCTGTCACTCTAGCAAATGCCACCTCAGCTGTTGTAGCTGCCGCATCAAAGGCAGTAGACGCAGTACTTACCGCCTTAACAATTGCATCCGCATTTGCAGCCGCACTAATCGCATCATTTGCTGTTGCTTGGGCTTGAGTGATGTCAGCCATGGCTTTATTGTAATCACTTGCAGCTAAAACTTTTTCGTCTTTTCCGAGTTTGTCATAAGCATCTTGAACACGTTTTTTAGCAGCTTTAACTAAATCATCAACACTAGTCTTATTATTTTCCTTAGTTTGCTCCAGTTCTTTCTGTTCATTGTCATCAGCAGTTGCTTTTACATTACTTATATCGTTGATTGCTTTATCTCTAATGCTGTTTACCTTATCTACAGTATCTGCTCCAGTTGCGTCGATATCTTTATCTGCTTGATCAGAAATTTCCTGCACTTTTTTCTTATCATCAGATTTATTTAACTGATCTATGACAGATTTGGCTTTTTCATGAACTGCATCCTTAGCTGCTACCTTGGCGAAAGCTACTTCTGCTTCGTTTGCTGCTGCATCAATCTTATTAATACCCTCATTTGCTGCCTGAGTAATTTCTGCTTTTGAATTTAATGAAGAAATTGCATCATTAGCAGCTTTTTGTGCACTTGCAATTGCGCTAAGGGCGTCATCATGAGCCTGTTTGGCAACTGCTTGTTCAGTTCCCGTCAGCTTACTATATGCTGCTTCAACTCTCTTCTTAGCTGTTTCAGCCGCTTCGTTAATATTCGCAGAACTGTCTTTGCGAGCTTCTTCAACAATTGCTTGATCTACTGCATTTGCCGTGTTTTTAACAGCCTTAATGGCACTAATTGCGCTATCTTTAATGCTGTTTACTTTGGCAACAGTATCTGTCGAATTTTGGTCAATTTCTTTAATAGCATTGTTAGCGATGTTCTGCACAGAAGTCTTATCGTCTTGACCTTTAAGATCGGCAATAGCACTCTGCTCTTCAGCCTGAATCGCATCTTTAGCGGCTGTTTTCGCAAATGCCACCTCTGCTTTTGTTGCTTCTTGATCAAGTTCCTGCTCAGCAGCTGCTGCTATATCGCTTACCGCATCCTTATTTTCAGCACTGGCAATATCATTATTTGCTTTAAGGCGCGTATTTTCAATAGCAGCAAGAGCATCAGTATAAGTCTGCTTTGTTGCATCTTGTTCAGCAGGTGTCAGCTGACCGTAAGCCGTATCAACCCGAGCCTTAGCGTTTGCTGCTGCTTTGTTAACATCACCAGTCCGATTATTCTTAGTTTCTTCCAGACTGGCTTGTTCACCACCATTAGCTTCCGCTCTAACAGCGTCGATATCTTTAATAGCCTGATCCCTAATACTGGTTACTTTAGCTACAGTATCAGTATTAGTGCTATTAATACTGGTAGTAGCAGTGTTAACAATATTGTCAACCCGATTCTTATCAGCATCAGCTTTTAGGTCTTGTTTAACCTTATTAGCTTCATTCAAAATATCTGCAACAGCTGTTACTTTAGCAAAAGCTACTTCCGCTTTTGTTGCTGCATTATCAAACTGAGTCTTAGCAGTTTTAACTATTTCTGATATTTGATCACTTGACTGTGCCAGTGTAATTTGGTTATTTGCACTATTTGCAGCATTATCAATCGCATCAAGGGCATTTTGGTAAGTCTGGTGATTAGCATTCTTTTGAGATTCATTCAACTTGCTATATGCATCATTGACACGTTTTCTAGCAGCATCAGCAGCTTCATTAACATTAGCGGTGTTGTTTTTCTTGTTTTCATTTAACTGTGCTTCTTGAACGGCGTCTGCTACAGCTTTGACACCTTTAATATCATTGATAGCCTGGTCCCTAAATTTAACCACGTCAGTTATAGTAGTAGCCTTGTCAATGTTAGTATTTGCTGTAGTTACTATCTCTTGTACCTTTTGCTGGTTTTCATTATCAAGACCTTTAGTGACTTCATCTGCGGCTGCTTTAACCTCAGCTTTAGCTCCCAATTTTGCAAATGATAGTTCTGCCTTGTTGGCAATATCATTAACTGCAGAAATTCCTGCTGTAGCAGCATTTGTCGCATCATCTACTGTCTTTGCTGCTTGGATTGCCGCATCCGCAGAATTCTTCGCCTCATTAATATCACTGACAGCTTTATTGTATTCTGACTTAGCCTGCTCTTGTTCAGCCGCAGATAACTCGTTATATGCATTCTGAACCCGTTGAATTGCTTCAGCTGCCGCTTTATCAATATTAGCTTTATTGACTGTTTGGGAGTTGTCCACAGCTGCATCAGCTGTAGCTTTAACATTATCAATATCTTTAATTGCCTGGTCTTTAATGAAGTCAACTTTGGTAACACTATCAGCATTGTTCAAATCAGTTTGAGCCTGGGTTACTATACTATCTACTTTATTAAGATCAACTGTTTGCTTTAAGCCTTGCTTGACTTTGTCCGCTTCACTCTGAACTGCATCTATCGCAGCCACCTTGGCAAAGGCCAATTCGGCGTCAGAAGCTGCTTGTGTAAAGGCTTTATTAGCATTATCAACAGCTGTTGTGATTTCTGAATTAGTTTGTGCGGCAGCTATTGCAGTCTCTGCTACAGTCTTAGCTTTATCAATGGCATTATTAGCTGCGTTATAAGCAGTTTGAACTGCGGTCGTCTTTTGCTCATCAGCTGTGAGCTTATCATAAGCATCTTTGACCCGCTTCTTAGCGGCATCTGCTTGGGCATCAACACTTGCCTTGCTTAATTCTTGTGCTTTTTGAATTGTTTGTTCTGCATTACTTTTGACGTTGTCAATTGCCTTGATTGCATTCTCTTTTATTCTGTTTACGTTATCAACGGTCTCAGCAGCGCCAATGTCGGCTTTTGCTTGGTCAACAATTTCATCTACTTTATTTTGATCAGCTGTTTCTTTGAGGTTAGGTTTTACCTTTCCAGCTTCAGCTTGTACTGCGTCGTTAGCAGTAATCTTGACAAAGTTTAATTCAGCTGCATCTGCCAGCTTATTAATGTTTGTTGTACCTTCACTAGCTGCGGCAGCAACTTCAGTTTCAGTAGTCGCAGCTGCAATCTTGGCTTCAGCTGTAGTTTGGGCATTCTTAATGGCGGTAACAGCTTGGTCAAAAGCAGCTTTATTAGCCGACTGTTCAGCAGGTGTTAAGTTCTTATAAGCCGCCTCAACGCGAGCAACCGCTGCTTTAGCTGCATCATCAATACTAGTCCTATTCAGCTCTTTTGCCTTTTCAACTTTTTCCTTTGAATTTGAATCAGCGGTGGTTTTGACCTGATCAATATCTTTGATAGCCTGATTTTTAATATTATTAATTGTTGGAATATCGGTAGCCGCATCAATTTTGCCATTAGCTATAGTCACAATGCCATCAACTGTTTGTTGATCAGCTGCACTTAAATTCGGCTTAACCTTAGCAGCTTCATTTGCAATTGCTTCTTTAGCATCGGCTTGGGCAAATGTTACTTCTGTCTTAGTCTCAATAGCAGCAATTGCTTGTGTACCTTTTTCTGCTGCAGTTATAATGTCTGCCACATTTTGGGCACTCTGAATATTATTTTTAGCAGTTTTTGCAGCTTGGTCAATATCATCTAAAGCTTTCTGTAACGATTCTTGGTAACTAGTTTGGTTAGCCTGTGACAACTTATTGTAAGCATCAGTTATCCGTTTCTTGGCTGCTGTGGCTGCCGTATCGATATTAGCAGTCTGCGTATCCTTGTTAGCCTTGATCTCAGCTTCCTTAACTACATCAGCAGTAGTTTTAACATTAGCAATATCTTTAATTGCCTGATCTTTGATGCTGTTGACCTTGTCGACTGTTGTCGCTTTTTGGAAATCGCTATTAGCTTTTGCTACGATACCATCAACTGTCTGTTGATCAGCTGCACTTAAATTCGGCTTGACACTGTCTGCTTCTTTTTTGACGGCATCAACAGCTGCTATTTTGGCAAAAGCAACTTCAGCTGTAGTTGCCGCATTGTCAAACTTGTCTTTAACAGCATTAAAGGCATTGATGATTGCATCTTTGGTTGTAGCAGCGTTAATCGTTTCGGTGGCTGCGGCTTTAGCCTGATTAATAGCTGAAATTGCAGCCGCTTTATCGGCAGCAGCTTTTTCCTGCTGACCAGCTTCTGTCAAACTATTATAAGCTTTATTCACACGGTCAATTGCGCTATCAGCAGCAGCATTAACGTTAGCAATGTTAGAAGTTTTAATAGCTTCAATGTTGGCTGCATTTGCGTTGTCTTCAACTGCTTTTATCGCCTTTTCGCCATCATCTGCAACCTTATCTGCATCTTCAGCCGTTAATTGTTTGCCTACATTTATCTTGGCCTCATCACGCGCCTTGTTAATATCGGTTACTGCTTTTTGCTTGTCTTCCTCAGACATGTCCGTCTTATTGATGCGGTCTGCTGCAGCTTGGGCGTATTCATCAAGTTTTTTCTGGTCAAAAACAATTTCCTTATCCAGTGCTGCAGCTTTGTTCCAAACACTGTCAATGTTTATAATCCCAGTGTTCTTCTCAATGTCTACTTGTTCAACGCTTGCTGGTGACGGGTTATTAACTTTGTCAACAGCGTCTTGATAGTAAGCTTCAACTTCCTTATTAAATGCAGTTTTAGCTTCAGTACTGATATTCTTTAAATTAGCGATGTTATCTTCAACAGTTGCCTTTTCAGCTGCTAATTCTTTCAAAGCGTCTTCTTTAGCAGTCTTTAAGTCACTTGCAGCTTTATCAATAAGTTGTTGTGTTTTAGCATCTGTCAAAGCTTGATCAATGTCTGCTACACCCTTAGCTTGCGCTTTAGTGATTTCATCAAAACTTTCACAGTCATCAATAGCTTTCTTTGCGGCATCGTATGCTTTTTGAGCCTGATCTTGATATATCTTAACGTTGTCCTGAGTTAAACCACTGTTTGCTAAATCAGCAATTTGGTTAACTACACCCGGCATCCCAGAAGTACCGTTACCATTAAGTTCATTTTCAAGTGCTTGTTTAGCAGCTTCTTTGGCTGAAGCTAATTTATCTTGCTCTGCTGATTCTTCATTAGCAATTTGCAAAGCTTTATTCACAAGATCAAGAGCCGCTCCTCTACGTCTGTTGACTTCAGCAATTGTATCTGCACCATAAACTGTTGTGTCTTTATTAGATTCAGTGACTGAATCTGCCATTGCCAGTGCTTTAGCCAGTTCATCTTCAAAGGCCTGTGATTGGCTTTCTTTTAAATTAGTTGGCTTCTTGCTTTCGGCATCTTTTACCGCGTTTCTAATCGTAGTAGCAGCGTCGTCTTGAGCTTCTGATAAAGTAAGGATATCTATACTCTTAACTATCGGACGAGAACCTACTGCGACAACTTCTGGACTGTATTCAACGAAATTGGCGTTAGGTGTTATTTCAACTTTATCACCCTTATTCATATTTAGGGTAATATCAGCAGGTATTGTTACTGCAAAAGTACCGTCTGGGTTAATTGCTGAAGTAAAGACCTTAGGCAGTTCCGGAACCCGGTCAATAATATTGCCACGGTATGTATCATTAGTATTGGCATAAGGCTTCAGATTTTTATCTTCCTGAATAACCTGGTTATATTTAGCATTGCTGCTAATGTATCTAATAATTACATAACCCTTAGTACCCTTAGGGAAGTACTTATAAAAGGCATTATCAATACTTGGACCATCTTCTGCTTCGGTGTAGTTCTTAACTTTGCCTTTGATAGTCCTAGAACCATCGTTATTCTTGATAACTTGTAAATTATCATCATCAATATCCAAGAATCCACTTGGGTTAGCAGGAACAAAGGTCACGTTATTATAGCTGTCAGAATCTGAACTGCTGAGAGCATTTTCTAAAGCATTTTTGATAATATCATCTAATCTATTAGATTCTGGATTCTTAACAGCAGCTTCAGCAGCAGTTAAGAAAGAACCAAATTTTCTGTCGTTAATAATATCTTTAATGGCAGGATCGTTCTTAATTTCATCTAACTGCTCTTGAGTCAAAGTCTTATTGCCATCAAGCATTTCGATAGTATTTACAGAAATACCCTTCGCTGATTTCTGCAGTTGTAAAACATGCAAAGGCGGCAATGTGAATCTGCTGCCAGAGTTAGTTTGCAGCTGCTGGCGCACATTAGTAATTGTGATCTTGTTATTGCCAATAATGCTGGTTGCAGTGTTTTGATTATTATGAGAATCCAAAATAAATGATGTCGGGTTGTTAATTTTTAAAGTTCCACCTTGAACATCAAGTAGTTTAATAGCTTCTGTGCCCGGTTCATCGCCTAATCTGATATTAAAGGCACCATTTTCAACATCAGCAGAGCCAGTAACATAAACTAGTGTGCCTGAGTAATCACCCATGTTACTACCCAGAATATTTAATTCGCCATTAGGACTAATGTTCAAATTACCGTTATCATAAAATAGATTTCCTGAAGCAGCATCAGTAATATTACCATTCGTATTAATATTGACTTGGCCATTCTGTAAAATGTTAAATGTTGAACCCGAATCTTTTAAATAAACAGCCCTGGCTTTACCGGCATCTCTTGTGCCCTTATAAGGTCTCACTTTATTTAGGCCAATATTAATATTCAAGACGCCACCAACTTGAACAATTCCGCCGCTTTCCATGTAAATGGCGCTAAAAGGTTTCCCCCCCTCACCAGTGCTTCTGTTTTCATCAAAGTCTTGCACGGGATTAAGTGTTACGGTTGCACCTCTGTTAATTTTAACAGTGTTAGTCTTACTCTTCATTTCGATTATAGTGCCACCGTACGTTGAACCGACAAATTCACCATCCAAGAATTCTATGCTGTCATTTTCATTTCCATTAGTAAACTCAAACATTTGTTGATCAGTATGGTTGGGCCATTTTGCAGTATGAACGTCATTATTTCCGGTAAAAAAGATATGAGTATTGCTACCAGCATAGATTAATTGCGACCCTTCAAACGAGCAATCCTTAAACATAATGTTGGCATGATAATTATCACTTACATATTCGGTATCCCAAACACCGTAATAGTCCCCACTGCGCATATTAAGACTTTGATAAGTAATATCTGCATTTGTACCACGGCTTTGTCTAGGTGAATAGCCAGTGAAATCAAGTTTATATTTGGCATCTCCGTTTGATCTAATTAAGAGAGTACGCCCAGGAACATTAAATCTATTATTGCCATTATTAGGATCTGCGCTAACATCATTCATTAAAATAATTTCAGTGATATTTATATTGTTAAGCGCATCTTGAAAATCTTTCCAGTTATAAACCTGATAAGAAAAACCATCGCCAGCATCCTTGACTAATGGATTTTTATTTTTAGCAGGCGCAATTTTATCCGTGCTGTTATTTTGCTCATCATTATTGCTAGTATCATCACCCGGCTTAATCACATTTGCCTGTGAATCTTCTGGCAATTTGCCATCACTGGCTGTGTTGTCTCCTGAGGTAATATCAGTGTTAGTGTCTTTACCAGTTGAATCAGTTTTTCCCGGTGTGACTGCATTTGCATCATTTGCCTCAGTATCTGGCTGCTTAACAGCAGTAGATTGATCGGATTCTTTACTATCTTTCTTTGTCTGCTCTTTTGTGGTTTTTGTCTTGCTGACAGATTTCGAGTCTTCATCACTACTCTTCAAAAATGAAGATAAGCCTGAAAAAGTAGATAATTTTGGCTCTTTTTCGGTCTTTTTGGTTTGTCTATCATCCTGAGTTGATTGAGAAGCAGCCTTATTATTTTCTTTTGCAGCTTCACTCAAATCAGACTCGGATGACTTAGTTTCAGTTTTTCTATCGACTTGTTGGGTTGATGGATCAGTATCGGCTTTAACCGTTTGACTACCCAAACCCAGAAAAGTGAATCCTAACAAAACAGAAGCGGCACCGATCGTCAATTTGCGAATTGAAAAGCGGTCTTGCTTTTGTTGCATTTCCATTTTTCTTAGTCGTTCTTTAAAGTTATTTTTCCCTAACATAAGTTGTCCTTCCTTGAATTAAAAATACACTTTGAATTTTATAACTAGCGTTATTCATTGTCAATATAGTATTTAGCAATAGATGTTAAGCTATAAATAACCGTTATTTTTAAAAATTGTTAATTCTGATTAAAAATAACTTTATTATTTTTATTAGTTACTATTTTACTGCTATTTAAGCCAATTAAATAAAAATAACTAAAAGTGATTAAAGGAAAAACTATTTTGCAAATTAGTTTAAAAATGTTTTTTATTACATTTGTGATACAAATTTATCTAGTATGTTTTCGTATATTAAATAACACATACAAATTATTTTTAGTTATAACTTATTTATTTATTATTTTTAACTATGTTATTTAAATTAGTAGTAAATTTTTGCCCACAAAAATACTCCCAAATCTAGCCAAAATTTGGGAGTAATATCATTTAAATAAACTGAAATAACTTCTTTTGTTATGATCATTTTGCCGGCATTAAAACTATGGCAAATAAACAGCCACATACTTAATAGCTAAGACTTTCTTTTAAAATTTCAGTGGCTATTCATTTACTTTTCCTGCTATTAAACTAAAATTACTCGTCTGGAATTACGGCCAGAAAGCAAAGCGCTGTAATATCCAATTATTTAGGTTAAAGCAACTAGCAGCTTAAAGCAGCGAACCTATTTTTAGCAGTAATTAAGAATAGTGTTTTAATAAAAAGTCCAGACGCAAAAATACCCCAAATTTACCTTAAATTTGGAGTATTTTGGGGTTTTAGCAACTAGTCAATCTTAAAGATTAATTGCCTAAAAGTTTGCCTTCTTCACATATTTACCATTAGCTACAACATAAAATTTCTTATGACCGATTTTAACTGGATTACCATAAGTTTTTACAACTTTATGTTTCTTCAAAACTTTTTTACCTAAACGATGACCATACTTGCTATAGATATAAGCATTATGTTTCAGTTTTAATTTCTTAGCGTCAACATTGCCACTATCTATCAGTAGACCATCTGCTAAGGCATAATATGTTTTGCTATTAACCGTCTTTTTGCCAGTAGTTTCTATTTCTGAACCAGAATTAATGATTAACTTGTTGGCACGTTTGCCGTTTTCATCATAGAGATAAGCATTGTGCATTAACTTTTTAACTACAGTGGTAGTTGCTGGAGTAGTAGTATTGCTACTTGTTGCTGTCACTTCTTCCTTAGCAGTTTGGGCTGCCGTGACTGGTGCAACGTTAGCAGCTTTGATATAGCGGTTTTTACCAATAGTAAAATATTTCTTACCGCGAATTTTGACTGCTGCGCCGTAAGTGTTAACTGTTTTACCTTTCTTGAACACTCCAGACTTCTTAACTCTCTTACCCACTTGATTATATACATAAGAATTATGCTTAACTTTTTGGGTAGTAGCTTGACCATTAGTTGCAGCAACATAATATTTCTTATTGTTGGCACCTTGATCAACTAGAACGTAGTATTCTTTACCATTAATTGTCTTGGTACCATAAGTGATAACTGTAGAGCCAGCTCCTAAAGTAACCTTGTTTGCGCGTTTACCATCTTCGTCATAAAGATAAGCATTGTGCATTAAAGTCACATTAGTGCTTTCACCTAAGTCATTTGGCGCACCATTTGTTCCATTTTCTTTATCAGTAGTTGGCTGCTTAGGTGGATTTACAGGATTGGAAGTCGTATTACCATTACTGTTAGAAGTAGAATTGCCTCCATCGTTGTTAGAGTTATTATTGCCATTGTTGTTATTGTTGGCACTATCTTTAATAATTTTATCAATGACAGTTGAATCCGATGAAGCCTTATTAATCGTCTCAATACCATCGTCACGCTTGCCGTCAATATCAGTTAGAGTATTATTTTGATTAATTTTTTCCTGAGCATCAGCTAAAATGCGGTCGATTTCAGTCTTAATCACAGCTTTTTCATCATTAGTATAATTATCACCATTCTCATGCTTTACTTTGTTATTATCAATTTTCTTTTTAGCATTAGTAGCAGCATCAGAAACAGCCGCTTTGGCAATTTCCCGTATTCCAGTTAGTCTATTATTCGAAACTTCATCGTAAGAATTACCAGATATATATTTATATTTGTCATGCTCACTGTTAGTTGAATAAATCCATGCAGAATCACCAAAGTATTTTTGGTTCTGAGCAACTGCACCTTTGTATTCAGCCTCAATATCCCTATTGGCAGAACTCTTAACTGTGTACAATGCTTGCTGCATTAACTGATCAATTGCTTGTCTTGTCATGTCAATATCATGGTTCATCTGATTGGCAATATTTTCATAAGATGCATCAGCTTGAGCATCCTGAGTAAGCACAGTGTTGATACTTCCGTGTATGCCATCAAGTCTATTTTTGAAATGATCTCTATCCTCAGGAAGTAGACTATCTATATCATTAAGCGTGTCCTTTGCTTTATTAAACATATCATTAACTTGTTCTTTGGCCATTAGCTCATTATAAGCATTGATTCCTTTGCTATACGATTGGGTTGTAGAGCCAATATTTGTTGAATGTTTAATTGCATCAATTGCATCCTGGATAGCTTGAATATTCCTTTGATAATCAGGATTGGCTTTTTGTTCTTCAGTTAAGCCATTGTATCCAGCTTCCAGGCCTGTTATTTCATTTCCAGCACCCTTTAAGGCATTAGCTTGGTTATAATCAAACCATTCAGAAGTATTTTGATAAGTATCAGTTAGCTTAGTACCAATTTGATTTTCGTCAGTCGGAATTTTGTTAATATCAGTTTGCTGCTCTATGCTTGCTTTTTCATTTGCATATAGGTCATCAACTATCTTGTTTAATGCTTTCTTTTGATCGGCAGTTAGTTGAGATAACCCAATAATGTTGTGAGTTGTTGCATATTTTCTTTGTAAAATATCCTCTGCCCTTGCTTTGGCAGCAGCAAGATCAGTATCTTTTTCAACATCAGTAAATCCAGGAACGTGACTGCCAGAATCGCTATCAGAATATCCTTGAGTTGCATTGTTGACAATCTGATCAACGTCCTTTTTGATGTCATCAGTAGAACGATCATTTCCATTCTTATCTGTTGTTGGAACTGCGTTAATCTTTGCCTTGCTTTGATCGTAAATATCTTGAATCTTCTGCTTTTGCTTTTGTAAATCGGAGTTTACTAAACCAGAATCTTCAAGCTTTTTATCAGCTTCTGCTTTTTGCTCAAGAAGATTATTAATAGCATTTTGCTTAATTTGATATATTTTTTCTTTATCTTGGGCAGTTTGGTAAAGCTGGTTAATTCCAGTTTCACCTAAATTGATTGGGTGTTCTTCGCTATCGAGCCCCTTTTCAATGTTTTGCAATTTTTGTTTAGCATTTTCGAGATCTGTTATTGTCGGACTGCTTGGTAAAGCAAGTTTACTAATTTCATCCTTGGTCTTTTGAACTAACTGATTAAGTTGATCCTGTAAATCCGCCTTTTGCTGATCAGTTAAATCGCTAGCAACTTGGCTAATACTGCCCTTATCTTTGACATACTTATCAATAGCCGCAATTTGCTTATTCTTTTCACTTAGTAAATTGGCTGGAATACCTGCTTCATCTATAGCAGCTTCTCCAGCTTTTTCAACTTGACCTAAGTCTGCATTATCATCGGCACCATATAAGTCGCTAACAGCTTTTTGCATTGCGTCATTTATTGCAGCTTCATTTTGGCTTATTTCTGTTGGATCAAGTCCTGAACTTGGCAATTTTGCCTTAGCAGCTTCAGCATAATCTTTCAGAGTATTAATTTGTTTGTTCTTTTCTTCGAATCTCTGGGTTAAACCAGTAATTGCATCACTACCAGCTTGTGCTGCTTGATTCATTGCACTATTTGCATCAGTCGCATTGTTTTGAACAGCTTGAATATTTTGAGCAGCTTTATCACGTTCTGACTTAATGCGATCTCTCATCTGATCTGCCAAACTAGGATTATCTTTAGCAATCTTATCTGCAGCTTCGTTTGCCTTGTTAACTGCATCTTGCAACTTAGTTAAGGCATTATTAACAGATTCTGCCTTGACAATTTCATTATTAACTTTATTCAAATCAGCATTATTCTGACCTTTAACATCAGCTAATTGATCCTGAGTGGTAGCAGAATTAATTCTGGTTTCACCAGACTGGCGAATTTGATCAATTTTATTCTTCAAATCATTATATTGGTCTTGACCTAATTTCTTATCAGCTAAGTCTTGATCAATTTGCTGTTGTAATTTATTAGTTGAATTATCAAAATCATTTTTAGCAGAAGTCTTAGCATTAGTGATTTTTTCATCATTTGCTGTATCAACAATTGCTTCAATTGCTTTATTACCCTCATCTTGAGCCTTTTGCACATCATCTTCATTTTGAGCTTTATCAATATTCTCTTTGGCCTTATCCCGCTCGCTCTCAATTGTAGATTTATCTTTAGCATCACCATCAATTGAAGTTTGGGCTTTATCATCTAAAGCAGATTTTGCCTTATTTTTAGCTGCCTGCAGTTTAGCATCAGCCAAAGCCTGGTAAATATTGCTTAGACCGGTATTCTTTTCTGTATCAATATTTTCAGATAGAGCGCCACTAACGTTTGCAACCGCATGATCATAAGCATCTTGTGCTTGCTGTTTAAACTTAGCCAGCTGATCAGAGGTTAAATCACTTAAACCATTTATTTCTGGTAGAACACCGGTATCACTTGAGCCTTTTCCAAGAGCTTTATCAAGTTCTTTAATTGCTTGATCTCTTTGGTTACGGATATCATCTGCATCACTCTTACTTGCATTAGTAACTACGTTACTAATTCCCTGTAAGGTATTATTTTTGATTTTCTCAACTGTAGCGCTATCATTAGCCGCGCCAATATCTTTAATGCCTAAATCAGCCACTGCAAAAACTGCATTTTGGTCTCGTGAATCATTTAGTTTAGCTCGAGCCGCGTATGCTGTATTTTTAATCAAATCGGTGGCAACAACTTTATCACTAGCTAACTTGGCAGCAGATTCAATGTTATTAATTTTATTTAATGCATCTTGATAAATACCGGTTAGTTGCTCTTTATTTGTGGCAGCGTCAATTTTACTGTTTGCATCTGTTGGGATTGTACCAAGTTGATTAATTGCATCATTAAATTTATCTTTTACTTCATTTCTTTGGTCTGTCGATAATTTGCTAAAAATGTCACTTAAGCGATTATTGGCACTGCTGGCAGCATTGGCAATACTATTCTTAATGTCAGTTTTAGATGTATTAAAACCATTACCTGCAGCTTCTGCAGCGTCAATATCTGATTCGCCCTTTTTCTCAGCTGTATTAGCATCGGAAATGGCAGCTGTAGAATCAACTGCTGATTTTGCATTATCACGTGCGGATGTAATGTTACTAATCGTTGTGTTCTTGGCATCATTGGTAATATCCGACGAATTATTAATTCGGTCAATCGCCTTTTGAGCATAATCATCAAGCTTTTGCTTATTGAGAATCTTGTTAACATTTACATCACTAATCACATTATCAATTAATGACTTACCGCTTTGAACGATTTCATTAAGTTGCCCGTTAGTAGTGGTGGTTTTATTATTAATTCCATTAACACCGATATTATATATAGCATCCACTTTTGCACGTAAATCTGCTTTGTTGGCACTGGTAATCTGATCCATATTGCCAATTTGTTCTTTTACTTTATTACGCTCATCCATTAAAGCTGCTAAAGCCTGATCTTTTGCAGACTGCAAGTTTGCTGCAGTTTGAATGTTTGCTAAATCATTTTTACCTTTAGTTAATGCTGCATCTATATCATCTTTATTTGCACCTTGAATGGCAGTTTGAGCCTGATTGAAGGCATTGGTAATCTGATTATAGTAGTCATTCTTTTCGGTTACGCCCAAATTAGGATCATTAGTAATCTGACTATTTACAGAATCGCGCACATCTCTTAATTTTTCGATTGCAGCTTGACGCTGTTTCGTTAAAGCCTGAGCCTCGAGATCAGGCGAAAGAGAATTAATAACAGAATTAATAGCATCAATTCCCTTCTGCGCATCAGTGTTAATATCGGTTACTGTATGGTCATTATTAATAGCTTGGATTGCTTGATCATAACCGTCATCGATTTGATCTCGTTTAGCTTGTACTGTTGCCGGATCAAGCTGTTCATTCTTTTGCGCATTTGCAAGAACATCTTTAGCATTAGCCTTGGCCTGTTGCAATTTACTTATTGCCTGAGCCTTAGTGGCTGTGATTTGAGCAGCACCTAAATCTTTAAGAATATTGTTTTGACCTTCTTGCTTTGCCGAAGTGATATCAGAAACATTTTGAGACGAAGCAATTTTAGCCTTTGCAGCCTGGGCATCTTGATCAATTTGGTCTTCATAATACTTCTTATTTGAAGGACTGAGTTGACTATCATCAATGCTTTCAATTTTAGCTTTTGCATCATTAACAGCTGTATCAATGTCTTGAGCTGCATTGGTTCTAGCTTCTTCTACCTCCTTATTGGCAGTACCCTGTGCATCGCTTACAATATTATCTATACTGTTTTTAGCGTTAGTTACAGTTTCAGCGATTTTAGAACTATCGACCTTGTTTAAAGTATCTATACTGTCAGTAACTACCTTGCTTATTTGATCATGATATGCTTTCTTTTGTTCAGCAGTCAGATTGCTTGTCTGGTCAATTTGTTGATCAGCATTAGTTTGCTCTTGTCTAATCTGCTTGATAGAATCAGCCAAGGAATTGTTACGCTCACCTTTAGCTTTAGCTGAAGCCAGTAAGTTGTTCAAGGCAGCAATACCATCATTACGCGCTGAATCAATTGCAGTTAAACTATCTGCTTGGTCAATGCGCTGGTTATAACCAAGAGGAGTTGTTAAATTGTTAAGTAACTTCTGTGCAGCCGCCACGCTATCGTCAATATCATTTGCTGACAAACCTGGTAAACTACGCAGTTGGGTTTCGATATCGCTTTCAGCTTTAGCAAGTTTAATCTTAGAAAGCTGTCTTAAAATTGATCGCTTAGTTGACTCCTCGGTTGTTGAAACAGCAGCAGAATCGCTGGCTTGATCAATATTGGTCAAACCATCATTTACTGTTTTCTCGATATCAGAGTTTGAAGAAATCCCTAACGAATTTTCATTAGCACTCGCATAACCCAAAATCTCAGCCTTTGCTGCATTTTGATCAAAAATAGTTTGTGCAGCTGCTTCTCTTTGTTTGATCGCAGTGTTATCAGATGTTCCGTAAATTGACTTTTGCTCATCATACTTAGAACTTCCTGGTTTAGCAGTTGCAACTTCAGTTGCTTGATCAATTGCATCTAGTAAAGGAGTCTGTTGATTTAAACTAATGCCTGAATTCTGTACTCGCTTTTTGGCAGCCGCAGCTGCAGCATTAATTTTACTTGCTTCTTGATCAGCATTTATATCCTTAATAGACTCCTTACCCTTAGAACCATCAGGATCATCACCAGTGATAATGTTGTGAACTGCTTGATTATAAGAATCTTTTATTTCTGCAGTTTTATCGGCATGGTTTTTAATTTCATCTTGAGCAACAGCCTGTAAGTCTTTTAGGGCCTGAATTGTTTTGTTAACTTGATCAATTATACCTTGAGCTTCTTTTTGGTGTCCATCCACTGATACTTGATCAAGGTCTTTTTCAATATCACCTTCCGGTTGAGCGATAGCCTGAGCGCGCGCCAGACGTTTAGGTAAATTAACCACTTCGTCCTTTTCTTCTTGACTCAAGTTAGGATCGCTTGAAAGCTTGTAAGCATCGACATAGACTTGATCAATTTTTTGTTTAAGATCAGTTTCAATACTCTCCTTATAGCCATAAGCTGCCTGATCAATTGCATTAATACCATTCTTCTCTGCTTCTGAAATACCTTTATCAGTTTGAAAAGCTTTCACAGTATTTATAGCTTTATCACGTGCAGCATTAATTGCATCTACCATTGTAGGGAATCTCTTTGACTGCAATGTGGCTTCATTATTTAAATTCGTTATTGCGCTATCGCGAGACGACTCGATAGTTGAAGAATTTTGCGCCTGACTTACGATATTCTTAATTGCATCAAGGGCAGCATTCTTACGATTATTAATCTCTGTTAAAGTGTTTGCACTTGAAGCATAGACTGAAGTTTTTTCGTTATTAGTATCAATTGTTTTGGATGCAGCAGACGCAACTTTATCTAACTGTTCATTAAAGTCTTTAACTTGAGCTTCAGATAGGTTGTTAGGTCTATGAATTTTCGCATCACTAATTGCGTCAGTAATTGCCTTAGCAGCTTGATCTTGAGCATCTGATAAAGTTAGAATATCCAAGTTTTTAATTATTGGGCGACGTCCTGCAGCTACACTAGACGGATCGTAGCTAACAAAGTTTGCATCTGGAGTTAATTCTACAGAGTAACCTTTATCAAACTTAATCGTTTGATCGGCTGGAATAGTAAAACTAAATGAACCATCATCATTTACAATTGCTGCAAATTGTGTTGGTAAAGGGCTCAAAGAACTGTTGCTTGAATCTCTTATGGTGTCTTTTGTTTGCGAATATGGGTTGTCAATTAAATTCTTGCCATTTTGATCCTTTGGTGTCCACGCAGTTTTTACTCCCATACTATCGATTAAATTAGCAATAATATATGCTTTAGTCGCAACTGGGAGAATCAAACTAAATGGGTTTTTCAAACTTTCTGGATCTGAATCCGGACCATCAACAGTAGAATTATAATTAATTACGCTGCCTGGTTCACCGGAAATTGTTTGTGAACCATCAGAATTTCTACTTATCTGTACCTTACCAGGATCAATATCCAAAAAGCCGCTTGGATTGGCCGGAATGAAACTAATGTTGTTATAGCCAAAATTATTACTATTATTGAAAGCTTTTTGAATAATATCCGAAAAGATTTGATCGTAAGTCCAACCGTTTTTAATGCCGTCAGCTAGCGAGTTTTGGACATCTGCTGGTAACTTGTCAAATGAGATATTAGCTTTAGCCGCTTGGGCTTTAATTTCTGCCAATCTATCTGCAGTTAGCTTTTCTTGACCATTAAGCAACTCAATATTATCAACTGCAATTGTATTATCAGTTTTTCTGACAGTTAAAACGTGAAATGGTGGCAATGTTACTTTACCAACCCCAGTTTGCGTTGAGCTCAAATCAAACTGTTGCCGAACATTTGTTAAGGTAATCGGCATTGTGCCAATAATACTGGTATTAGGATTAGTATTACCTTGAGCATTTAAAATTAAGGAGGTAGGATTATTAACAAATAACTTTCCGCCTTGCACATCTACCAAAAGTATTTGACCATTACCACCGTTTACATATTTGCCACTTGAATCTGGTTGACCGAGAACAATATTAAAGCCACCATTTTCAATATTTGCCGTACCCTTAATTAAAACCAAGGTGCCAGAATAGTCGCCCATATTTGAACCGTTAATGTTTAACGATCCTCGCTGCAAAATATTAAAATTACCACCATCATAAATCAGGTTTCTATTGCCCCAGTTATTGGCTATATCACCGTTAGTAGTAATATTGACTTTCGCATCACTATTAATATTAAAAACAGAGTTGCCATCATTGATCAGGATTGCACTGGATTGATCGTTGTCATTTGTGCCACTATAGTGATCGCTACCAGTAATAATATTCAGCTCACCATCAACGTTGACGGCTTCATTATTACCTAACATGGCGATGGCCAAAGGAAGCCCAGTATGTTCAGCAGCGTTAGAGCCTAAGTTATTATTAGGAACATAGATTCGAGGAGCAAGTGTTACCTTGGCATCCTTGGCAATATTAACAACATTGTTGCTCCCAGCCATTTCTAATACGTTACCACCGACGGTTTTACCGGTAAAAGTACCGCTAAAATCAATTGAGTTGTTTGAACCTGTAAATTCAAATAGTTGTTGAACATCACCACTTGATATTGTAATGCCAGGATATGGTGTATGCGTCACTTCACCATAGTTAGTTCCCGAAAAGTAAATTTTAGTATTGTTACCACAGTGAACCATTTGCGAACCATGGAAATTAACATTATTAAACTTTATTTTTGAAAAATGCCCGTCCTTGTTGTAATCATCAGTCATGATGACGCCCCAGATATCGGCACTCCATAAATCAAGGTTATCGTAAATTATATCTAAATCCTGCGTACTGCCACTATTTAATTGGAGGTGGTTACCTTTCAAATCCACCTTGAATCTGGTATTACCATTACCGGCGGATTTAATCAGCATTTTCCTGCCATAGAAGTAGTATGCTTGTGATCCATTCTCTGGTCCATCAGTAATATCGTTCATGACGTCAATTTCTGAAATAGATTCGTTCTGAAATGCAGCTATAAGTTCAGTAAAGGTATGGACCTGTGCTACACTAGCATCCCTAGTATTTATTTCTGTGTTTTCAGCAGCATTTGAATCTTCATCTACTACAGCAGTTGAATCAACAGGCTTTGTTGTATCTCCTTTAGGAGATGAAACATCATTGGCTTGTTGATCCTGACTAGACTGTTGTTCCGAACTATTTGTTGGCTCAGAGGTTGTCTTTTCTGATTTTTCCTGACCAGTTGAAAAACTGTGACTAGCTTTTGAGTCACTATCTTTTAAAAACGAACTTAAACCAGAAAAAGTGCTTAAATCGTGCTTTGTATTATCTTGACTTGACTGCTTTTCTGTAGTTACAGTTTTTGAGGTACCCTTTGTTTGTTCTGTTTTAGTTGTTTCATTCTCATTTTTTTGAGAATTTACTTCTTCATTTGCCGGATCAACTGTATCAGCTTTAACTGTTTGATTGCTTAAGCCAAAGAAAGTAAAACCAAGCAAGACAGAAGCAGCACCAATTGTCAATTTACGAATTGAGAAGTGGTCTTGCTTTGCCTGCATTTCCATTTTACGTATTCTTTCCTTATTATTATTTTTACCTAGCATAATAATCCTTTCTCAAAATTATGATTACATATTAATTTTAAGTCCTATTATTTTTACTGTCAATTTAGTAACATTATTATGCACTAAAATAGGTAATTAAATTTAAAGTTTTGGTTTATTAAATAACTATATTTTATGATTTAATGCAGTTTTATAAACATATTTTTGATTAAAATAACAATAATTACATTTTATTTTACACACTTTATATATGATTTATAAGCTCAATTTAGTTAAGAAATAATATTCATATATAATATACAAAATAATGTTTTGCTGTGTATACATGAATATATTTGTGATTTATTTAACACGATTAATTAGGTAAACATAATTTTTTCTGACTTGTTTATATCATTTTTGTCTGTTTGACTTATACACTTTTTAATTAGATTTTACAGAAAAAGAGGAAACCACGTCTCTTTTAAAAATAACTAATTGTAGTCCTTATTAAGATTTTTTTATTTTTGATTCGCAGATACAAAAGAAGTGCCACAAATGTGACACTTCTTTCATGATATTTAAGCTTTATGTTTTAAAACTCTAGTTATTTAAAAGTTTGCTTTCTTAACGAACCTCCCTTTACTTAACGTGTAGTACTTTTTATGACCAATTTTAACTGAATTACCATAAGTTTTAACTGACTTACGTTTCTTCAGCACTGTCTTACCTACGCGATGACCATACTTGTTGTATGTGTAAGCATTATGCTTTAACTTTAACTTCTTGGCATCAATATTGCCACTGGCTATATATAATCCATCAGGTAAAGCATAGTATGTCCGACCATTGATCTTCTTTTTGCCAGTAGTCTCAACTACGGAACCTGCAGTAAAGATCAGCTTATTCGCACGTTTGCCGCTTTCATTATAAAGGTAAGCATTATGCTTTAAGCTCTTAGCAACTATTGCAACAGGTTTCTCAACAGTATTGACATTTGTTGGTACAACTTCTTCATTTGCTGATTTTGCAACAGTTATCAACTTAACATTTGCTGCTTTGACAAAACGGTTCTTGCCAATAGTAAAGTATCTCTTACCGCGGATCTTAACGGCATCGCCGTAAGTATTCAGCGTCTGACCCTTCTTGTAAACGCCTGCCTTCTTAACCCGCTTGCCCAGCTGGTTATAAACATACGCATTGTGAGTCAATTTTTGCTTAGTAGCCTGTGCATTACCTACAGCTACATAGTACATCTTATTCTTGGCACCTTGATCAACTAAGACGTAGTATTCTTTACCATTTATCGTCTTAGTGCCGTAGATAGTCAGGATTGAACCAACACCTAGAGTAATCCGGTTAGCCCGTTTGCCTGTTTCGTCGTACAGGTAGGCATTATGCAGCAATTCGACTGCAGAAGAATTGTTTAAATCAACATCTGAACCATTATTCTTACCGTCATCTTTATTGTTGTTGGCATTATCGTCAGGTTTCTTATTTGGATCAGTTACAGGAGTTACTGCAGAACCACCGCCAGTACCTGAACCACCACCGTTATTATTTCCGCTTTGAATAACCTTATCGATTGTTGCCGGATCAGAACTGTCTTGATGAATAGTATCTATCCCGTCATCACGGTGCTTGTCTATATCATCACTACTATTTGATTGATCAATTTTATCTTTGGCATTATCTTTTTGACGGTCGATCTCATCCTTAACCTTTTGTTTTTCACCGTCAGTTAAATCAGTACCATCTTGGTGCTTGCCCTTATTATTGTCAACATCCTTTTTAGCATTATTAGCAGCATCATCAACCGCACCTTTGGCAATTTCCTTTTCCGCTTCCAGTTTATTCTTTTGAATCTCATCATAAGAATTGCCTTCAGTGTGTTTGTTTTTATCAAAAGCATTTTGGATTGAAGAAGTATCAGCATCTTCTCCAAATTCTTTATGAATCTTATCGATAGCCTCTTTTGCTTTATCAGCAATCTCCTCATCAGCCTTGTCTTTGCTGATTTGATTTGCCTTATTAATCTCAACTTGGATATCGTCTTTAGCCGTGTCAACTACCTTATCAATATTAGTCTTCTTACCAGCAGGATCATCACTAGGTGCATTAACTTGATCAACTGCTGTGTTGCTATCTGTAACGTGCTGATCAACATTATTAATAAGTTCTTGCTTCTTTGTATCATCTAAATCTTTATTATTCTTAATCTCAGTTTTTGCCTTGTCAGCAGCATTTTTAATTTCTTCCTTAGCTTTAAGTTTATTCAAAGCTGTAATGCCTTTATCGTAGGCAGAACTGATATCCGGAATATTGTCAGCCTTATTGATGCTGGCTAGAGCATCAGTTATATCTTTAATATGATCCTTATAATCTGGATTAGCTTTTTGCTCACTAGTTAATTTGTCATATTCATTTTGCAAACCATTAGTGCCATTTACAGCATCATGCTTATCTTTAACAACCCATTCAGAAGAATTTTGCCAAATCTGATCAATGCTAGTTCCAACGTGATCTTTATCTTTTGGAACATTGTCAACATCTTTAATAGCTTCAATTTTTGCTTTTTCAGTATCATAAGCATCATCAATAGCCTTAATAGCTTCCTTCTTTTCAGAATCAGTTAACTGCGACTTATTAATAATATCATGAGCCTGATTCTGCTTGTCTTTCAAATGGCCTTCTGCCTGGGTTTTGGCTCCGGCAAGATCTGCTTGGTCAATAATATTTGAAATACCAGGAACATCTTTTCCAGTTGAAGGATCTTTGTAGCCGTTCTTGGCCTTATCAATTATAGCCTGAGCATCGTTTTTGACTTCATCAGCAGTTCTATCGGTAGTACCATCCTCTCCTTTGACAGGAATATCATTTATTTCTGTCTTACTCTTGTCAAAGATATCCTGTACTTTTTGCTTTTCCGTATCTTGATCAGCTGCCGATAAACCAGAATCTTCAATCTTTTTATCAGCTTCATCCTTAATATCTTGCAGCTCTTTGATAGCATCTTGCTTAGCTTCGTAGATATCCTGTTTATTCTTAGCTATATCGTAGATCTTATCTACACCGGCTTGGCCAAAGTTAATTGGCTCATTATTTTCTGGAACACCTTTTTCGACATTAGACAGCTTATTCTTTGCTGCCTCCAAGTCAGATGCAGTTGCATTCTCAGGTAAGGTAACTTTGCTAATTTTGTCTTTGGTACTTTGCACAACTTCATCAAGTTGCTTTTGCAAATCAGCCTTTTGCTCATCACTTAAACTAGAGGCAACTGAACTGATATCACCTTTTCCTTTGACATAATCATCAATAGCAGCAATCTGCTTGTTCTTTTCAGCTAGCAAATCACTTGGCAACTTAGCCTGATCGATGGCATTTTCTCCAGCCTGCTCAATATCAGCTAAATTGTCACTGTCTTTGGCGCCATATATGTTGCTGATAGCGCCTTGCAGAGCGTTATTGATATCTTTTTCGCCTTGGCTAATTTCATTAGCATCAAGATGATCACTCTGCAAGCCGTTCTTTGCAGTTTGAGCATGCTGCTTCAACTTGTTAATAGCTTCATTCTTAGCTGCAAAGCGATCAGTTAAGCCAGTAATTGCTGAAACCCCATCTTGTGCGGCCTGATTCATAGCGTTGTTAGGATCGTTTACATCATTTTTAGCACTTTGAATGTTTTGCGCAGCTTTATCGCGTTCAGCTTTGATCTGGTCTCTCATTTGATCAGCCAGATTTGGATCATCCTTAGCGATCTCGTCTGCTGTAGCAGAAGCCTTATTGACGGCATCTTGCAACTGAGTTAACGCATTTGTCAGTGATTCTTCTTTACCAATTTCAGCGCCGATTTGACTTAGATCATTTTTGTTCTGGTTCTGGGCATTAGACAAACTATCTCTATCGGTGGCCGAGTTTATCCTAGTTTCACCATCTGAACGAGCCTGATCAATTTTTTCTTTTAGCTTATCATATTGGTCTTGACCCAGTTTCTTATCGGCTAAATCTTGATCAATCCGTTGTTGCAGCTTGTCCGCAGCACTTTTTAGATCATTTTTAGCTGCAGCTTTATCATTTGCAAGTTGAGCATCCTTACCTGTCTGCTCTATACCCGTAATAGCACTTTGGCCTTCTTCTTTAGCTTTATTAACTTTGTCAATAGTATCTGATTGATCTATTTTGTCTTTAGCCTTATCACGTTCGTTGTTAATAGCATCTTGGTCAGTTGGATCATTTTTACCAGCATCAATTGCTGCTTGGTCCAAGTCAGACTTAGCCTTGTTTTTAGCTGCTTGCAATTTAGCATCAGATAGTGCCTTGTTAATGTCGACTAATCCAGTATTCTTTTCCGTATCTATCTGGTCAGCAGTGGCACCATCAACCTTGGCTACAGCGCGATCATGCGCTTCTTGAGCCTGGTTCTTAAACTTATCCTTTTCGTCTTTACTTAGATCAGTTAGGCTATCAATTTGATTAGTGACTCCAACATAATTTCCGCCGCCATTAAGCGCTTGGTCAAGTTCATCAATTGCTTGATTACGTTGATCTCTTATTTCATCTGCATTAGAAGCAGAAGCAATATCAAGGATATTTTGGATGCTTTGGATAGTATTGCCTTTAATCTTATTAACTGTTGCAATATCACTTGCTGCGTTTATATCTTTCTCACCAAGATCGGTAACAGCTTTGACTGCATCCTTATCTTTTTGGTTTGTGAGTTGGGTATTTGCTTTAGCACCCGTTTCTTTAATTGCAGTTATTGCGGTAGCTTTGGCTGCAGCCAAGTCAGCACTTGTTTCTGCCTTGTTAATAGCAGCTATTGCATCTTTAGTAGTTTTTTCTACCTGGTCTTTATTAGTTGCGTTCCTGATACTATCAATTGCATCGTTTGAACTTTGCTGAATAGTATTAATAGCGTTATCAAATGCGTCCTTAGCAGCTGTTTGTTCACTTTCACTAAGACCATTATAAATTTCAGTCAAACGGGAAGTAGCGTCATCTGCAGCAGTAGAAATTTGATCAATGGCACTTTCCTTGTAGCCTTCAAGACCGTTACCTTTTGCTTCTGCCGCATCAATTGCCAGTTCACCATTTTGTTCTGCAAGATTAGAAGCTGGGATATCTTCTTGCTTATCGATCTTATCGACATTAGCCTTTGCTTCATCACGAGCAGCTTTGATTCCGGCAATAGTGGAGTCCTTCACTGTCTGAGCAATATCTGTTGCATTGCTAATGCGATCTATTGCTTTTTGAGCATACTCATCAAGTTTTTGCTTGTTAATAACTTTATTAATGTTTACATCGCTGATGACATCATCAATAGCTGCTTTGCCTTGTTGAGCTGCTTGAGTAACTTGTTGAATAGAAGATGTACTTGCAGAATTAATGTTCTTGACTGCTTGATTGTATTGTTCTTCAACTTTATTACGCAACTGATTCTTATTATCACTTGTAACTTGATCCATATTGCCAATTTGCTCTCTAATTTTGCTTCTTTCCGCAAGCAAGTCATTTAGAGCTTGATCTTTGGCAGATTGGAGGTTTGCAGCTTCCTGAATCTCAGTCAGTTTCCTCGTACCATTTGTAAGGGCATCATTGATATCGTCTTCTTTACCTGCTGACTGAATAGCCGATTGAGCATTATTGAAGGCATTTGAGATTTGGTTATAGTAATCGTTCTTTTCAGTAACACTTAAATTAGGATCTGTGGTTATTTGTGTATTAGCATTATCGCGAGCCTGTCTTAATTTCTTAATAGCTTCATCACGCTTTGCTACCAAATCTTTTGTTGCTTCGTCATCCGAGATACTGTCAACAATGCTTTGAATATTCTTTTTGCCTTTATCAGCATCATCATTAATATCTGAAACATTAAGGTCACCTGTTACTGCTTGAACAGCTTGGTCATAGGCATTGTCAATCTGGTTTAATTTGTCTTCCCAGTCCTTGTCTTTAAGTGAACCCTTATCATGTGCTGCAGAAATGGTCTCTCTGGCTTTATTCTTGGCAGTTTGCAAATCAGAAATTGCTTTAGCACGTGCCGCAGAAACCTGTGCATCGTTTAAGTCCCTGGTAATATTGTTTGCACCATCTTGAGTAGCTGATTTAACAGTGTCTTCATCTTGAGCAGCAGCAATCTTATCTTTGGCAGCTTGTGCATCTTGATCGATCAAATCTTCATAGTGTTTCTTGTTTGATTGACTAAGTTGACTGTCAGGTATGCTTTCAATCTTTTGCTTGGCAGCCTTTGCCGCCTCGTCAATTGCTTGAGTAGCTTCTTGACGAGCCTTTTTGATTACACTATCGCCCTTATTCTGAGCATCAGCAACTATACTGTCAATTTTACCTTTGGCTGTTGTCACAGCATCATCTATCTTTGCAGTGTCAATATTACTTAAACCGTTAATACTGTCGTCAGCAACCTTCTTAATTTGATCATGGTATGTCTTTTTATCTTCGTCACTTAGGTTTGGCGTATTGTCAATAGCATCATTTGCTTCTTGTTGCTTTTTCCTAATTTGTGCAACAGCGTCACTTACCTGATTGTTACGCTTACCTAACTCTTGCTGCTTAGTCAACAGATTGTTCAGAGCAGTGATACCGTCATTTCTGGCTCCGTCAATTGTTGTAAGGGAGTCAGCTTGATCAACCCTTTGAGTATACCCTAGTGGATTGGTATTATTGCTTAAAATCTTCTGGGCCTGCTTCTTGGCATCGTCAATATTTTGAGCGGTCAAGCCGGAAATGTTGCTGATTTGATTTTCAACATCAGCTTCAACATCAGCTAATTTCTGTTTAGAAATTGCTTTAAGCACATTCTTTTTGGCAGTATCTTCTGCAGTTGCTACTGCGCTAGAGTCAGCTGCTTTATCAATATTTGCCAACCCATCACTAATTGCTTTTGCAATATCGCTATTTGAGTTAACTGATAAATCATTTTGATTAGTTACAGCAAAACCTGCAACTTCAGCCTTTGCTGCAGCTTTATCAAAAGCTGTCTGTGCTATAGCTTCTCTTTGCTTTATAGCCGCACCATCTGACGTACCGTAAATAGATTTGCTTGCATCATAGCCTGGGGCGCCAGGTTTAGCAGTAGCAATTTTAGCAGCATTATCGATTGCATTTAAGTAATCTGCTTGATCTGCTGCTGCAAGTCCTGATTTCTGCACTCTCTTTTTGGCTGCTTCAGCTGCTTTATTAATATTGGCAGCTTCCTGATCCGCATATACCTGTTTGATCGCTTCAAGACCTTCTGAGCCGTCAGGGTCATCGCCATTGATGACTTTATGTACAGCATCATTTAAAGAATTTTGAATATCAGTCGTTTTGTCGCTGTGCTTAGAAATTTCATCTTTAGCGGCATCTTGCAATTTTTTAATTGCACTGATAGTGTTCTTAAGAGCATCAATCGTATCTTGAGCTTCTTTTTGGTGACCTTTAACCGAATTTTCATCAGAATCCTTATCAATGTCACCTTGATCTGCAGCAATTGCTTCTGGACGCTTAAGTCTATCAACTAAGCTGTTAACCTCTTCTTTTTCAGTGTCGCTTAAGTTAGAATCTTTTGCAGTTTCTGCTATATCAGTTTTTACCTGTTTAATCTGCTTATTAAGATCAGATTTGATAGAATCCTTATAGACAAGAGCAACTTGATCAATTGCCTTTATTCCCTCGTCTCTAGCACTAGCAACATCATCGTTATTTTGTGCAGCCTTAACCTGGTCAATTGCTTTATCTCGCGCTTGATTAATTGCCTGAGTTTGTGAAGGATAATATCCAGATTGTTTACTTGCCTCATTATTCAACTCATTAATGGCATTAGTTTTATTAGTTTCAATTTGAGCTGAACCATTAGCAGCTTTAATCGCATCATCAATAATCTTTAAAGCAGCATCCCGACGCTTGTTTACAATCGAAATCGTATTTGCATCAGAGGAGTAAACAGATGTGTCCTTGTTAGCACTATTGATGGTCTTTGAAGCTGCTGCAGCAGCTTGAGTCATCGCGTCATTAAATGCTTTATTTTGCTCATCTGTCAAATTATTAGGCTTATTATTTTTAGCAGTGTTAATTGCATCATTAATAGCCTGGGCAGCTTGATCGCGAGCTTCACTCAATGTCAGAATATCCAAACCTATTCTGACAGGCTTACTGGTATCAGTCGGATCATATCCAATGAAGTTAGCACTCGGAGACAACTCAATACTATAATTTTTATTAAATTTAATGGTTTTATCTGCCGGAATATTAATGGTAAATGAACCATCGTCATTGACCACAGCAGCGTACTGGGTTGGCAAAGGATTAAGTGAGCTATTCTTAGAGTCTCTATACGTATCATCAGTTCCAGCATAAGGATTGGGAACTCCATGATTCTTATCATCCTTATCTGGCCATGGAATTTTTTTGCCCTTATCGTCAATAATATTGGCGGCAATGTAAGCTTTAGTAGCTACCGGCATAACCAAACTAAACGGATTCTTGAGATTCTTCAAATCTTCATCCGGTCCATCTATTTTAGGGTCATAACCTATTACGCTTCCTGCAGCACCTGAAATAGTATTTGAACCATCGTCATTTCTCTTGACAGTCACCTTGCTAGTGTCAATATCCAGAAAACCACTTGGGTTGGCAGGAATAAAGGCAATATTATTATAGCCAAAGTTATCGCTATTGTTGAATGCTCTTTGAATAATATCAATAAAAAGATCGTCAAAAGTATTATTGCTATTGCTGCCTGCAGTTTCTTCTAAAGATTCTTTCACATCATTTGGTAACTTTTCATAATTAATACCAGCAGATGTTATTTTGGCTTTTAATTGATCCAATAGATCTTTAGTTAGCGACGTTTTACCATTCAATAGCTCAAGTTTGTCTACAAGAATGGTGCCTTTTCTTTGTTTTCTAACATTTAAAACATGGAATGGCGGTAAAGTAAGTTTGCCAAGTCCAATGTTTAAATTAGTAAGATCGAATTGTTGCCGTACGTTTGTTATAGTAATATTATTTTCACCAACGATACTGGTATCTGGATTCTTGTTAGCCTGCGCATTCAAAATTAGAGAGGTGGGGTTATTGACAATTAAAGTACCACCCTGAACGTCTACTAACGTAATAGGTTTTTTACCGTATCCGGCACCAGTCCCGTTACCAATGTCGGTGGAACCATCGAGAACAATATTAAAAGCACCGTTTTCAACATCAGCTTTGCCCTTAACCAAGACTAAAGTTCCGCTATAGTCACCCATGTCCTGACCTTTGACATTTAAGGTGCCCTTAGGTTTAATGTTAAAATTACCACCATCATAAATAAGGTAGCCACCACCATTTGCGTCACTGATGTTACCGTTAGTAGTAATATTTACTGTACCATTGGTTTCAATATTGAAACTAGAGTTAGAATTCCGTAGATATATCGCTCTACATTTATTGTTATTGCGAGTTCCCTTATATGGATTTGCCTTTGAGTTATCAGTCATATTAATATTTAGTGTACCAGCAACGTTTACGGTGCCTTTACCAGTAATAGCAATAACAGTAAATGGTCTACCCCATTCACCACTTGAACCATGAGAACCGTCATACTCTAATAACGGCGTCAAATTAACAACGGCACCTTGATCAACCGTAACAACGTCATTATCGTTTTCCATTTCAATCACGCTGCCGCCAAAAGTAGAGCCTGTGAATGTACCGTCTACAAATTCAACACTACAATTTTGACCAGTGAACTGAAATAACTGCTGGCTGTCACCGTCAGAATTTCCTTTAACCGTTCTTATTACGTTATCACCACGAAAGAAGATGTGAGTGTTCCGACCAGAATAAATTAACTGAGAACCTTCAAATGTTGTATTTATAAAGGTAATGTTGGCATATTGATTATTATTTAGCCCACCAGTATCAAATACGCCATAATAATCTGTGCTTGTCATTGCAACATTTTCAAAAGTTACGTCAAATGAATTACGCTGAATAATTTCAGGGTGGTTTCGTTTAAAATCAATTAAATGTCGCGTATCCCCATCGGATATGATGCGCAACGTTCTTCCGGGAACTCTACCAATGGACTTACGTCCACCACCATCTGGGGCAGCAATATCATTCATGATACGAATTTCGCTCACATTTGCATTAAGTAAAGCAGCACTAAATTCGTCCCAATCTGTGACCTGCTTAACTTCGCTAGCAGTAGCATCCTTTTTTGCATCTTTATCAACTAATTCAGGATCCTGAGATTCAGTTTTTTCAGGATCATTCGTTTCTGAAGTATCCTGATTTGTGTCATCATCAGTTTTAGCTGGATCCTTAGCATTACTTTGATCCTGATCAGGGGTTTTGGAACTGTCGTCAACAGTATTACCCTTATCCTTGTCCTTATCTTTTGAATCATCAGTCTTGGAATCCTCAGTTTTGTCTGTAGAATCTTTTCCTGCAGTAGTTGGTTTCTCAGTATCGGTACTCTTTAAAAAAGAACTCAGACCAGAAAATGTAGTTAAGTCTGCATCCTTTTTCGTTGAGTTACTTTGCTTATTTTCACTTGGAGTTTGGGCTTTATCTGCTGTTTGATCAAGCTCAGTCTGAGACTCATTAGTTTTAGTATTAATTTCTTCCTTTGCAGGATCAACAGTATCAGCCTTAGCGGTCTGACTATTCAAGCCAAAAAAAGTAAAACCGAGCAAGACAGAAGCAGCACCAATTGTCAATTTACGAATTGAGAAGTGGTCTTGCTTTGCCTGCATTTCCATTTTACGTATTCTTTCTCTATTATTATTTTTACCTAGCATAAAATAATCCTTTCTCAAAAATACTATTTATAGCAATATTTTAATGCTAGGTGCATTTTGTGTCAATATAGTATTCATTATAAACTATCCTTAAATAACATATAGATAAAAAATAAAAATTTAGTTTTTTTAAATAACTTTAAAAAATCTTAATTTATATATAAATATAAGGTTTATTCTGATATAAAATAACATTAATAATTTATAAAAAAACGGAAATTTGTAATATTTTTATGTATATAAGAAATATTTTCATTACTTTATATCTTCATATATTTATATATACTATACGTGATTTTTAATATTATTTACTATATTCAACTATTTATGCAAACCCTTTAATAGCTTAATTTTTTAAAATTAAATCTATCGTTTTAATAAATAATATATAAAATTATATTTATATATTATTTATTTATAAAAATTAAAAAAATGCAAAAAAAAGTGCCACGAATTGTTAATTATAACAATTCGCGACACTTTATTTAAACTATTTCAATTTAAAAGTTGGCTTTTTTAACAAAACGTCCTTTTGCAGTAATGAAATATCTCTTGCCGTTGATCTTGACTGAATTACCATAAGTCTTAACTGACTTACGTTTCTTCAGCACTTTCTTGTTTGCACGATGACCGTATTGGTTGTATACATAGGCATTGTGCTTTAACTTCAACTTCTTGGCATCGATATTGCCGGCTGCAATAAACATACCATCTGGAAGTTCGTAACAAACCTTGCCGTTGACTGTCTTCTTGCCAACAGTTTCGACTTTGGAACCTGCCTGGAAGATCAACTTGTTAGCACGAGTACCATTTTGATCATACAGATAAGCATTATGCATTAAAGTCTTTTCAACAATAGTTTTTGGTTTTTCAGCAACCGCACTTGTTGGAACTACTTCAACTTTGGCTGTGCTTACAGTAACAACTCCTTTAGCAAAGTTGGCAGCTTTAACGAAGCGGTTCTTGTCAATGATGAAGTACTTCTTGCCACGAATCTTGACAGCATTACCGAAGGTCTTAACTAGCTTGCCCTTCTTGAATACACCAGTATTCTTTACCCGTTTGCCAAATTGATTGTAAATATATGCGTTATGCTTCAGTTTACGAGTAACAGCAACAACGTTACCAACAGCAACATAATATTTCTTGTTGTTAGCACCCTTGTCTACAAGAACGTAGTAGTCCTTACCGTTGATGGTCTTAGTGCCGTAAGTAGTCAAGACCGAGCCAGCTCCAAGAGTAATCTTGTTAGCACGTTTACCAGTTTCATCATAAAGATATGCATTGTGCATCAAAGTTACATCTATTGAGTTGCCAATATCATTGGTTCCATTAGGTTTATCCTTATCAGAAGTGTTAGTAGTAGTCGGCTTCTTAGCAGGATTTGCTGGTTGAATAGGAGCAACTACTCCGCCACCACCGTTATTGTCATTGCTGTTATGACCATGCAAAATATTATCAATTGTAGCTGGGTCAGAGCAATCCTGATGGATTTGGTGGATACCGTTATTACGAATATTATCAATATCAGTTATATTGTCAGCTTTATCGATCTTATCCTTGGCATCTTTAGCGTCTTTATCAATCTGCTCATTAATCTTATTCTTATCTGCATCAGTGTAATCGGTACCGTCTTCATGTTTCAGATGGTTGACTTTATCTTTAGCAATATCAGCTGCATCGTCAATTGCGCCTTTAGAAATTTCCTTATCAGCATTGGTCTTATCAGAGTTGATACCTTCATCAGTTGTACTATGAACATGTTTGTTCTTTTCATACGCATCATCTGTCTTAGGCGTCTTGCTGTCATCACCAAATTCATTGTGAATGGTATCAATCGCATCACTATGGTTCTTGGAAATTTCATCGTTGGCATTAACAACATCATTAGACTGGTCTTCAATACCGAAGTCGTCTTTAATGGTGCTAATATCGCTTTGAGCATCATGAGTAATCTGATCAATCTTGTCCTTGTTAGTTGACGCGTTACCGACAGAAGAATCGATCTGGTTAAGCTTGTCCTTGGTGTCTTCAACAATTTTATCAACGTCACCTTTTAGACGGTCTTTAGCTGTCTCATTTAATTTACTGCTATCAATATCATCTTTAGCCTTTTTAGCATCTGCCTTAACTTGTTCAAGAGCCTTCAACTTGTTAAGAGAAGTCATACCCTTGTCATAGGCAGAACTGGCGTCTTTAATGTTCTTAGCATCTTTAATTGCTGTAATAGCATTATTAATGTCATTGAGATATTCTTTGTAATCAGGATCGGCCTTTTGCGTATCAGTTAATTTATCCAGACCAGCCTGTAAACCAGCTACACCATCTGTACCTGACAAAGCATTATCGTGTTCGTCATTGAACCATTCATTCTTTTCATCAGAAGAAGTAGGTTTGGTCCAGATAGCATCGATTGCTTGACCAATCTGATCTTCATCTTTTGGAACATCATTTATGTTGGTCTTAGCATCAATAGCAGACTTTTCGGCATTAAAGGCATCGTCGATAGCTTTATTAGCTTTTTGCTTTTGATCTGCAGTTAATTGTGACCCGTTAATAATGTCATGCGCTTGAGCACGCTTATTATTAAGAGTTTTTTCAGCTGTTGTCTTAGCACCTTCAAGCTGAGCATTGTTAATAATATCGCTAATTCCAGGCACTTTATTATTGTCATCTGGATCTTTGAAACCATCAACAGTATTGTTAATAATTGTATCAGCTTCATCTTTTACCTGCTCAGGAGTCTTAATCTTACCCTTATCATCTGTGTCAGAGATATTAATTATCTGATCCTTAGCTTTATCAACGAGCTTTTGTACTTGATCCTTCAAAGGTCCTTGATCAGCAGGTGACATGCCTGAGTTTTCGATATCGTTATTGGCATCTTTCTGTTTCTGCTCAAGTTCAGCAATTGCGTCATTCTTAGCCTTAACAACATCGGCTTTTTGCTGAGCAAGTGTCTTAACTTTGTCAATTCCAGCTTCACCAAAGTCAACTGTTTCGTTACTTTCAGCAACACCTTTTTCGGCATTTTGAACATTAGTTTTGGCTTTGTCAAAGTCATCTTGGCTTGCGCCTTTTGCTAAAGTAACAGCATTGATCTTAGAAATAGCCTTTTTCTTGGCAGCTTCAACTTGCGCCTTAAGTTCTGCGATAGTATCAGCTGGTAGACCATCCTTATTCTGATCGGTTTGAGCAAAACCATCAATTGTCTTGTCAGCATCAGCAGCATACTGGTTGATAGCAGCAATCTGTTTGTTCTTTTCTGCAAGAAGTTCAGTTGGTAATTTAGCTAACCCAACCGCGTCTTCAGCTTTTTGTTCCGCTGTTTTTGCATCATCTACAGAAGATGCTTGGTAAATATCGCTGATTCCAGTTTGCACAGCGTCGTCAATATCAGCTTCACCTTGTGCAACATCGCTTGCAGTAAGTACAGGGTTGTGATTTTCATCTGTCTTAAGATTGTTAAGATCGTCCTTAGCTGCATCGGCTTTTTGTTTCAGAGTCTTAATCTGGTCAACCTTATCGGTGTAATCATTAGTCAGACCTGTAATGGAATCAACACCTTTTTGGCCAGCAGTCTTAATGGCATTTAATGGATCATCTGCTGCATTTTGAGCATCTTTAATGTTCTTAGCCGCAGCAGCACGCTGTTTTTCGATAGCATCCTTCATTTGTTTGGCAAGTTTTTGCTGCTCTTCAAGAGTCGTACCTACCTCTTTAGCGACAGCGTCAGCTGCATCATTAGCTTTGTTAACAGCATCAGATAATTTGCCTAAAGCAGTGTTAACTGCTTCTACTTTATCAATATCGGTATTAATTCCGCTTAAGGCACTTTCACCATCACTTTCAGCACCATTAATGTTTGATGTACCATCAGCATTTGAAATGGCTCCATTAGCTGCATCAACAGCATTATCTACCTTGTCTTTCAGGTCTTGATATTGATTATAATCTAGCTTTCCACTATCCCTGTCATTCTTTAAACGGTCATAAATTTTATCAGCGGCAGCAGCAAGCTTATCTTTAGCAGTCTGTTTCTCTTTAGCTGATGAGGTACCATTATCAACGTGACCCTTGATTTCTCCTTCACCATCGTTTTTAGCATTATTAACTTTATCAGGTGTGTCGGCATTATCAATGTCTTCTTTAGTCTTGTCACGGTCTTTGTTGATATTATCGATGATATTTTGTTTATCATCTTTATTAATAGTATCGTCCTTATTAACTTTATCAATGGCATCATCAGCGGTCTTGTCAACATCAGCTTTAGCAACATTCTTAACAGCTTGCAGTTTAGCATCTGTTAGTGCTTTATCAATATTAGTCTTGCCAAGGCCTTTTTCAGAATCGATTTGATCCTCAGTAGCACCTTCAATTCTGATATGTGCTCTATCGTGAGCAGCCTGAGCCTGAGCTTTAAATTGCTTCTTCTGTTCGGCAGTTAAGTCGGTCAGTTTGTCAATAGCACCGGTAGTATCGGCAAGTTCTTGAGCAAGTTCCTTATTAGCAGCATTCTTTTTATCCCAGAGAGCGTCATCAGCACTTGCATCACCAGTACCAGAATCTTTAATGTTCTTAATACTGTTAAGAGCATTATCTTTGATGTCGAGTACTGTCGAGCTGGTAGTTGCCGCATTAATATCAGCAATTCCTAAGTTAGCAACATCATCAACACCGGTTTTGTCTCTTTCGTTTGTCAATTTATCCTTAGCGGCTTGTGCGGCATCCTTAACAGCTTGTACAGCGACAACCTTAGTCATTGCTACGTTGGCTGTGTCACCAGTTGAGTTAATTGAATTGATAGTATCGTTAGTTAAGTCACTGATAGCACCTTTGTCGAAGGATTTATCAATTGCGGCCTCAGCTTGTTTAGCAATTTCTGGAATATCTTTGACAGCCTTATCGTATGCAGCCTGAGCTTGCTTCTTTTCATCGTCAGTTAGAGTATCATATACATCCTTTAAGTTCTGTAAAGCTTTGTCTCTAGCACCATCAATTCTAGCTTTGGCTGCATCCTTGGCCTTGTTCAAATCTGTCTGATTAGCATTAGCTTCAGCTTTTTGGATGCTGGTTTCACCATCTTTTTCGGCCTGATTAGCATCTTCAACGGTAAGTTTGTTGCCAACTTCTCCTTGAGCATCATCACGGGCATTTTGAATATCCTTAATGGCTTTTCCTTTATCAGCGTCTGACATAGTTGAACTGTTAATCCGGTCAATTGCTTTTTGAGCATAGTCTTCCAGCTTTTGCTGATCATCAGCTATTGTCTGGTCTAAGCCCTTGGCCTTACCCAGAATATTCTCCATATTGGTAATGCCAGCATCACTTGTCGAATTAATCAAAGCAATAGTATTAGAAGTTGGATCTTTAACCTTGTTGACGGCTTCATTATACGCATTTTGCAGGTCCGTCTTAATACCAGTTTTACCAGCAGTACTAATATTGGTTAAGCCGTCAATAGCTGCATTATCAGTATTGAATTCGTTTTGTAAATCAGTTAGAGCCTTGTCTCTAGCAGATTGCAAGTCAGCGTTATTTCTAATGTTATTTAATTCTTCAATACCTGCATTGTGTGCTGAATTAACAGTGTTCTTATCAGCTGCGCTAACAGCTTGTTCTGCATTATTCAAAGCAGAAGCAATCTGGTCGAGATAATCGTTCTTTTCAGTGTTAGATAAATTAGGGTCTGCTTGAATATGGTCATGCAGTTCTTGAGCTTGATCTTTCAAATCTGCAATCGCTTTATTCTTAGTTTTTGCTAATTCGGCCTGTTCTGCATTTCCAGAAACGCTGTCAACAACTGTCTGCATAGCATTGATACCAGTGTTCTTGTCAGTAACAATATCGGCTGGAGTATGGTCATTAGATACAGCAGTTATCGCAGTGGTATAGGCATTGTCAATAGCATCAAGAGCTTTCTCCCAGTCATCGTCAGAAAGTGTACCATTCTTATGAACATCATTAATAGCTTTCTTGTCCTTACTCTTTGCCTCATTTAATTCCGCAATTGCTTGTGATTTAGCAGCAGCAACTTGGGCTGAAACAAGATCACTATTTATGTTGCTTTCACCGTCTTTTTCAGCAGTATCAATATCATCTTTGTTACTTGCTGAGTTGATGGCGTTAGTTGCGGAAGCAGCATGCTTATCAATCAAATCTTTGTAGTACTGTTTGTCACTTGGGCTGAGATACTTGTTATCAATCTGGTCAATAGTTTCCTTAGCTTTTGCAGCTGCATCTTGCAATGCTGCTGTTTGTGATTTTTGCTCATTCTTAAGATCTGCCAAATCTTTGCTTGAAGCTGTGGCCGTGACACTATTAATTTTGTCTATTGCCGCCTGTTTATCAGTTTTGATTTTAGCAGGATCAGTATCTTTGTTGACATTGTCAACACCTTCAGTGGCATCATCTTTAATAGTGTTAATTAATGAATTTCTATCTTCATCAGATAAGTTAGGATATTTAGTTTTATCATTAATATCATTAATAGCTTTGTCTCTTGCTTGATTAATAGCATCGATTGCATCGTTCTTGTTACCAAGAGAGGACTTGTCCGTCAATAATTTGTTTAGAGCAGCAATACCATCCTTAGTGGCAGTATTTACATCTTCAAAAGTTTCAGCAGCATCAACTTTGTCCTTGTAGCCAGTCTTCTCGTTATTAGTTAGCAGACCTTTAGCTACTTTCTTAGCTTTTTCAATATCATCAGCAGTCAAGCCCTTGACGTTTTCAAGTTTACTTTCAATATCCTTTTCAGCTTGATCAAGTTGCTTCTTTGCCGAGTCTTTGTAGGCAGCTAAAATAGCATTCTTACCGTTAGTAATATCAGTACCAATGGCACTTGCTGCGGTGTCACCATCTATAGCATCTTCAGCCGTCTTAGCAGCAGCATCAATACCAGTATCTGTGTCAACACCGAGGTTGCTCTTAGCTTCATCGGCATAATCTTGAACTTGCTTCTTAGCAGAGTCCTTGAACTTGTCCGCAATATTGGACTTAGCACTGTTTAAATCTTCAGTAACTAATTCAACCGAGCTAGCCTGACCAATTAAAGTATTGGCGTTATCAACAGCTTGGTCAATATTAGAGTCAGAATCTACACCAAGTGCCTTTTTATCGGACTTAGCAACTTCAGCAAGCTGTTTCTTAGCAGCGTCCTTATATGCAGTTAGGACGTTGGTCTGACCTGTAGTCATATCATTCTTGATTTCATTAAAATCAGTGTGGCTATCAATAGCATCTTCAGCATCTTTAACGGCTTTATCAATGTCTGTGTTGGATTCAACTCCAAGACCACCCCTGGCAGCTTTAGCATCATTTTCAACTTTAGCTTTAGCTGAAGCCTTTAGTTTGCCTAATATAGCAGCCTTAGCATTCTTTTCAGCCGTAGCTATGTCAGTAGCATTGTCAATAGCTGTAAGTTGATCAGACAAAGCTTTATCAATATCAGCGTTTGGTGAAGAAATGCCTAAAGCAGTCTTGCCCTTTTCAGTATAGTCTTCAACTTCGGCTTTTGCAGCTGCCTTATTAATCTTGTCAGTAGCTTTTTGTTGAAGGTCTTCAATTTCTTCTTTCGTTTTACCAGGATAATAAATTGATTCCTTGCCAGGATTATCTTTATTTGTTGCGGCATCTCTAGCACTATTAATCTCACCAATATATTTATTTTTCTCATCAGTGGACAAACCTGTTGATGTCTTCACACGAGTAATTGCATCTTGTGCAGCAGAATCAATGGCAGCTTCTGCATTATTTTGAGCAGTTTTAATAGTATTAGCAGCATCTGAAGCCTCTTTTGCTGTTTCATAAGCTTGCTTAAGTGGATCTAAAACTTTATTTTTACGGTCGTTAACTGTCGGGATATTCCTAACATCATCTGCATAAATAGAAGTTCCATTTTGTCCAGGGTTAGCAATCGCATCTTTAGCCTTAGAAACCGCCTTGTTCAGTACCGCCTTTTGATCATCTGTTAAGTTAAGATCTGCATGAGTAATTTTATCTAACTCATCTTTAATTTCTTGTGCAGCAGTATCCTGAGCAGCTACTAACACATCTTTAACTATTGGACGATCTACACCTATAGATAACGGATTATATTGAACGAAGTTAGCATCTGGATACAGTGCAATCTTATAGCCCTTCGTTAGACTATTTGTATCTTCTTTTGAAATAGTTAATTCAAAAGTACCATCCGATTTAACTTCTGCAGAAAATTCATGCTCCAAACGCTTTAAAGACTTATTCTTCTCATCTGTATAACTATCATCCGTATATAGATATGGGTCATCTGTTTCAGGTTTCCAAGTTTCAGGTTTCCAAACCGTTTCTTTTCCCTTTGGATCTGTTATGACTGCCTGAACATGAGCCTTAGTACCACCAGGCAGAAGCAGACCAAATATTCCATCACTAGTTACTCCATCTTCTTTTTCTTTGTAATGTAATACCTGACCACTGATTGTACTCGTACCTTTAGCTGAATCATATGTTACATGAACCGTATTAGGATCTATATCCAAGAAACCACTTGGGTTGGCTGGTTTAAAAGCGATATTGTTGTATCCAGGATTAGTTGGATCAGAGAAAGCAAATTTAATAACTTGTTTGAAAATATCATCATACGATGTGCCAGCTCCCTCATTAGCTTTAGCCCATGCATCTAGCATACCTGCAACTTTATCGTATTTTTGTAATATTGCTTGGACCTGTTTATTATTGTCTAATAAAGCTTTCTCTTTATTAGTGAATTTTCTCGTTCCATTCAGAAGTTCTAGATAAGGAACATTCATTTCAACTGAATTTTTACCTGTATTTTCAACTTGCAAAACGTGGAAAGGAGGTAACACAAGTTTCATATCAGGATGTAATTCATCAGGAGTTAAAACCTGACGAACATTAGTAATAGTGATATTGCTTTGACCAACAATACTAGTCCCATCTGCATGATTTAAATGACAATCCAAGATTAATGATGTAGGGTTATTAACAATTAAGTTTCCCGGTGCATCTACTAAAATAATATCTTCTGTACCAGCACCTGTTTTGGCGCCAACAGTTTTATCATCAGTTAATTTAATATTGAACGCACCGTTTTCAACATCTGCGTTACCTTTAATATAAACAAGCGTACCTGAATAATTACCCATATCATTCCCAACAACATTTAATTGAGAATTGGGATTAATAGTAAAAGAACCTCCATCATAAATTAGGTATCTATTATTACCACTATAATTAGCTATATCACCATTGGTTTTGACATTAACTATACCTTGATAATCCTTACCATTTGAATCAGTGCCACTATTAATATTGAACGAAGAAGAATTACTGTCATTGATGTAAATACCAGTAGCCTGCTTATTATCATAAACACCAGTGTATGCAGAATTACCTGAGTTATCAATGCCAACATTGATATTCAATGTTCCTTTAACATCAACTGTATTACTACTACCTCTCATAACAACTGCGAAAATTGTACCAGTATTTTCAGCATTATTTGTTGAAGTGTATTTACTCTTATCATAATTGCCAGCAGGATTAAGTGTTACATTTGCTTTTGGCTCCACAGTAACCGCATTATTTGAACCAGCCATTTCTATGACATTTCCACCAAATGTTGTTCCTGTAAAAGTACAACCACTTTCAAAATCAATACTGTTATTAGAGCCAGTGAATTCAAAAAGTTGTTGTCTATTGTCTGCATAAGCGCTGTTTGTTCCATCATGTCTTACATATGGAACGTAGATTGTTTCCGCAATAACATTGCCTTTTATGTGGATTCTTGCACCAGATGTACTATGAACCAATTGTGTTCCGTGATATTCAACATTCTTAAATGTTACATCACAACCTTTTCTATAGTTGTCAGTTCTGATAACACCATAATCATCACCACTATACAAATTCAAATTTTCATAAGTCAAATCCAATGCTTCACTACTAGAAGCTCTTACACACGGATCATATCCATTGAAATCTATTTTTCTACGTTCATTTCCATATGATTTTACCAAGAGCTTTCTGCCGTATATATATTTATATGAACTATTACTAGATCCATTGTCAGCGTAAATGTCTTGCATAATATCAATCTCAGATATACGTTTAGTCTCATCAGGCTGATTTACATTTTTAAAGCATTCATCATTTTTAAAAGCATTGAGAAACTGATTCCAATTATATGCGTGTGCTACGCCATTTACCACAGTTGCATAGTCACCGGTTTTATCGTCGTTAGCTGTATCATTAGCCAATTTCTTAGCTTCATTAGCTTTTGAATCTTGAGTAGTATCAGTATCTTTACCTGAATTAGTAGTGTCACCAGTTACATCAGTTGGCAACTTAGTATTGTCAGAGTTGTGATCATCCGAACCAGTTATGTCAGTTGGAGTCTTATCAGTAGTGGTATCTTGATTGCCTTCATCTGAGCCAGTTGCAGGAGTAGTTGCACTATTGCCAGTTGAATCAGAAGTTTCCTGTTTGTCCTTATCAGTTTTATCTTTAGCAGTAGTATCAGTCTTGTCCTTAGAACTGGTATCTTTTACTTCATCAGTCTTTGAGCTTTTTAAGAATGAACTCAAACCTGAAAAAGTTGACAAGTCCGTTTCATTCTTCTTTTTAGACGCAGCAGCGTCTGCCTTGGTTTTATCCTTAGTACCTGTTTCCTTAGTTCCAGTATTAGAGTTATCCCTGTTCGACTCCTCTGTGACATTTTGTGATGGATCTATAGTATCAGCTTTTACGCTTTGGCTATTCAGACCAAAGAAAGTAAAACCCAGCAAAACAGAAGCAGCACCAATACTCAATTTACGAATTGAGAAGTGGTCCTGCTTGTCCTGCATCTCCATCTTCCTTAATCTTTCATTATAATTATTTTTTCCTAGCATATTTATCCTTCCTAAAAAAGTATGTATGTTTAGTATGTTCGAATACTATTCTAGAATAGTCAAATATTAATGTCAATATAATATCTATAACTAATGTTGTATTTATAAATAACTACACAATTTAAATTGATAAATTTTAAAAAAGAAAAAACGATATATTTGCTAAATATTTTATTAAGCTCTTAATTTTTATGCTAAAAATAACATAATAAAGAGCATTAAAATTGACTTTTAAATATTTATCCTGAATATTTTTCAGCTAAAAATAATATAATAATTTTTAAAACTATTTGTATTATGATTACTAAAAACATTAAATTATGCTTTATTTTTAAAACTTTTTAGTGATATTAGTAGGGGTTTCGAAAGAATAAAAATTAAGTAGATTTCATAACAAACCAAAAAATTTAAAATAAATCTATACTTTCATACTCAAACTTATTCATAAAAATTTAATAACTTGTTTTATTTTTATCTTTAAGAAAACTAATAATAAAAAACGCGCTTCATAACGATTTTTTGAAAATCTATTTTGCTATTAAAAAATAAATACAAACTATAAAATAATAAATTAGTACCATAATTGTATGAGAAAAAATTATTTTCACTCATAAGGAATTTGGATATTTGAAATCTCTATCTTGACAAATGAAGTCATGCTTAGTAGTATAATAATTGATCTGAGTTGATCGACTAGCTTAATTGTATAAGGTTGACCGGTCAAACATAAGACATGCGAGATAGTAAATAACTTTCGAATCGGAATACTATCTTTTGCGATAGGATCCATATTCGTTGCGCTACTTCTCATTTTTTGAACACTGCGGGTTCAACAAGCATTGTTTTGCTATGTTTCGACGACTCGGATTTCTTGAGAATTTTAGGAAACGGTCTGTTGACCGTTTTTTTTATTGGAGTTTTTATGATTATCAAAGTTGCTATCATAATTTATTTAGCTGTGTTGCTTTTAACTGCGTATTATCTCTGGCATAATCGCAAGACTCACTTTCTAATATATAACAGCAAGAATATTGCTAATTTCAGTTCAATTATGACTGGAACTGCTATCCTACTGGTTATCGAAAGTCTGATAGGAATTTTTCTGGCTTTCCAGTCTAACGAATATCTTAACCTCATTACCTTGGCACTTAGTACAGTTACTATTTTAATTTTTAGCCTTTTACTTAATCAAAAGGATGATTAATTGGACTAAAATTTGGTAAAATAGTGGTGAGAGAGGTGTTTTTAATGATGAAACAATATCACCGTATTCAAGTTGCAGTTGATGGCTCAAAAGAAGCCGATTTAGCTTTCAAAAAAGCTATCGCTGCTGCTAAGCGAAACGAAGCTGCTTTGGAAATTTTACATGTCATTGATACTAGATCTTTTCAAAACGTGTCTAGTTTTGATTCCGAGATGGTAGAACAAGTGTCTAATGATGCTAAAGAAAAACTGCAGAACTACTACAATAAAGCTACAGAAGCTGGGGTTAAGGAAGTTCATTACTCAATTGAATTTGGCTCTCCCAAAGCAATTATTGCCCATCAGTTTCCGCAAAAGCACCAAATTGATTTAATTGTGTTAGGCGCAACGGGACTTAATGCCGTTGAACGAATATTGATCGGCAGTGTAACTGAATATGTAACCAGAACAGCAGATTGTGACGTTTTGGTTTGCCGTTCAAATGAAAATCTAACTAAGTAAAAAAGAGCATTTCATCTCTGAAATGCTCTTTTTGTGTGTTATTAAAATTTTTAAAAGTCTCCTGCCCTACTAAACATGTAGTCTTTATTATGAAACTTCATAGACAAAATCATCCCTATACCAATCATATTACCAATTAAGGCTGATCCACCCTGGGAAATAAACGGTAATGGAATACCGGTCAATGGCAAAAGGTCAATACTCATACCGATATTTTCAAAAACATGGAAAAGGATCATCATAATTACGCCTGTCGACACATAAGAATAAAATGCATTCTTAGTATCAAATGTTATCCGGACCATTTGGACTATCAAGTATAAATAAAGCAAAATAACTGCTACACTACCGACAAAACCAAATGATTCACCTATTACCGAGTAAACCATATCTGAGCCACGAACTGGTACGTAAACACTTAGATTTCCAAAGCCATTACCAAAAATCTGCCCTGATCCAATCGCTTGCATACTCTGCCACAATTGATAGGCTGCTTTAGACGTGTCCGTAGATGGATTCAGCCATGACATGATACGAGCAAATTGGTACGGTTGAAAAGAATGACTTAGAATAACTTGACCGCCTGGTGTAGTGACCATAAAAATCACTATTGCACCCATAATTGCAACTATGATAAACATTGGTGTTATTATCTTCCAAGATATTCCTGAAACAATAATTACCCCACCAACTATAGCGAAAAAGACAAGCATCGTGCCGAAATCATTTTGCAATTTTAAAAGTACGGCAATTGGTAGCAACCAAGCAAGCATTTTCCCAATTAAAATCCAATCGTTTTTAATGGTATGAGCAAACTTATCATTATGTTCTCGGACAACCCGCGCCAACATCAAGATAAACGCCGGTTTCATGACCTCTGACGGCTGAAAAGAAATTGGTCCTAGCTTAAACCAGCTTTTGGCGCCGGCATCTGCAGCTATACTGCGATTGTAAAAGAACAAAACCGCAATCAAAAGTACTATTCCTAATCCGTATACATAAGGTGCAATCCGGTAGAGCTGTTCAGCATCAAATTGAATGACAAAAATCACGATGGCAAATGAAATAATATACCAGAGAGCCTGCATTGCCACAGCCCTTACTGGGCTGCCCATGTGACTGGGGTCATCAATTGCCGCAAAATAAATGGAATATAGGCCCACTGCTGCTAAAAGCAGCACAGGGAAAACAATATTCCACGCGATGCGATCAAAAAGATTGGTTTTATTTTGTACTTTGACCATTAACTATCACAACCTATTATTTTTCATGTAAAGCAAAGTATGAGAGCAAGTCATTAATAATGCTTTCTAAACTTTTAGCATACAAGATACTATTGGTTTTGCCTGTCGTAGCACGGTATCGTCCGCTTAACTTTTCAATTACACCAATAGATTTTTTCTGGGGAATAACTACTTCCCATGTTGGGTTTTCCTTGCCCTTGACTTCGTTAATTTCAACATTAATATTTTCAGGTTTTTTTGACATAAATTCTCCTACTTCATATTTGGATGAAATTTCTTTGCAATAATTTCATCTTCATATCTTTCTGGATGAGGATTACGAAATATAGTAAATTTATCTGGTACCGGATCAACACCGCCACGCACAAAAGGATTGCACCGTAAAATCCGAGCAATACCCATAATTAGTCCTAAAATAGGACCAAATTTAGTTAAAGCGTCGACCATATAGGTCGAGCAAGTCGGATAATATCGGCACGATTTTGGCAAAGCCGGAGAAATAAATTTCTGGTAGATTTTAACTAAATAAATTAAAATTTTTCGCAAACCGGGCCTCCAAAAACTAGTGGCGCTGATGTTTTTCGATATTCTTGAGCAAAATTCCAGTTCCCAGCGCTACGGCTTCAAGTGGATGATCAGCCGTTAACACAGGCACCTTGAGGTAATAAGAAATCAGCTTATCAATATTCTTAAGCAATGCTCCACCACCAGTCAGCATGATTCCTCTATCGATGATATCAGCGGAAAGCTCAGGCGGAGTTTTTTCCAAAACTTCTTTGGTAGCTGCAATAATAGTCATTAAGCCATCGTGCAGTGCCTCTTGAATTTCAGGAGCAGACACCGTTGCTTGTTTAGGCAAACCATCAACTACATCACGACCACGTACTGTGATAGTTTCGTTTTTATCTGGTTCAAAAGCACTACCAATTTCAATTTTAATTTGTTCAGCTGTGCGAGAACCTATCAGTAAATTATGTTTGTTCTTAATGTAAGAAACAACTGCCTGATTCATATGATCACCGGCATAGCGCAGTGATTGACTCGTAACTATCTCACCCATTGATAAAACAGCAATATCGGTAGTACCACCACCAATATCGATTACAATGTTTCCTTGAGGTTTGAAAATATCAAGGCCCGCACCAACAGCAGCAACTTTAGGCTCAAAATCAAGGTAGACTTTGCCTCCACCAGACTTTTCAGCAGCCTGAATAATTGCTTTCTGTTCAATTGATGTTACTCCTGTAGGAGCACAAATTAAAATATTTGGCTTGGACATGAAGCCTTTAACGTTTAATTTTTCAATAAAGTAGGACAGCATTGCCTCTGTGATATCAAAATCTGCTATCACGCCATTTTTTAAAGGACGAATTACTCTGATGTTACCAGGGGTCCGCCCTACCATCTTATAAGCTTCTGTTCCAACAGCTACCACTTTATTTGTACTTGTATTAACAGCAACAACTGAAGGCTCATTTAAAACAATTCCCTTACCGGAAACGTTAATAAGCACATTAGCTGTTCCTAAATCTATTCCTATATCTCGTGCCACAATAATCCTCCATCATATTCAATGTATATTTTACCATAAAGATTTTAAGTTTGTGGGCGACTTTACCCGCTTTACCAAGTCTTAAAAGAAATTGCTCAGTTGCATAGAAGTGTCAATTAAGGTAATGAAGAAATTACCCACTAGAAAACCTAAGGCAATAGCCGCAAAAATTAGAAACAGCTGGGCTTCAAATACTTTATTCTTACGAATTATGTTTTCAATACGTACGCTTTTCATGATTTGAAACGACAAGCCAATCGTAATTAAATAAATTATTATACTAATTAAGGCATGAACGCCAAGTTGAAACATATTTTTTCTCACTTTTCTTAAGTCACAATAAAAGCGGACACACAAAGTAGTGCATCCGCTTAAAACTTTAATTCTATTTGTCTGAGTTGTAAACACTTATTCTGTTTATTGCCCTTCTTAATGCAACTTGTGCCCTTTCAAGAGACTTCTGGTCATGCTCTGCTTGAGCCTTCTTCAAGGCATTTTGAGCACGTTCCCTAGCAGCCTTAGCTCGAGACACATCAATATTACCGGCACGTTCTGCGCTATCAGCAATGATTGTAGCTACATTATTGGAAAATTCAAAGTAACCGCCACTGACTGCAATATGGTTAACCACATTGTTCATTTCACGGCTTCTCTTAACCTTAATTTCACCAATTGCAAGTGGAGTCAAAATCGGCAAGTGATTATACATGACCGAGCGTTGACCATCTATTGCTCGCATTTCGACAATGCTGGAATGGTGGGAAAAAATCAGACCATCAGGAGTTACAATATTTACCATAAAAAGTTTTTCTGGATCTGCCATTTGACATCACCTTACTTTTCTAATAATGCTTTAGCTTCTGGATCGCTAGGAGTTACACCCATTTGCTTAGCCTTCTTCAAGACATCTTCAATTGGGCCGACACTACGGAAAGCATCTTCTGGGAGATCATCTAAGTGTCCCTCCAAAATCATCTTAAACCCTTTGATGGTTTCTTTGATGGGAACATAAGAACCGGGAACCCCAGTGAACTGTTCTGCCACAAAGAAGTTTTGTGATAAGAAGAATTGAATTTTACGAGCACGGCTAACAATAACCTTTTCCTCATCAGACAACTCATCCATTCCCAAAACGGAAATGATATCTTGCAATTCATGGTAACGTTGCAAAATATGTTGTACCCGAGTAGCAACTTCATAGTGTTCTTGACCAACAATTTCAGGGTCCAAGGCACTAGAAGTAGATTGCAACGGGTCAACAGCCGGATAAATACCTTGTTCAACTAGGCTACGTTCCAAGTTGGTCGTAGCATCCAAGTGAGCAAAAGTAGTAGCTGGAGCTGGGTCAGTATAGTCATCGGCTGGCACATAAACCGCCTGAATTGAAGTAATGGAGCCCTTCTTGGTAGAAGTGATACGCTCTTGTAATTGACCCATTTCAGTCGCCAATGTTGGCTGATAACCAACGGCACTAGGCATACGTCCCAGCAAGGCTGACACCTCGGAACCAGCTTGAGTAAACCGGAAAATGTTGTCAATAAAGAGTAAAACGTCTTGACCTTCAACATCTCTGAAGTATTCAGCTAATGTTAAGCCAGTTAAAGCTACACGCATTCTGGCACCAGGCGGTTCATTCATTTGACCGAAAACCATGGCGGTTTTACTTAAAACACCAGATGCTTTCATTTCAAAGTAAAGATCATTACCTTCACGTGTTCTTTCACCAACACCGGTAAAGACTGAAATACCACCATGTTCTTGGGCAATATTATGAATTAATTCTTGAATAATCGTAGTTTTACCAACACCGGCACCACCGAATAATCCAACTTTACCACCACGAACATACGGTTCAAGCAGGTCAATAACCTTAATACCTGTTTCCAAAATTTCCTGACTAGTAGTCAGTTCATCGTACTTCGGGGCATTTTTATGAATACTTTCACGCGCATGATCTTTTTCAAATTTAGGACCGTTATCAATTGGTTCACCTAAAACATTAAAGACGCGCCCCAAAGTATCATTACCAACAGGTACAGAAATTGGACCACCGGTATCTTCAACCTTCATGCCGCGCTTAAGACCATTGGTAGATTCCATGGCTATTGTTCTTAAAACGCCGTCGCCAAGCTCCAGCGTAACTTCAAGGACAATAGATTCATCATCCGATTTGATAACACGCAAAGCATTGTCGATATCAGGCAGATTTTTGTCAAGCGGAAATTTAACATCGACAACAGGGCCGATTACTTGAACAACTTCACCTTCACTCAAAACATCTACCTCCTTTTCTTAATTATTTCAAAGCATTAGCACCACTGACAATTTCAGTAATTTCAGTAGTGATTTCTGCTTGTCTTGCACGGTTTAATTTAGTAGTTAAACTCGAAACCAAATCGTCAACGTTATCCGTAGCACTCTGCATCGCAGTCATTGAGCTAGCGTGTTCAGCAGTCTTGGCATCCAGAATTGCGCCGTAAATAGTTGAACGGGCATATTGAGGAATTAATGTAGTTAAGACAGCATTAACGTTTGGCTCGATATCGTATTCTAAATCTTTATGTGCTTCAGCTTCTTTGACACCAATATCAATATCGACAATTGGCAACATTTTTTCAACCCGAAATGCAGATGACAAAGAGTTAATATGGTGAGTATAACAAACATATAACTCATCATATACGCCATTCAAATACATTTTGATCGCAGTTGAAACAATTGGTAAAACTTCATCAAAGGTCGGCACGTCACTAATATTGTCATTTTCATAGACAACATTCAGATTATTTTTCTTGAAAAAGTCAGCCCCAACAGACCCTACAGCCAGAACTTTGATATCTTTATGTTCAGCGCGAGAGTCTTCAAATAATCCCATCATGTTTTTAATGACAGCACTATTATAGGAACCAACTAAACCACGGTCACCAGTGATGACTAAATAACCTGTGGAATTAACCTTTTTACGTGCTTGAACCATATCGGAAACAATACCTAAGCCGAAAACATTTTCGTAATCGATTTTGCTAATGCTCTCATTGTCGATTGCCACATTTGCCTTATGCAAGTGGTTTACAACCTCGGCACTCATTAAACGCGATAAAGTTTGCCGCACATGATCATTATAAATCGTGTAGCCTTTATCCCGTTTTTCCGTTTGGTTCAACTTTGACGCGGAAACCATTCTCATGGCTTCAGTGATTTTACCAGTTTGCTTAACTGAAGCAATTTTTCTCTTCAACGCAAGTAAAGATGCAGGCATAAAGCTACCTCCTATTTATTACTTGGTGAAAAACTATCCGCAAACTTCTCAATTGCTGTTTGCAATTCTTTTTCATCCGGCAATTCACCAGTTTCACGGATATGTTTTAGCAGATCAGCATGGTTGCTGTCGAAATTGTCATATAATTCTTTTTCAAACTTGGCAATGTCATCAACAGGAACTGAATCTAGATATCCGTGAGTTAAAGCGTAAAGTATAACAACTTGCTTTTCAACTGGAATAGGTGCGTGGAGTGGCTGCTTTAATACTTCCACAACTCTGCGTCCACGGTTCAATTTTGCTTGTGTTGCCTGATCCAAGTCGCTACCGAATTGGGCAAAACTCTCTAACTCATGGAAAGCGGCAAGGTCAGTACGCAAGGTACCAGCTACCTTCTTCATCGCTTTAATCTGAGCACTACCACCAACACGGGAAACTGAATTACCCGCATCAATGGCTGGACGAGTTCCCGCAAAGAATAAGTCGCTCTGCAAGAAAATTTGTCCGTCGGTAATTGAAATCACGTTGGTTGGAATATAAGCTGAGATATCTCCCGCTTCAGTCTGAATAAATGGTAAGGCAGTCATAGAACCGCCACCCAATTTATCGCTCAACTTGGCACTACGTTCAAGTAAACGTGAGTGCAAATAGAAAACATCACCAGGATAAGCTTCACGACCAGGCGGACGACGGAGAAGCAAAGAAAGTTCACGGTAAGCAACGGCTTGTTTGGACAGGTCATCAAAGACCACTAAAACATCCTTACCGTTGTACATAAATTCTTCACCCATTGCCGTACCAGCATACGGTGCTATATAAAGCATTGGTGCTGGTTCACTTGGTCCGGCTTCAACAACAATCGTATAATCCATTGCGCCAAAGCGTTTTAAAGTTTCTACTTGGGATCTGACAGTTGATTCCTTTTGACCGATAAAGACATAGATGCAGATTACATCTTGGCCCTTTTGGTTCAAAATAGTATCAATTGCCAAACTAGTCTTACCAGTTTTACGGTCACCAATAATTAATTCACGTTGACCGCGACCGATTGGGACCAAAGCATCGATAGCCTTGATACCCGTTTGCAGCGGTTGATTAACTGACTGGCGTTCCATAACACCCGGTGCCGAAGCCTCGATTGGACGAGTCTTTGACGTTTTTATTTCGCCAAGTCCATCAACTGGCTGCCCCAATGGGTTTACCACGCGACCAATTAGTGCATCACCAACCGGCACACGCATAATCTCACCGGTTCTTTTGACTTGGTCACCTTCACGAATATCATCAAAATTGCCTAGAATAATGATACCAACATCATTTGATTCAAGGTTTTGTGCAATACCATAAGAACCATTGTCAAATTCCAATAGTTCGTTGGCCAAAACATTGTTCAATCCGTGAGCCCGGGCGATACCATCACCTATGTATGTTACAACTCCAACTTCATTAATGTCGAGTTTATCATCATAGTGTTCAAGCTGCTGCTTGATTAAAGAGCTAATCTCTTCTGCTTTTATGCTCAATGGTTTCACCTCTTTTAATTTTTATTAATTAACTGCGCACGAATCTTATTCAGTTTATTTTTGACTGAACCATCAATTACGCAATCACCAACTTTTAAAACTACGCCGCCGATCAGACCTTGATCAACCTCATTTTTAAGAATGACTTTTTTAAGGCCATATTTTTGGGCATAGCCAGCACCCAATTTTTGTAATTGCTGCTCATCTAGTGCAACGGCTGAAATAGCCACGCCAGTTGCAATTTTTTCTTTTTGATTGTATAGACTATTAAAACAATCAATGATTGCAGGCAGTTCCAAAAAATGGTCATAATCTAACAGTAAATTCAAAAAATTTTGAACTTCCTTAGTCAGACCTTGTGCAATCACAGAAAGTGAGTGAGCTTTTTCTGCGCTATTAAAAATTGGATCACTAAAAACTTTCAAGATCTGAGGATAGTTTGAAATGGCTTCTGCCAGTTCCTGCAAATCTGCATGAACAGCTATTAAAGCATTCATATCCTGTGCATAATCAAATAGTGCAGTACCATAACGTGCAGCAATTTCTGCTTTACTTAAGGCCATTATTTATTCAGCCCCTTAATGAATTGATCGACTAAATCTTTTTGGTCATCAGCAGATAAATTCTTCGCAATTACTTTTTCCGCAATCGTCACAGAAATATCTGCAACTTGTGCACGAGCTTCATCTAACGCATCAGCTTTTGCTTGTGCAGCATCGGCTTTTGCCTTTTCATGAATTGAAGCAGCATTATTATTAGCCTCTGCCACAATCTGCGTACTTGTTTTTTCCGCATTTGCTTTTGCGTCAGTAAGTATTTGCGTTGCTTCTTGTCTTGAATTCTTCAAGGCAGCTTCACGCTCATTAGCCAAAACTTCGGCCTTTTTGCGATTGTCTGCAGCTGAATCAAGATCATTGATTACCTTTTGGCGTCTTTTTTCCATCATGTCGGAAACAGGTCCCCACGCATAATGTTTAACCAAAATAAGTAAAATTGCAAAAACAATTAAATACCAGATAGTATTACCCAGATAAATATGACCTGCCGAGGCTGCAAATAAAATTTGAAATGTCATTTACTGCCCTTCTCTCTTTTATCTAAATTGTTTTAAATAAAAAAATTAAACGAAGAGAATCAGGAAAGCAACAACAATCGCCAAAATAGGAACGGCTTCAATCAGACCAACACCAATGAACATTGTTGATCTTAAGTTACCGGCGCTTTCTGGTTGACGAGCCATGCTCTCAACTGTCTTAGTAATAACTTTACCGTTACCCCAAGAAGCTGCTAAAGCAGCAATACCAGCTACGATAGCTGCTGAGATATATTTAAAAGCTTGTGACATATTTAAACCTCCAATAAATTATTCTTTTGTAACTTTTTTCCCAACATAAACCATGGATAAAGTTACGAAAACATATGCCTGGATAGAGCCAATGAAGACAGAGAATCCTTGCCAGATCATAGCTAACGGTGCTGCTAAAACCAAAGTGGTAACACCAAAGCTGGGAGCAAAGCTATTTCCTATTAAAGTTAATAACACTTCACCAGCGTAAATATTACCATATAAACGCAAAGACAATGTCAAGAAGTTAGTGATCTCCTCAATCATATTGATTGGAAACAGGAAACTAACAGGTTCGGCATAATTGCGCCAATAGCCACCAGTACCGAATTTTTGCATTCCGAAAGTGAATGAAAGAAGCAAGGTCATCATTGCAAATGACATTGTTGTCACTGGGTCTGCCGTAGGTGATTTAACAATCATAGTGTCGCCTACTTTAACTTCCAAGAAAAGTCCCAGTTGGTTCATAAACCAAATATAGATAAACAGAACAAAAGCATAAAGTGAAAGGTGCCTTCTGGCATCAGGATCACTGACATTGTCTTTAACAATACCATCAGTAAAATCAATCAGATATTCTAACACATTTTGCTTTTTATTTGGCTTCATTTCAACTTTGCGCGAAAGCCAAATGCAAACGAACAAAACCACAGCTGCCATCAATGTTGAGCCTATAATTCCTGTTAAATCAAATTTAAGACCCAGGAATTTAAACACAAATGATCTCTCCAATACTTCGTGACCTCCCTTCTCGTGCCCAAATTATCGAACACTCATACAATATTAACACCATTCAATAATTTTGTGAAAAATGAAAGCGAATTATACGATTATTTTACGCAAAAAAATTTATTTAGTGCCAAATAACCGGTCGCCGGCATCACCTAGACCGGGAGTAATGTAGCCATTTGGTAATAATTTGTCATCTTCTGCTGCTGTATAAATATCAACGTCAGGATTTTCTTTTTGTATAGCCTTAACTCCCTCAGGTGCGGCAACCAAAACTGCAAGCTTAATATCTTTTACTCCACGCTTTTTCAAAGCACCAATTGCCATATTTGCAGAGCCACCGGTTGCAAGCATTGGGTCAACCACCAAGCATTCACGTTCTGCAACATCCTTAGGCATCTTGCAGAAATATTCGTGCGGCTTAAGAGTTTCCTCATCCCGATACATGCCAATTACTCCTACTTTAGCTGATGGAATCATTTCCATTACACCGTTAAGCATACCAATACCTGCACGCAAAATTGGCACAATAGTCAGCTTTTTACCGGCAATTTCTTTTTGAGTAGTCTTGCCAATTGGTGTTTCAATTTCAACATCTTTTAGTGGCAAATCTCTGGTAATCTCGTAAGTCATCAGCCCACCGATTTCACCAACAATGCGTCTAAACTCGTTGGAACTTGTTTCCTTACGCCTAATAATTGTTAACTTATGTTGAATTAACGGATGATTCAAAACCGTAAATTTGCCCATCTTTTTCCTCCTATAAACATAATTACGTTTACGAGTATTTTAATAAAAAAAGCAAAGGGTTTAAAGTCCTTTGCTATCAAATTTTTATTTTGGCATATAGTGATGACCAGCAGCGGCTTTATTCAGTCTATTCATGTAGGCCAAAGTATCTTCACTGCCAGAAAAACCCTGCACAAATATTTGTTTAATATTAGGTTTATCATCAAAGTAACGTAATCCTCCAAAAAGATTATGATCAGCATCTGCCAAATTTTTACCCAAATTAAATTTATTAGCAGCTGGCAACTCAATCTCATTGAGAATTTTACCTAATGCCATTACCCCTGTTTCATTAGTCAAATTAAGGTGAGCAAAATCCTTGGGATCATCAACAACGACAACTGGGGCACTAGGAGCATAATGACGGTACTTCATACCGGGAGCCTTAGGTACATCTTTATCGGCAACTTTGCCCGTATTAATCAAAACTTTTTCTCCTAAAGCTGCACTTAATTCTTCAGGCGTAATAGCACCGGGACGTAAAACAATAGGAGTTGCCACTGATAAGTCAATAATAGTCGATTCTAATCCCACCTCTGTTGGCCCGCCGTTAATAATAGCAGCAATTTTACCTTTCAAGTCGTGATATACGTGTTCGGCAGTAGTGGGACTTGGTTTAGTCGAAGTGTTTGCTGAAGGACCGACTATTGGGTAGCCTAATTTACTGATTAGTTCATGCGTTAATTCATCATTAGGGCACCGAAAAGCTACCGTATCAAGTCCACCGGTCACAGCTTTAGGCAAGCTATGAGGCTTAACGTATAGTAATAGAGTCAATGGACCGGGCCAAAATTTTTTGATTAATTTTTGCGCACGTTCTGGAACTTCCTTAGCATATTCAGCCATCATAGTGGCATCAGAAACAGTGACGATTAACGGATTATCACTGGGACGACCTTTTGCTGCATAAACACTTTTAACAGCTTGCTCATTAGTAGCAATTGCACCCAAGCCATAAACTGTTTCAGTGGGAAAAGCGACTAAATCTCCTTGAGCGAGTAATTTTACTGCATCATCAATTTGATTCTGTGAAAAAATTTTAGTTTCCATTATTTATTCCACTTCCCTTTTACCATCCGCGGCTTGCCAGACAAATCATTTTTAAACTCAATTGTAAAATCAGGTAATTCTTGAGCAAAAAGCTCTGCCAGCTGATCTTTCTCACTAAAGCCAAACTCCAAGAAAAATTCGCCGCCAGAATTGAGGTGCTCGCGCACTTGTTTAACAAATTTCTGGTAAAATTCGATCCCATTCTGACCGCCAAAAAGTGCCTCTTGCGGTTCGTTTTGCAAAACATTTTGATCCATAATATCTTTTTCCGATTCCTTAATATAAGGAGGATTAGAAATGATTTTATCGAATTTTTCCAGACCAATTAAAATATTTGCTTTGCGTACTGTCACATCAACTTTATGAATTAAGAAATTTTCCTCACTCGTTCTTAAAGCGGCATCAGTAACATCTGAAGCATATAGATTAAGCTTTGTAATATTCTTTTTGGCTGCTTCTTTAGCTAAAGCCACCGTAATGCAGCCTGAGCCAGTACCCAAATCAAGCACCTTATCACCAGTAGTTAAATCTGCTAAGGCCCATTCTACTAATTCTTCGGTTTCAAAGCGCGGAATTAAAACTCCCCGTTGAACCAAAATTTTATAACCTAAAAACCACGAGTAGCCCAAAATATATTGGGGTGAAATTCCTTTAGCCAGCTTTTTGACGTCTTTTTGCGCTTGCTTAACCTGATCTGGAGTAACCTGCAGATCTTGTTTCAATTGAAACTCGCTTGGATTTAACTCCAGCCTTTCAGCCAGTAAAAAGTCAATATCCTCAGGTCTTGCTTCTGGTGCAGTTTCAGCTGCCCATATCCGCAGACTTTTTAAAGTGTCAATTTTAGACATTTTGTTCAGCCAGCTCCTCCAATTGCTTAGTTTGATTATATAAAATTAAAGCATCAATAATTTCGTCAAGCTCGCCGTTCATTATGCGGTCAAGCTTATTCAGAGTCAAACCGATACGGTGATCGGTAACACGGTTTTGCGGATAGTTATAAGTTCTAATCCGTTCTGAACGGTCACCCGTTCCGACAGCATTTTTACGTTTAGCATCATATTGATCACGGTTTTGACTTTCATAATAATCATAAACACGTGATTTCAAAATTTGCATCGCTTTTTCACGGTTTTGTTGTTGACTACGTTGGTCTTGCATTGCGACAACGATACCAGTTGGCAGGTGCGTCATGCGGACCGCACTGGAAGTTTTGTTAATGTGCTGCCCACCGGCACCACTTGAGCGGTAGACGTCAACCCGAATATCTTTTGGATCTAAATCAAGGTCTACCTGTTCGTATTCAGGCATAACCGCTACAGTTGCTGTTGAAGTATGTACACGACCTTGTGATTCGGTCACAGGAACTCTTTGCACACGGTGAGCACCGTTTTCATATTTAAGCTTAGAATAAACCTTATCGCCCGTAATCATGATTGCGATCCGCTTATAACCACCAACTTCTGTCGGTTCGCTATCAACTACAGAAACCTGCCAGTTTTGTCTTTCCGCATATTTTTCATACATTCTGAGCAAATCACCGGCAAATAAAGAAGCTTCATCCCCACCTGCTGCTCCTCTAATTTCCATAATAATGTCTTTATCATCATTAGGGTCTTTAGGCAGCATTAAGATCTTAATCTCATCTTCAAGTTGGGCGATTTCATCTTCCAAATCATTATTTTCTTCTTTGGCCATTTCTACCAAATCGGAGTCGCTTTCGCTTGCAATAATATCTTTATTATCCGCAATTTCTTTTTTATCAGCCTTAAACTTGCGGTATTTTTGAACCACATCTCTCAGATCTGCTTCTTCTTTTGATACCTCCATATACCTTTTGGTATCATTGATAACCTCTGGATCGGCCATCATCTCTTGCAGTTCATCATAATGAGCAACAAGACCTTCAAGCTGCGCCATAATTTTATCCATGTTCTATTAATCCCTCTCTATCTTGATTGACTTGGGTGAAAATAATGAAAACGACAAACTGGGTAGTAGCTTTCATCCCCACCTATTTGTACCTGTTCTCCTTCATAAACCGGCTTGCCATTATGTATCCGTTGATTCATTGTAGCCTTTCTACCACAGTAGTGGCAAATTGTTTTTATTTCTTTAATCTTATCAGCAAAAATCAACAGGTTCTTCGTTCCCTCAAATAAATTATTTTGGAAGTCATTTTTTAAGCCAAAAGTCATTACCGGAATACCTAAATCATCAACTATTTTGGCACATTCCACTACGTGATGCCGTTCTAAAAATTGTGCTTCATCAACAAACACGCAGGCAATTTCACCATCTCCGCGCGCTTTTTCCTGCTCGTTTACTTCCTTAATATAAGCAAAAATATCAAAGTCGTGATCTATAGGAACTGCGTTTCTGTGCAACCCAATCCTTGACGCCACAGTACCAACTCCACTGCGATTATCAATACCGCTTGTTAATAAAACAATTTTCCGACCTTGAGCCTCATAATTATGAGCGTCTTTCAGTATTTCCAAAGTTTTGCCACTGCTCATAGTGCCATACTCAAAAAATAGTTGTGCCATTCTTGCTCCTTTGTTTCATTTAAATTCACCTAACTCATCTAGTATAATGTAAAAATAAAATAAGTGCAGTTAAATAGTCGCTAAAAACTCGTTTTCAGTTCGTGGCTATGCTATAGTTGTTAATGATTTTAAAGCGAGGGAAGAATATGAGTTTTAAATCTGGAATTGCTAAAGTTGCCGGCAAATCGAGTTATTGGTTTTTACATAATGTACTTAAAGGCGGAACCAGTTTCCCCGGCAAGTTAGCTATGGATATTGATCCTGCAATTTTGAAAACATTAGCTGAAGGCTACGAAACGGTTATTGTTACCGGAACAAATGGTAAAACAATGACAACGGCATTAATCGTAGCAGCACTGCGGGAAAAATACGGCGACGTTTTGACCAATCCGTCCGGCTCTAATATGCAGCAGGGAATCATTACCGCCTTTTTGGCACACAAGAAGAAAAAGGCCAAGAGGCCAATAGCAGTACTGGAAGTTGATGAAGCTAACGTCAAAATGGTAACGGAACTGGTTCATCCCAGCGTTTTTGTTTTAACCAATATTTTTCGCGATCAAATGGATCGCTACGGTGAAATCTATACCACTTACGAAAAAATTGTTGCTGGAATTAAATTAGCACCTGAAGCAACCATCATTGCAAATGGTGATGCCAGTATCTTTTCTTCCGTTGATTTGCCTAATCCTAAAATCTATTACGGCTTTAAACTGCCAGATGATAATCCACAAAATGATCTGAAGGCTCCCGTTAATACTGACGGTATCTTATGTCCTCAATGCGATCATATTTTGCACTATCACGAACGCATTTACGCTAACTTGGGTGATTTTTTCTGCCCCAACTGTCAATACCACAGACCGGAGCTAACATATTCTGTTAACAAGATTATTGAACAAACGCCGAATAAACTTGAGTTTCAGATGGGTAGCAAAAACTACATTATAAACATTGGTGGTACTTATAACATCTATAATGCTTTGGCAGCTTATTCTGTGGCACGTCACTTTGGCTTAAGCGAAGATGAAATTGCGCAAGCTTTTGCCAGAAATAAACGTATTTTTGGTAGACAAGAGTTAATTAAATATGAAGGAAAAGAAATTGATCTGATCTTGGTTAAAAATCCGGTGGGATTAGACGAAGTACTGCACATGCTTAGCACTGAAAAAGATGACTATTCCCTAGTTGCTCTGCTTAATGCTAATCACGCTGACGGCATCGACACTTCTTGGATATGGGACGGTCAATTTGAAGACCTCAACCATAAGCAAATTAAAAAAATTCTGGTTGGTGGACAGCGCTGGCATGACATGGGCTTTCGTCTTGAAGTCGCCGGCTTTGACCCCGGTAAAATGGTTACCTGCACAGATAATGAGGAAGTAATCGCCAATATTGCCAATTTGCCAACTAAAAAAGTTTATATTTTATCTACCTATACTGCTATGCTTTCTTTACGTAAAACTATGGCTGAAAAGAAAATCGTTAAGGCAGGCATGTAATTATTTAAGTAAAAATATCCGCAAAACGCTGGTTGTATGTTTTGCGGGTATTTTTTATTTTTAAACTTAATTAGAACACTTGAATGGTTAAAACTAATTATCCCTACCTATATTTAAGTCAATGCCTTTTTGGTGCAAATTAGCCAAACAAGCTTTTAAATAGGCAGCATCATGCTCTGGGTAGATGGGGTATGTCCAAGGAATAGCAGCTAAATTTTCGTATCTAGCACAATACTGTCCGCGATAATATGGATCAAACCATTTAATATCCGGATGATAGTGGCGCCTTGCCATTTCAGCTAAAACTAATAAATGAAATTGATAAAGTTTATAGGGCGAATATTGAAAAACATAGTTAACAGTGGCATGAGGTTTACCCCAGCCACGCCCGCGTAAAGCGGCAATTTCGCGGTGTTGCCCTAATAATTGTTGCCGGGGCAATTGCCAGATTAGTTCTTGGTGCCATAATCTCATGATTGTGCTTGAGCCTCCAGCATTAACCGTGAATTTAATAAGTAGGTAACTTGATATTTGTTGGTTAGATCGCTTAAAAACGGACCTAATTCATCATCTTGCGGCGTCAATTTTTGCAACAAGAGTAAATAAGTTTGTTTTTCTTGGGGTGTACAAATTTTCTTAAAATAACCCCAGACATGTTGATAGGCATTGGTTAATGTTTTAGTAGTGGGCGCTTGACTGGCTGCTTGTGCTAGCAATTGCTCAAATTCAGTTTCTTTTTGTTCTGACCACATATTATCCTTAGCTAACAATCGAATCTGCTCATAACATGCTTGAGAGTGAGCCATTACCCAATATTTGTTATAAGCCCAGTCTTCCTGCCATTTAATCATTTACCTAACTCCATTTTTGTAATCTTATTATAAAAAGTGCATATTTAGTTATCATTTTATTAACGAAAATTCTAACTGACTGCATTTTAGGCCAAATATGAACTTGGTACAAATGATTAAGTCTAACAGGGTGATTTGCAAATTTAACTAAGATTTTTGCTATAACTAAATGCCTTTAATATTCCACCCCTTTTGAGTTAGCGTATGAAAATATAGACACAATAATACCCCCAAAGCTTTTTAATTCGGGGGTATTATAAAACCAAATTATCTGACCGTTCTGTTACCATCAAGCAAAATTGTTTGACCCTGAATATACGAATTTTCAGGACTAGCTAAGAAGTATGCCAGATTGGCAACGTCCGAAACAGTCCCAATTCTTCTAACCGCAATTTGTTTTAGTAAAGGCGCCAAACTTTCCTTAGTAGGATAATGCACGCTTAACAAGCCGGAGTCAATTACCCGTGGTGCAATAGCATTAACGGTTACCCCTTTTGGTCCCAGTTCCTTAGCAAGACCGCGCATCAGTCCTTCTCCGCCGGCTTTTGAAGCAGGATAAGCTACGCCGCCGCCAGTTCCACTAAGAGCTGAACCAGAGCTGATAAATACAATACTGCCCTTGTTCTCCAGAAATTCTTGATAAAAGGCTTTAACAGTGTAAAAGTAACCACTTAAGTTGATATTAAGCACTTTTTGCCATTCTGCCGGTGTTATTTCGGATACTTTATCAGCGTAGGCAATACCTGCATCAAGTACAAGGACGTCAATTCTATCAAATTCAGCCATTACTTGGTCATGAACGTTTTGTAAATCCTGATAGTTAGAAACGTCCGTTTTAATAAAAAGAGATTTTTGATATTTATTTGTTATCTCTGCCGCAGTTTGCTTTCCCTTTTCACTGTCATAATCAACAATGACCGTATTCGCACCGTTTGCGGCAAACTTTTCTGCTATTCCTTTACCAATACCGTTAGCGCCGCCTGTTACCAGTACAACCTGTCCGTCAAACTTTTTCATATTATCTATCCTTTCTCTCACTCAAAATCCGCGTGTCTTTGATACATTGACGCTGAAGTTTCACCGGTCTGATCCATTAAATTCATTACTATGCCGTCAAAAGTTAAAAATGATAGTTGTTCAAATACCGAGCCCATTGGTTGCGTAAAACCAGTAGTTTTATCTTGCGCTGTCTTGGTTTTTCCCGGAATAATCATTGTATAATTTGCAAGTTTCGCAATAGTAGATTCCTTAGTAGTAGAAAACAAGATGATTTTTACTTTGGCAGCTGCAGCTTTTTGCGCTAAGGCCTTTAAACTAGTAGTTTCTCCGGAGCCGGAACAGATAATTAATAAATCTCCCGGCTGTGAATGGGGTGAACTGATTTCTCCGACGATGCTAACTGCAAATCCTAAATGCAACAACCTATTGCCAAAGCCCCGCACAGCCAAGCCAGAACGGCCAGCACCTGCTAAAAATATATGATTAGCATGCAATATTTCAGTCACAACTAAAGCAATATCAGCTGTATCTTCTTGTTCCGCATAATGTGTCAACTGGTTTAAAATTTTTAATGTGTAATTTTGCAATTTCTTTTCTCTTTTCATCACTATTTGACTGCATTTCTGAGCTTAAGCAGTTGCTGTTTCACTTGGTTACCATTAAATAAATAACCACCTACTACCAACATATCTGCTCCTGCAGCAGCACACTGTGCGGCATATTCATCATTTATTCCACCGTCCACTTCAATCTTGATGTCGCATCCCTTGACCATTTCCCGTACGTTTTTAATCTTGTCAACGGTTTGCGGAATAAATCTTTGCCCAGGCTGACCAGGATTAATCGACATGACCAATACATAGTCAATTTCATCTAAGAGGTATTTCAAGACTGTTTCCGGCGTTCCGGGACTTAAAGCAACACCAGCTTTGCAGCCGGCTTTTTTAATTTGCTGTAAAACAAAATGGATGTGCGGTGTTGATTCATAATGAACGCAGATCATTTCCGCACCTGTAGCAATAGCATCATCTAAATGTGCCAACGGCTGGGCAAGCATCATATGAATATCAAATTTCATGTTGCTGTATTCTTTCAGCGCCTGAACCTGATTAGGACCAAAAGCAATGTTAGAAACAAAATTGCCATCCATCATGTCTACGTGCAAAGTCCTAACGTTTTCACTTTCTAAAATGTCAATTTCCTTTTGCAGATTAAGAATATCTGCGCCAAAAATTGACGGTAATATTTCACTCATATTTTGGATAACCCCATATATCTTTTTAAAAAATAGTACTTAACCAGTAAATTAGTGCATTCCACGGTTCCGACAGTGTCAAGTCAGACGACAATCCACTGACATGGACGCCGCCCGTTTGAATCATTTTGGTTGCGCCGGGGGCAACATAAGCTTCCAAATACAGGGTTACGCTACAGAAAATCACACCAATCAAAATAGTTCTAAACAAGTTGCCTTTAGTCATTAAAGTGCCCGCAACCGAAATATAAATAATTGACATTAAAAGGCCCACTGGGAACAATCTAATATTTGGCAAAAACAAAGCACAGAGAATCACCAGCGGAATAGTGATGACAGTGGCAGTTTCAGTGGCTGGATCGCCTAAGCCTAAAGCAATATCCATCCCAATGTTCAAATTAGCCTTTTTACCCATTTGTTTCGTCATTGTTGAACGTGCCGCTTTGCCAACTGGAGAAATACCTTCCATTAACACTCCCACCATTTTTGGCATCAAAACCATAACGCTGGCTATTCCAATCGCCATAGTAACTGTATGAGCCAAATTTTGGCGGGTTAAAAGTGCAAGTAAAATACCGACTATGGTGCCGATAACGGAAGATTCGCCAAAAACACCTAATTTTTTGTTTACTTTCTCTAAACTCAGATCAACCTTATTTAGCCCAGGAATAAAATCAATTAATTTATTGATTAGCCAAGCAAAAGGCATGACCCAGGCAGTATAGATAATCGTAGTGCAGGTGGTGCCATCTAAACCGAAGTAATTTTGCCATTTTGGTGCTAATTTATCACCAATGAAAAGCGCAATAACTGACATGCCCACCGTCACCAGCAAACCAATCCAAAAATTATTGAATAAAACATAAGCTAATGAACCTGGTATTAAGAAGTGCATGTAATTCCAAATATCGACGTTCATTGTTTTTGTTAAACCGGTTCGCACCAAAACAATATTGATAATTATTCCTAATAGGATTGCCAAGCCGGCAAAAGGTGCTACCCACGAAGCAGCACCGACCGCTGGCCAACCAATATCAGTAATCGTGTAGCCGGTACCTAACTTAGAATAATAGTCCACAGCAGGTTTTAATGAAGCAGTTAACAGATTAACAACTAAAGTAAGTCCCATAAATCCAATGCCGACAGTTAGACCAGACTTAATTGCATCCCCGATTTTCATTCTAAAAATCAAGCCCAAGATGAAAATGATAATTGGCAATAGAGCTGTGGCGCCAATATTAATAATGGTCTTAAAAATTTGTCCTAGAATTTCCATAATTTCACTCCCTGTCTTTTGTTAAAGAAAGCAATTTTTCGCCTACTTTTTGCCTTAGTTCTGCAGTATTAATCCCAGTAATAAAGCCGGTGACGCTCATTAAGGGTGTATCAATTTTGCCGCGGTAATTATTGGTGGTAAAAACAATGTCATAGTTTTGACTCATACTGGGCATTTCTGTCATGCTGCATTTGGAAATAGCATAATTAGTAATCCCATATTCTCGGCAAACATCTTCAATATCGTCTGCAGCAATAGTTGAAGTCGCTACCCCACTGCCACAAGCAACTAAAATATTTAATTTTTCAGTCATCAGAATTTTCCTTTCTCTTCTTTTCTGCAACACGAATTACTGTTTCCACTTCGTCTTTATTTGTGCAATTTTTGATTTGCTGCACAAACGAATCGGTCTGCAGTAATTTCATAATTTCTTTAAGTAAATCAAGGTGATCACTACCATTAGTGAGACCCAGCGTAAATAGTGTGTCTACGGGTAATTTGATTGTCGCATCATCCATGCGTCTCATAGTAATTGGTTTAGTCAATGTAATAACAGCTACAAAGGGCTTGTTGATGAACTGGGGATCGCCATGCGGAATTGCTACAGTATGGTTTTGCAGCTGCAGCCCCGTAGGATAGTTATCCTCTCTGTGATTAATAAAATCTAAAAAGCCTTTTTTGACATAACCCTCATTCAAAAGCTTGTCTGCCACTTTTGAAAAGAGTTCTGCCCTACTTTGAGCTTGGCAATTCAAAAAAATCGTATCTTTTTTAACATAATCGGTTAATTGCAAAATTTATTTGCTCCTTTCTTAAGCGGTAAGAAACTTTTGGACTAATTTTTCTACTTCCTTGGTATTCGCAGATTGAGACAGCGTGTGAATAAAGGTCGTATCTTCTGCCATATTCTTAACTTGATAAAGTAAAGGTAAATGATCTGTCTTATTCGGTGTAGTCAACAGAGCGACAACATTGACCTTGGCTGACCCGTATTTGACGGGATTTGCGGAAACTAATAGTGTCAGTCCTAATTGTTGGGGATAAACGTCTGGATCCAAATGTAACAGTGGTATCTGCCTATTTAACAAAATGTAGTCGGGTTGATCACGGTACTCTTTTTTCAAAGCTAGGAAGAAAGCGTCACTCACAATTTTGCTTTTAATCATTGGCTCCGAAATTTTTGCTATTAACCTCGTCCAAGAATATTGCTGGTGGGTAAAAATGACCTTAATATAAGGTTTGCTCTTTGACTGTTCTTGTGATATCTCGTCAAATAAATTACTTTCCGGTATTAGCAGCTTAGTCAAACCGTCTTCAAGACCTTTTTTATCCTTTATTTCAGCAAAGTCAGCAACTACCTTCATGATTTGGGGAATATCAATATTAGAGAAGTTTAAGTTCAACAATTTTTTAAAAACATCATTTCTTAGTTTGGTAATACTGTGCTCATTTAAAATTTCATTGATAACAAAAACTGTTTTTTCTGACTTAAGCGGCACCGTGGAAAAAACCACATCATAAGGCAAAACAAAATTTTTATATTCACGCACAGAGCATGCTGGATAAAATGATAACTCAGGAAAAGCCACCCGCAGATTATTTTCCAGTATTTTTGAAGTTGAAACTCCGTTAGGACAAACCGGTATTGCCCGACCTATTTTTCTTTTGCGGTCATTAACCTTATTTTCTAGGAGGTGACCGCCAATAAAAATAGTCACAAAAGCAGTTTCGTCAGGCGAAATTTGAGTACCAAAAAAATTATTTAAAGGTGTCATTGACTGCGCCACAATCTCATACAGGCTGTGATATTTAGCGATAATTTCCTTAAACATAGGATTGTTATCTGGCAGTTTATATTTAATGCGGTAATAAGCTGGTCTAAAATGATCAATCAGTTTTTTTAACAGATCCTTTTTATTCGGCAGCACAATAAATGACTTTAATTCAAATTCATTCAAAAATTCCCACAATGCGTTAATCAATCTTGTTTGCACGGAAGCAGATATTTTTTGCTGCTGCTTAACATTTGCCCCTAAAATAAAAAGAGCAACAAAACTTTTTTCCTGAAGTGAAAATTTATTAAAAAAAGTTTGTTCGAGGGCTTGATATTCTGCTGTTTGCTTAATTTCTTCATCGTTAGCCAGTTCATTAGTGATCAAATTTTTATTTTGCTTGATCCGATTAGTGATTGCTGTTAAAAACAAAATTAGCAGAAAGAAGTCATCATCAGTATATTTTTTCCCGAGCTGTTCTTCTATTTTCAACAAGCTGTTTTCAATTGCAGGGTAGTTATCATTGATGTCTGGCAGCAGCTGGAGACAGGTATCAAAACCAAGCGCCGTATAAATCTTTAAAATACCTTTATACAGCAGCATGCGTTTACCCCATTCGTGTCCTACTAGCCGATAGCCGTTTTTACGGGAAAAAGTGATCTTTAGACCTAAGTCCGCAATTTGGGTACGGGTTCTCTTAAGATCGGCTAAAACAGTGTTCTTGCTAACGTGAAATTCAAAAACAAAATCGTTTAGAAAGAGTGGACTGGTTCTGCTCAAGATCAGTGTTAGTAGAAGCCACACTCTTTCGTCAGGTAAAAAAGTACGTAAATTATTTTTTTCTTTGTGATTAGCAAAATAATTAACCAGTTCTCTCTTGGCAAAATAAGTTTTGTTTTTTAAGACAATTAATGGTAACTTCTGCAATTTAAGATAACTGTTGATGTTGGCAATAGCATAATTAACCTGCCTATCCGTCAAATCGAACTGTTCCTTAAGCTCTTTTTTAGTAACTGTGCCCTCTTTCGCTATTCTTAAAAGAATATCTTTATTCTGGCTGCTCAATTCATTCACCTCCTTCCGCTCAATTCGATTATAAGCGCTTACACATACTGCTAAATCAATAATTCAGTCCAATTTATGTCATGCTCATTAGTGAATTTGTGTTTTACGGTTAACTCTAAATATTTTTGTTTATCATTTTGTTTGAACTAAAAAGTGCCAGACTGCTTAAACAGCCTGACACTTTTTAGTTATTTCTTCAGCTTGGTTAAACCAAACTTTTTTCCAAATTCTTCTTCCAGAGCAGCTTTTAGATACGATCTGGCCTGCCTATCTCATCAGAAAGCAAAACTACTATCTTTAATTAGAGAAATACTGCAGCGATAAAAATATTCTGCTTTTTAATTAAAATCAGCTCCAATTTTTACAGATTATAACTTTTATTTATCTTTTCATTAGATTTTATCTTAAATTATTTAAAAGGCACTAATAGCTAAACTCCCCTTCATTACTGCTGTTAGACCTATTATAGCCGAGAATTTAATCGTCCCAAATTTACCAAAATGATCTTTTGACTTATTTACCTTAATAAGGTTCTAGGATAAAATTAAACTATACCGGATTAGAAATTGATGATGAAATGTGGCTTTGAATTCAAAAATATTTCATTAATGCTATGAGCAAAGATTAATTTCTGTTTTGTCCACCACGTCAGTGACATTAAACCTACGGCAATAGCACTTCAGGAGGAAGTAATGAAAAAGTTCAAGAAGATTTTGACAGTGGCAGCAACTGGTATGATTGCCTTATCATTAGTTGGCTGTTCTGATAATAGTAGTAAATCTGGCAGCAGTAAGCCAAAAGCAGCCAGAAAGTAAAGAAAACTAATACTCAAAAAACTTCTTTTAGAAAATCATACGACAAAATTAAAGTTGGTGATGTCATGCAACAAGGTAACGGTGGCAGCACCATTAAAGATGTTAAAGGCATTTTGGGTCAGCCTGAGTCGGTTTCATCCACTGCAGTTAAAGGTTTTAAGGTGAAATCATATTCTTGGACCAAATATGACACTACTATTTTGGTGCAATTCAGTCATAAAAAGGCTATCACTAAGACAGTTTCGGGTTTTAAATGGACTCGCAGCAGCAATAAGCTATCACTTAAAGCATTTAATAGTTTGAAAGACGGCAGCTCTTATAGTACTGTCGTTAATGCTTATGGTGAACCTGACGGACTGAGTGAAAATGTAGTTTTGGGTAAGAAAAATGTCACCGCAGTTTACTTCACTGGAATTAAAGCTAAGAATGCTGGTGCAAGTGCCAGTTTTTCATTTACTGACGATAAGCTGGTATCTAAAACGCAAACTAATTTAAAATAAACAAAAAAGATAGATGAGCAAAACTCATCTAGTTTTTTATTGGGTAATCTATGCAAATTTAATTGTTTGGTCTCAAGAGTCTTAATTGAGAGTAAGAAAATACGGTTCATAATTTTCTGCTCAATTGGACATTAATTAAAAATTTAATTGACAAAACTAATTTTATTAATTACTTTACTATATGTAAACAATTATTCTAAATATTCATAAAAAAATGATATTTATTAATGTATAATTATTTTTGAGGTGAGGAAAATGGATGAAAAGGCGGAAGAAAATACAGAAAAAAATGCGTGGAGATTTGTTGACCTAGTATTTACAGGTAAATATCATACAGACCAACAGTACGATAACTTAGTGAAGCTTGTTAAATTTCTTATAGATAATTATGAAACGGCTTTACCATACATTGATTTAGATATTAAAAGCCTCATTTATGATGCTTTTAATGGGTCTAATTCAGATTTAAAGAAAAGACTAAATACGTGCTATGAATCATTATACTTTAAACGTAATGAAGATGATTTGCCTTATTATCTTATAGAGTTAAAAAAACTTATTTCTGCTGATGAAAATGATGCTGATAAAAAGGATACTGATATAAAGGATGCTGATAAAAAGGATACTAATATAAAGTTTACTGATGAAGATAGAGAGCTTATTAAAAAACTTTATGAACAAGTTGGTTATTTATTCAAAAAATATTATACATATATAAATAGAAATAGTTCTACGAGGCAAATTGATGACTTGGATCTAAGAATCAAAAATGCTAGCAAAGAAACAGAAATCAAAATTAAAAAAGAGATTTACCCACAATTCATTACAATTCTTGGTATCTTCACTGCTATTACTTTTGCCATTTTTGGTGGGATGAACTTACTTAGCAACTTATTCAAAAATATGAGGAATACACATGCTTCATTAGGTCAAGCTCTAATTCTTGCTTCCATTTTTGGCTTTACCTTGTGGGGACTTATTGAAATACTGTTTCTTTGGATTTCAAAAATCAATCTAATAAAAGATGATAAAAAAGAAGATTGTTCAGGTTCAGAAAGGCCTTGCACAAACGATAAGTGTTTAAACAAGAATTGTTCAAATATAGAATGTTCAAATGAAATTTGCTTAAATAAAGATTGTTCAAATGCCATAGATAAAGAAGAAATTAAAATAGTTAAACATAAAAAAATTTTTTATTGGTTTGCACTTAGTTTCTTAACAGTAATACTAATTTTGGGATTTGTGTTATTTTTCAATTAGAAAAATAGTATGCATAGCAGTTAAAGATGTATTGGTTTAGACAAAACTTAATATTATAATAGTACACTAAATTATAAACAGATTTTCTGGCTTTTATTGTAACTGATTTTTATTAAATATAAGTCTACTAACCATAAATTTATAAATTGTGAAGCTTTTAAACAGCACAAGGAGCTAATGTTATAAAATTTTGAGCAATCATTTACAAAATTATTAGTGTTGATTGAAATATTAAATAAACTCAAACTATATAAAGTGATATATTTATTCAAGGAGGAATAATGATAAAATCGCTTTGGATATGGTCTCAACAATCTTATTCAGTACATTTACAGTCACTGAAAGTACTGCAAAACTAGAACAGATTAGAAAATTGTATATATAAAATATTACGGAGAAATAGACTGAACATTCTTTTTGAAAAGTTAAGGAAATTAAAAATTAGCTGATATCAGAAATTTTAATAATAAATTAGATTTGCAAAAGCAAAGTCTAACTTCAAATAAGACTCCAACAAATATTTCAAATAATGTAAGTCCTTTCGGTTCTAAATAGTATGCTATTAATGATTTTAAACAATACATGAAAAATAAAAATTTGAATTTTACATCAAAGGTGGTAATTACAATGAATAATATAATACCAAAAGAAGAGTATGAAATTAATAATATTAATATATATACATTGTTAGATAATAATAAAACTGACTCAATACCTATTAAAATTGGAGAAGTATTGTACCCCGATTATAAATATAAGATGTGTTTTGATATATCTATTTCTGCAAAAGAAAAAAACAAGCTAATGAATTTACCACATGATGAAAACTGTAGAATTGGTAAATTTCAGTTAAGACTTAAATTAAATATTAATGACAAGAACATAAAGGCCGACAAAAAATATTTTTTTATTAATAGTGACCAATTAAATCCTAGAGTTCGCCCTTTAAGTGTGCCTGATGTACGATCACCAGAGTCAAAACAAAAGGATAAAGAATCAAATTTTATAACTACACATACTTTAACATTTAGCGTAAAAAGTAAAGCACGGTTATCAGATATAGATGATTTTAATTATAATTTATATTTAGTTCCGAATGTATAAATGACAAAAATTTTAAAAATTAGACTAGAAATTAATTTTCAAAAACATATAAGTGCTATTTTAATATCAAATGTCGTGAATAAAACGGATTATTAAGAATATACCTATTAGATAACATTGTAAGTTATTACTAACTAGAATTAATTTGTTTGGCTGTGATTGCAAAATACGCCAGAATGAAAACATATGATTTAAGACTAAAATACGGACTCAACAGTTTATAGCTAAACAAGAACACATACGTAATATATAGTAATACAGTTTGGGTAATATAATTAAATAAAAATCTCACCAACCACATTTCGTGTCATACACATGTAGCTGTTCTGCATTATCAAAATGTTGATGAAATGACTATTTTAAAAAGATTAGGTCACAAAATTTATCTATGAATTTAAGTCTTTACACCTATTAGAATAACGAAAATAAAAGAAAAAATGATAAATGTACTGAACCCAAAAACTTTGGCAAAAAGTTAATATCATTTCTTTAAGGCTTGAGTCCTATATTCTTTCGAGGTCAGACCTTTTGGTTTCTCTTTAATTCTTTCTTCGTTATAGTAGCGAATATATGCTACAATTGCTCTAGTTATTTTTTGCAGATTATAATACTTATATTCTTGACCATAAAACATTTCCATTTTAGCAAACCAAAATATTTTTCCATTAAATAAACCGTCGTCCATTGGATTTTCTTTGTGTGATATGCTTTAAGTAATACCATGTAATTTTAATGCACCATGATAAATTAAACTTTTGCATTACACTTTATAGAAGTCACAAGCATTTAAAGACTTATGCTAAGCGAATGCTTTATCCAACATTGATACTATCAGTTAGTTCCATATTAGGATGCCGTGAAATTGAGTAGAAAACGATGACGTCAGCGTAGCCATCCAAAATGGGTAGCAAATAAAGTTATTTTCCATTAAGATCAAATTCAGTAAAATTATCGATTTAGCATTTCATATTTGATCTTCAGGCAAAGAAGCTGCGTTTATTTAAGTTAGGTGCAATCTTGCCCACTGTACCCCAATAACTAGAATTCTAACGCCGATTTCGTTTATTAGCTTTTAGGCCCAGCTTGCTCATAATCCTTCTAACCACTTCAACACTAGCTTGCTAACCTTCTTTAATTAGTTCCAAGACAATCCGCCTTACCCATAACGCTTTTGATGATAGACATAATTTCTTTAATTCTAGCGGTTAACTTAGGCTGCTTATTTTGTTTAACAGTTTGAGAGACAGTCTAATAGTGGGTGCTACGAAGTAATAAAGGGTAAGTCTTTGTAATTAGCAAAATTCTTTAAAAATATAAACTAAGCTAACTTTAAAAATGCGCCTTGGTTCAGTAGTTGCCTGAATTATTTCTCGGGTGGTATTTGCTCCAAGGCGTTTAATTTTTTATGTAGTCATTGATGGTACGCAACTGCAAGTTTTCTTCTTTTAGCTGTTAGTTTTTTTACAGTTGCTGGCGCGATAATTCTTTTTCTTGTTCATGAACAAGTCTTCCTTTGTGTTTGATAATGACCTCGTATCCTTTTTTTTGTATTCGCGTAGTGAATTGTTTAAAATGACTGGGCTTCTTAAGATAAAATCTACTGATACGTAAACAATAGATTTAGTGCCAAAGAGCTCCTGCTTAATTACATTTTCCTTGAATTTTTGGATATAAGTTTGATGAGGACGATCTAAAATAGTTGGGCCATAACAATCAATTAGTTTAATTGCATAATCTAAAAATATGCAGTTTTGATTTTTCTTCTAGCAATAGTTAATACCGGATTTATCTTAATTTTCCATTCTTGGTAAAGTACAATTTTTTCTGTTTAGATAAGTTTAGTCATAAAAAGCCAGAAAAGTTGTTCAACTTTTCTGGCTCAATACAAAAATAGAAAAAGAAAAATGAAACTCATTTAACTATTTTATTGGGATATCCGGGATAGCACTGTACGTGTTGAAATGCTTGTTAAATCAACACTTTCAGCACTCATTTTAAAAATTTGCACCGAATTTTGCACCTGATTATCCATTCATGTAATTGTCTAGTTTTTCAACAGCCTTATTCTGATGATACTTTGATACGTGAGTGTAAATATCCATCGTAGTTTTAATGGACTTATGTCCTAGCCTAGCTTGTACGTCTTTCATAGAAACACCTGCTTCAAACAACAGTGAGGCGTTGGTATGCCTAAAACCGTGAATAGTAATGCGTCTAAGACCTGCTTTTTTGCAAATAGCTTTGTTCCAGTTGACAATAGCGCCCTCACTCAATGGCTTATTCCCTACCCCACGGTTAAATATGACCTGATTACTAGTAATACTAATAACTACTGCTTGTTTACGTTGCTCTTGCTGCCACTGCTTTAGTATATTTGCCGTACTCTTATCAATTGCTATTTTACGATAGCTACTACTGGTTTTTGGTGTTTGCACAATAACTTTATTATTTAGTCCTTTGGTGAGGGTACGTTTAACACTCAATACATTCTCTCTAAAATCAATATCAGACCATTTAAGCGCTAATGCTTCTCCTCGGCGCAATCCTGTATAAGCTAACAATCTAAACAAGGTAAACGCCTTTTGATTGTATTTCTCAGCATAGATCAGGAACTTCTTTAGCTCCTCTTTAGTATAAAAGTTAGTAAACTCCTTGTGGACGTTCTTAACTTTGGGACGAACTACATTCTTCATAGGATTTTTATTGATTATCTCTAACTTAATAGCATAATCAATTACATCACTGGTATAGAAGATATACTTCTTATAAGTTCCAGGTGCATCCCTAAACCACTGGTTTACTGCCTTTTGACACTGAATTACTGTTAGCTTGTCCAAGTAGATATTACCTAACACCTTAACCACATGATCGTTAATAATACGTTTGGTGGTGGCAAAGGTGCTTTCTTTTACAGTGGGTCGATAAACCTCTAGCCACATTTCTATCACTTCAGAAAGCTTAAGACGCCGTTCATTAAATGGCTCATATTCTCCTGTCTCAATGGCTAACTCTGCTTTTAGATACGCTTCACGTGCTTCTTTTAGGCTCTTTAAGCTGCTTTTTCTAATTAAGATAGATTTTACCTGTACTGCTATCTTTACCAACATAGATACTGAATTTATAGCGTTTCTTACCTGTTTTAGTTTCATATTCAATAATGTTCATAGTTTAGTTACCTCTTTTAGCTTTAAAAGGCAATGGTGGACTAATCAAAGTATCCTAATCTATGTTTAATATATGTTCAATAATAAAATAGGAGTTATCAATAAAAATTATCTTCGTCTTGGTATAGATAATCAGGATCTTCATAACCAACATCTAGATAGTTATCTTCTACATCAATTTCTCTGTCTTTTAGCTCATCAACATATTTGTCTATAATAGCAGTATTTTCTTTATTTTCCTTTTTATAATCACTAAATAATTCTAAATATTCCTTATCCTGAGAATTGGTTAATAAGAAGTTTTTAAGCTTTTTGTCTTTCAACAATCTATCATATAATTCATCAATTATACTTGAAAATTCAATAATTTCGTATTTGTCCGGTTCATATATAGAATATATTGTTTCTTTAACATAATTTGCAAATTGTTTATTATAATTTTTTTCTTCAAAAGTATCTTTTTTAAAAGTATTTACTTGTTTCTGTAATTTCTTTAATAGATCCACATATTGATTAATTGCTAATCTAGCAGAAGATAAATCAAGATATTTTATTTTATCGATTGCCTCTTTATGTAAATCTTTTTCTTTATCAAAATTCTCCATATAAAATTTGCCTAAAGACGTAAGATTATGGGGTGACTCAGGATAAAGTATTTTATTTTTAATTATCTCATGTAAATTAAAAATAATTTTATATTTATCGCCTTTGTTAATATTTTTAAATTTTTCACTATTAAGTATTTGTTTGAAATGTGTTAACCAATAGTCCTTAACTTTTTGTGTTAATAAAAATGTTTTATCATCCCTTTTGTAAAGCTCTCTAGGTATAACATCTCTACTTGTCAACTTAATATAAATATTTACCTTATTAGAAAAATCATCATAAACTGAAAAAGCCATTTTAGGATCATAACCAGTAAAATAAAATTCATGAATTACTTTTATCATTTCAGACGTTGTGTAAGTCATTCCTTGAATATATGGAACAGATACTTTAAAAAATCTAGCTAATTTTTGCCATGTTTCTATCTTGGGTTCAGTCTTGTTATTTTCGTAATTACTATATGTGCCACGTTTTATTCCAGTTTTTTCTTCTATATCATCAAGGGTCAATTTCCTTTGATTTCTAAGTTCTTTCAATCGATTCATATTATTTACTCCTGTTACTTAACACATTTTAACATCAATAATTTAAAAATGAATAAATAAATCTAAAAATTTTAGATATTGACATCTAATAAACTTAGATATATTATTTTATTGTTGTCATCTAAGAAATTTAGATTTATTTAAAGGAGATTATATTGAATACAAAATTTTTTAGTTATAAAGACGCAATGAATTATTTAGGAATCAAATCACCAATTACATTACATAGTTACATAAAACATGGCTTACTAGTTATTAAAATTTGTAATTCTAAAAAAATCAGTAAAGATTCAATAGACAAATTCATGAAAGAACATCAAAAAGTAGTTAATGACTAATTATAGGAGATAAAAATGAAAGCTGGAATTACAATACCAAATTATCTTGACAATAAATTTATTCAAATGGCTTCAGAAAGCAGTACTTTAAATGAATGCTTAAGTTTACTCACAGACAAAATAGATGAAATTATAAGTCCTAGTGACTTAACGTTGGATAAATTGAATAAAATATCAGCTTTGGCCAAGTTAATTGAAAGTTATGCAGATAAACATAATAACTTGGTAAACCAAACTTATATGTTGGTTACTTGCGGAAAGGATTAACAGAAATGAAAACATTTGTTAAAAATACTAAAGCATTAAATACTGGCTTAATAGCTGCATCCCTTCAAAGTGAAAACATGTTAAGAGCTGCAGAAATAATGCTTGAAAAACTACATAGTATTCAAGGTCCTGAATACATGACACTAGATGATTATGAACAGCTTTATGCGTTAACAGATTTAATGAAAGTATACGCAAAATACCAGCGGGATGAGATATCACATACACAAATGCTAATTGAGTTTAAAGAGGAGTAAAACTTATGGAAGAAAAAGAGATTAAGACTGTTATTGTTAATACAATTAAAGAAACTCTTAACAAACCCAAACCTTATTTAAATCGCCGTGAAATTGCAAAATATTTTGGTGTAGCTGACTCAACTATTAGCAATTGGGCTTCTTTAGGGATGCCGGTAGCTGTTATCGATGGGCGCAAAATGTATGGCAAGGAAAGTATAACCAACTGGTTAAAGTCAAAAGAGCAAACAAAAAGCCCGTTACTAACCAACAGTAACGAGCAACAAGCAAAATAATCCATTAATAAAAATTAAAACCACAATAGGCAATGGTGGATTAATCAAAGTATTCTAAATGAATTATTTTCTTAATTATAGATAAAACGAGGTATTTATGCTAGTAGATTATGCTATTAAATATTCTGAACATGGTTTTTCAGTAATTCCAATTGGTCAAAATAAGCGGCCATTAATTAAATTTGCTGATAAACCTCCTTTAACAACTAATCAGATTATAGAGATTTGGGCAAAGTATCCAGATGCTAATATTGCACTGAAAACAGAGAATTTTTTTGTAGTGGATGTTGATAGACACAGTACTAATATAGACGGCCTAAATTCCATTAGAGAACTCAGTCTCCTGAGTGGTTTAGAAATACTTTAGCAGAGAAAACAGCACACAATGACTTTCATTTCTTTTTTCAAAAGCCAAAAAACATTAACATACATCAAAACATTGTTTTTTTTGCCTAGCGTTGATCTTAAAGCACATCCTAATAATTATATAGTATGGCACCTAGCAAACTAAATGGCAAGTCTTACGAGTGGCTTAATCACTTTTCTATTAAACCTATTCCTAAAGATCTTATTGACCTAATTACGAAGAAACAAACTTTCAAGGAGAAGTTTTTCACGAATAATTATGTTAGCAGTATTAGGAATAAACATGTGCGTTGTTTCTAAAGGGTATGCATTCGATAATCAGGATATAAATTAATATTTCTAGTCTGTTTTGTAAACTTTAAGCTTTTAAGAAATGCTAGAATTTGCTAGGAAAAAGTTCTGCTATGCTAATTAGGTTTGGTGACACTAAATAAGTTTGTCTATACTGGTTAAAAATAAATTGACCTTTAATACTTAATATATAAATAATTTACTGAAATTTACAACCGTTTTAAATAGACTGATTACTTATTCACGGTGTTGAACAAGTAACAAATATATAGATTATCAATATTCCTCTAAATTCATCTATAAAATAACATTAAGCTTAAGACTATTATAATTCACGTGTTATATTCAATCAATTAAGAATAGAAATTAGTCGTTTCATAAAAAATAATCACTTTAGAAAAATTGAATATCTAAAGTGATTGTCCCTTATATGTAACTTTTTGTGATTATTTATCTTCTTTATTTTTAAATTCTTTATATTGATCAACAAAGTTAAGAGTTGGCAATATGGTAGTCATTGGATTATCCATAGCCATAATCATAGATACTGTAGATCTCAAATAAGGGTAAAGCATAGCACTACCATTCATCATCAAGTATTTTTGTTTATCTTTAAATTTATCTATATCTTTTCTAAACTTAAAGAAACCTGTAACTCCGATATCAACAACCTTCTTTTGCTCTTTATTAAAAATATGAGCAGTCATCAATATCTTCCCAGTATTTGATTCTTTATCAATTCCATAACTCATATTAATATCACTTTTTTTAATTTCTTTTTCTAATGAGTCAATCTCTTCCTTTGAATGATATTGGTGATATTCAATATCAGATATTCGGTAACTCATTATTTTTATAACAGGGTCAGACATTTTTATTCCTATGCAGCTTTTACAAAATAGTCAGAAGACAATTGATCATTTGGATATATAACAAAATTATTTTTACTATAATTAATTGATGGTATCTCATTTTCATGAGTGGTTATTTCAGAAGTCTTTTCAAAATTAAAGTTATCTGCTGCAGTTATTAAATTTTCTGCAGCATGTAAAAGATCATCATAAGACCAAAAATCATCCATTGCTTTGAGCATTGTATCAGCATCTACACTATATTTAGCCATAATTACCTCCATTTTAATATTCAAAACTTTAAATCAGATTCTGGGCATTTATATATATTAAAACTACCTGTTTTAACGATACTCGGATCTTTTATAAGAACTTCTACTCCATTAAGAATACTTGATTCGTGTAAAACATCATCTTTTATATATGTGTGTGTTGGAGCTTGTACAGCTTTAATTTTTGCTAAATGTTTTTCCTTTAAAGTTAAACAGTATAACTCAATCATAGCACCATCTAAACTTTTTTGAGGACCTTGATTACTATATTTTTTAGCCAAATAATCCACAATTTTTTTCACTTTTGAACCATGTAACCATTGATTCAGTCTTTTAGAATCCTCACTAATACCATCAAGCACTAACAAATTGTCAGAAAGCACATCAGCCTCTAATTCAAACACTACAGTATGATTGTACTTTTCATCAGATAAAAATTTATTAGCAAACTTATATGCAATTTTAGGATCATCCAAAAACGTATAAAAACCATAGCCTAAACTCCCTGGTTCTTTGCCTTTTATATCATGGTTCTTAATTTGTTTAGTTGTATATGTGTCGGGTTTAATTGCTTTTTCTTTATTTACTTTTAAATCTTTTGAACCCACAAAATCAGTACCATGATATAAACGCATTCTACAAAATCCCATATCTCTATGTTAATTAAAGTTATTTACCCTATGAATCCATTTTACTCTATTTAACTCTTTAAAAAAAGAAATAAATTTATTTTTATGTAATTCGCATAATTAATCAGCTTCTAAATTTGTATTGCTCTCTAAATATATACCGCTAATTATGCTATAGTCAAATAGAGTAAAATTTATTCCCGTAACAATTATAATTACATTTATAATTTAGTCAAACTATTTTTATTAATTACTTAACTATAAGATGTCAGAATTCATTTTTAAGTTGATAAAATTGAATATTGTCAAGATTTATTTTCAGGTGGAAGAAAAAGGTCGATGATCTTAAATAACTTGTGACAATGATATTGTGGATAATGAAATTAACATAAATGCAGAAATTAATAGTTAGAAAGGAACTTTATCCAGAATTTATTGCAATTCTCGGTATCTTCACCGCTATTACTTTTGCCATTTTCGGTGGAATGAACTTACTTAGCAACTTATTCCAAAATATGAAAAGTACACATACTTCATTAGGTCAAGCTCTAATTCTTGCTGCAATATTTGGTTTAATTATGTGGGGTATAACTATACTATTATTTTATTGGATAAGTACGATTAAAAAAGATCAGTCTAAAAAATTCTATAAAAATTGGGGCTTTTGGGTAAATATATTGTTCATAGTATCAATTTTATTAGTATTAATAATAGGCCTATGTTTTTTCTTTAAATAATAAAATACTATGTAGCAATTAAAAAGGAAATCTATTAACATTTTTACCTACTTTTTAACAAATAAAACCCTAGTAAATGCTAGTATTTGCTAGGATTAATTTCTTTAGCCTAGTTGAAACGGTCGCCTAATATTAGATTAAAACCTGAAAAAGCTGTAGTACCCAGAATGGTACTGCAGCTTATTTTATTAACTTAAATGACGGGTTTAGATTCATTTCCTTTTGGATTTTAGCAAAATTCTCCATAAACTCATCAATTGCTATGTGCTTTAAATCGTAATAGCGTGATTGTTTGTAACCAACATCCGTAATTACTACACGATTAGGTTTATCAAATATATACACTCCAGTTAAGATTTTTCTTGATTTTTCTGAACAAGCCTTAATTGCTTTAATAATACATGCGGTAATATTCTTAGCATACTCAATTCTCTTGTTAATTTTAATGCCTTTAAATCTATCTATGGGCCCTTTTACTAAATCAGCTTTACGTTGACCTGAACGAGCTGTAAAGACGCTGAAATCACGTTTAAGAAAAGCTCTTACGCCCTCTTTATATTTCATTTTATGTTCCTCTTTTTGGTTAACACTTTATTTTTAATTACGTTTGCAGTTCTATCCAAAATATGAAGTCTAATATGAAGTTTTTTAGCCCATTTAGGCTAATTCATAAAACCAAAGAAAAAAGCTAGATGAATTATATTCATCTAGCTTTTCTTAACGCTCTGATGGACAAATGATGGGCGTTAGCTACCACCACGATTGCCGTTGAGCTATTTTTATTGGGATATCCGGGCTCGAACCGAAACATGCAGGAACCAGAAACCTGTGCCTTACCATTTGGCTATATCCCAGTGTTAATCACCCGTACGAGAATTGAACTCGTAACTCCACCTTGAGAGGGTGGCGTCTTAACCATTTGACCAGCGGGCAAAATCAACAGTAATTATTATGCTTGAAGCGGGGTCCGATGTCAAGTGCTTTTTACTCTAAAAGAAAGATTTTGCTAACCTCTTAGCAATTCTGATTGAATAAAGACGCTAAAGCCTGCTGTATTTAGCTTTATCCCCCTACTTCCAGTTGTTATAGAAAAACGACCATTTACACAAATTTTGTTCACGAAATGATGCTCCCTTGCTATCTTAAATGCTAAGGAAAGGAAATTAAGCCATGTTAGTAAATCAAAAAGCAATTTCTCACTTGCGAGAATTGTTCGTGACAGTCAATACACCCCAAATTGATGAGAACAGCACTAATCTGCGTGATAATTTGGACCGCTTTTTAAATGAGCAAATCCTTATTGGTTTTAAATCTGGACGGAAAAAGATTATTGCTTTTCACGAAATTATTTTAATTCATACACAAAACAAAGAAGTCGTCTGTGAAACTGAGCAATATGTGTACCGAATAAAGCAACGTCTTTATGAAGTTAAGCTTTTGCTGCCAAGACAACTTTTTGTGCAAATATCCAGTTCAGAAATTGTTAATTTCAGCTACATTCAAGAATTTGCACTGGCACAAAACGGAATTTATCAAGTTATTCTCAAAAACGGCAAAATAACTTACACTTCCCGCCGTTATATGCAAAAAATCAAAAAGAGTATTTATCATGAAAAATCTCAAATCTATAATTTTTCGTTCTCTTATCTCTGCACCGATCGGAGTGACTATCGGGCTAATTTTTGCACATATATTTTGTCGAGTAAACAACTTGCCACAATTTACCCCATCTACTGAAAATTTTGTCAGTTTATTTGCTAATCCGGTGCATGCAACTTTTGTATCCATGATTATTTGGGCACTAATGGGTGCGATTTACGGTGGCAGCACCATAATTTTTGAGCAAGAAAGATGGAGCATTACCCGCCAAACATTTAGTCATTTTCTCATTACCTATATCTTGGTGACGCCCCTGTCTATCCTTGCGGGAATGCCTTTTAATCTCACAATTTTTTGGGGTTACACCCTCAACTACTGCGTAGTCTACTTAATAATCTGGCTTGCCACCATGTTCTTTTCTCGTAGAATGGTTGATCAATTAAACGAAAAAATTCCTAAATAAAAATAGTAGTAATATTTAAAAACTTGAATGCTGACTGGCTTTCAAGTTTTTTGTATCAAACTGCGTGAAAAGATAATAAATGTCATTTAGTTAGATATAATATAATTAGAAATATTAACTGAAAGACAGATTTTATGATTGACTACTCAAACACCCAAAATTTAATTGAATCAATGGTTACGGAACGCATTGTACCGGGCGTAAACTATGCTTTTTTTAAAAATGACCAAGTTTTCACTTCAACCGTCGGCTTTGCAAGTACCTATCCGACAGTTACGCAACTTAGCCCTTTTGCTATTTATGATTTAGCCAGTCTGACCAAAGTAATTATTACTGAAAATATTTTGCTTAAATTATATCAAGATGGGCAGCTCAATTTTACTGAACCACTACACGACTTTATTCCTGAATTTAAAGATGAACGTGTCCGCCTTTTTCATCTGCTTACCCACACCAGCGGAATCCGTGGCTGGATTGAAAAGCGCGACCAATTATCCCATGACGAATTAATCAATGCCATCATTCATTTACCTGTCACAGACGAGTTTGAACATAAAATGCGCTATGCCGATACGAATTTTATCTTGTTGGGGTTGGTTGTTAAAAAAATATTTGGGCAGCCAGTTCAAGAAGTTGGTCAAAAATTAATAATCAAGCCTTCTGGTTTGGGAAACACGACATTCAATCCCCCTAAGGACTTATGTGTGCCAACTGCTGTTTACCAAGGGAAAGTTTTGCAGGGTGAGCCGCACGATCCTAAAGCACGCCAGCTTGGCAGTGATTGCGGTTCAGCAGGACTTTTCTCCACAATGAATGACTTGGTCAAATTAAGTAAAGGTTACTTGGGCTTAGATAAACACATTCTGCCCTTCAGTCAAGAACTTGTCGCAATGTTATTCGATAATAAAAATCCGGCGGGCGTCAAGCCACGCTCATGGGGCTGGGACTTGCGCTTTGACCCTCAGTTGCATTATCCCCTAATTCTGCATACTGGCTTCACTGGTGTTCTTATGCTTCTTGACCGTGTAAAAAAGTCGGGTCTAATTCTTTTGACCAATCGGATTCACCCTACTGGTCATAATCAGGTCTTTCTAACTATGAGAGAAAGAATTATCCAGAGTTTTTTAAAAGAAAATGACCAATAAAAAGATAGTTTAATCGCATTACAGCTGAAGTTGGCACTCCTTTTCAAAATTAGCTTGTAGTATACTGGTAGAAGAAGACAGCATTTTACTCCCAGTTCGTTGATATCAGTTCTGCCAGTAAAGCAATAGTTTTTTTGTTATAAGGAGTGAAAAAATGAAAAAGAATAAACGCATAATCTTTGCGACAATTGCCGCGTTAAGTCTGGCTGCACCAATGACTGCAGTCTTTAATCTAGACAATGTTCAAACTGTTTCAGCCAATCACCAAGGAACTAAAGTTTGGTTACAATATGGTACTTTAAAATATGCTTTAAGAGGACCATCAGGTAGAGTTTATCCTGCTGGCACAAAAGTCGTGCGTGAAATGGGGGCCGCTGATACTAAGCCTAATATTTCATTTCCAGGTAGACCATTTAATTTAACATGGATGATTGGTGGCATTCCAAATAATCAGCGTTTGCAAGACGTTGGTGGGGGGCAAATTGCCGAAGCTTATGTAAATTATGAGGACTGGCAAGAAATTGACTATCCATCAGATAATGTAGTTTTAGTTAATAATACTACTGACTATACAGACTTGAAGTCTAATGATTTTCACCCTGTAGATAGTAGCAATCCTGATGTCCCTGTTGCAAATCTTGATAAATTAAATGAAGCTTATGCTAATTATGATTCAGCTATTGACTTTTCTAAATTATCAAAAAAAGATGGGCAATATGTAGCCGATTTACGTAATCGCTATTTTGCAGCTAAGTCTATGGGTGCAACTCAAGAAAGTGTTGATGCTTTAACTAAAGAGATTAATGATGCCGTTGCTAACTACAAGAAAACTGGTCACCTCGTAAGTGGCAATTCAAACTCTGGTAACTCTAGCAATTCATCTAATAGCAATAGTGGCTCTACCACAGTTACTCCGGCAAAGCGCAAATCTAAGTCACGTTTTGTAAAATTACGTAAAGCATCGTACCAATATACCCACAAGGGCAAGCGGGTTTCGAAGAAGAAGCTCAAGAATGGCACAATTGTCAAAATCAACGGTAAAACTTACCGTATTAAGAAGAAGACCTTCTACCGCATTGGTAAAAACCGTTACATCCGTAAAGTGAATGTTGCTAAGAATTAAATTAGCTAAAAACAAAGCCTCGAAACTGGATAAGTTTCGGGGTTTTTATTATCAAAAAAACAAAAAAGGACAATTCTTTACCCACTGAGTTAAAAATTAATCCTTAATAAAATTACGCTATTTATATTTAAAACTTGTTTAGCACTTTTTACGATTTGGCCAGAAATGATAGACAAGGTCAACTACTGCTTGAGCCAGCATGCCGCCTGCCATCCAGTACATCCCCATCATCATATTGCCGGTAAAGGTATAATAAGCGGTAATAGCGTAAACGACTACCCACAAAATTTTAAAAAACAAATTATCACACATCATTTGTAAAAAAACTCCCTTCAATTCATTTCAAATTATACCTTTTTTTAGACAAAAATTGGGGCTTTTTTTAGTTATTTAATCACTTAGAAGTCGATTTGCTAAAATTATTTACAACAAATGTTATTATATAAAAATGTTTACATTCGTAAGCGTGAATAAACTTTTTGAAAAACAATTTTTTGATGTAAGCATTTTACAGTTTTTTATTTGTTATGTAATTTAATTGCATTTGCAACTATAAAAAAGAACTTTAAGTACAGAAATTTAAAGTTCTTTTATTATTTAAAAATTAATTGGATTACCGCAAGTACTCTTTGACGCGATTTAAATATTATTCAGAAAAGTTTTTACAAAATAACCTTTTACAATTAAAGATTACTCATCAATCTTTTTCTAAGTCACGACTTTTCCATTCCCAGCAATTACTTTCTGGTAAAAATAAAAACTATCATTGAAGCCTTTCTTCATACCAAGCAATTATTTTACCATAATTTATTGCACCTTCTTATCTCGTGTTTGAACGGTATTTTGCCGGAGAAATACCAAAATAATGCTTAAAAATTTTATAAAAATAAGACGCATTTTCATATCCTACTCTGGTAGCAATTTTTTCAATTGAAACCTTGGTATACTTTAGATATTTGGCAGCTACATTCACTCTTTGCAACTGCACTAACTTAATAAATGACAAACCGGTTTCATTTTTTAAATGATCCGACAAGTAGTTAGGATTAAAGCCAAAATGTTGTGCCATTTCTTCTAACTTGATCTCGGAATAGTTTTTTTCAATGTAAAGAAGTAACGACAATAAATTATTGTTTTTATTTTTCGAACCAGTCACTGGCGGTTGACGGTAATATGCTTTTCTTATTAATAAAGAAAACAGAGTCAACATTTCTAATTTAATGATCTGGTCCGCTTGAATTTTATCAGCATAATATTCATCAATAATATCGTAGATTATTGCAGTAATTTTAGGGTCATGATCAATCTCAAACAAACTGTAACGGCCTTCACCGTGATCTTCATCGGATAGTAAGGAAAAAAGCAAACTAGAAATAGATATGCCATTGCCCTTAGACTGTAAAAAATCGAGCAGATTTAAGGAAAAAGCGGAGTTACGAAGTGCGATATTTAAAACTACCCCTTTCTCATCAATCTGTTCAACCTTGTGAGGGGTTTTGATACCGATAAAAATCATGTTATCTTGTTTCACCTTAATCCGCTCGTGTTCTGTTACCACCACACAATTACCTACTAAAGGAATTTTTATTTCAACATAATTATGAATATGAAACGGAATGTATGATTTTACAGGTTGAACAGAAATTGTGATTGAGCTGCTGTTTAGTACAAAATTATCGGAATAAGTATTGAAAAATTCATAAATTGGCTCGCTGTCGATATGACCAGCAATTTTTAATTTGAAATCACCAGATCTAAAATTCTGCAAGACCATATTCCAATCTCGAAAACCATTATTCTGACGCAACATTTGGATAATTTTTTCGTGCATTTGGGCTACCTTTTTATTCGTGTTATAACTTCTGTGAAATAGACAGTTTTTTCATGTAATTTAACAATAATTTACTTTTTACATTAAGTTAAAATGAAGAACAAAGCAAGACAGTTTAAAGATTTTTTGAAAGAAAAAGATCGCAGAACTAGGTCTAAAGGCTCACAACTTAACGGGTACGCAAATTGGTTTCGCTAAAAATAAGGTGACAAGCATGTCACTTGCCCTAAAAATCGGACAGTTGTTCTTTGTCATTAGCAAAGATAAAATTCAAAAAACTTAGCTAAATTAAATCAGAAGTACCAATTAAGTGACGTAAAGTTACGGTTTTTGTTCGCCTTCAAAAAGTTTTGGCCTGCTAGATACCTACAAGCAACTGCAACTTTCAAAATAATCAAATACTTAGTCATTAAAAAAGTGCCCCTAATAGTCAGATTAATGGCCAACTATTATGGAGCACTCCATAGCCCTGAAAGGTTTTTTCACGGGTTTTTATTTTAAATAAATTGATGTAAGTGTAATGACAGATATTTAATAAGAACTATTCGCCTAAATATGCAAAGGCTACTTTTTCATCGTAAACATGGAATATTTTTTCAAAAAGAAAACGGCAGATAAGTGCAACTACTACAGGAATTACAATCCAGACCACTAGCGCCAATACAAAATTAATGCTGGCTTTTCCAGCGTCTAAAGAAGCTAGCGGCCCGACTAAACCGACAAGACCAAAACCTGCTGAAGCTGGCGTACCGCTAACATGGAATAGGGCCACCGGAATAGCTGAAACGACAGCAGTAATTAATGTCGGCAGGAGAATAATTGGATGTCTGAAAAGATTGGGCATCATCATCTTCATTGCACCTAATGCAATAGCAATGGTCACACCCGACTTATTAGTCCGCCACGAATGCACTACCAGAACCAATGTGGTGGCAGCTACTCCCATTGCCGCCGCACCAGCTGAAATGCCATTTAATTGAATAGCCATACCAATTGCAACTGTTGAAATGGGGGAAATAATCAACACTGCAAACATGCAAGAAATTAAGATGCACATAAAGATAGGCTGTAAATTTGTGAAAGAGTTGATGACTGTACCTAACCAAGTCGTAATCTTGCTAACATAAGGCAAAATTAGCATCCCGATCCAACCGGCTCCACCACCAATTAAAATTGGTGCGGCAACGATTTTAATCGAACCAAAATGCTGACCCACTAGTAGCAAAAGCCCCACAGCCAGACCGGCAGTAATCATCGTATTAATCAAATCACCGGTTCCTGCAGAAACAAATACACCCTGAGCTTTTGTAGCTGGATTTACGATCTGCGGCACGAACTTGGTCACGCCGGAGCCAACATAAGCTGCGGCTCCTACAATAGCCACGTCCAAAGGCACCATTTTAAATTGAATAGCAATCAAGGCACCAATGAGCAATGGCGTTGCACACTGGAAAATTAGCAAAGCTTGGTTTAATGATGTTGCTACTGGGTTCTGCCCAAATAATTTCAAAATTGCACTGAGTACGGCATTGGGAATTAAGCCCACTATAATTCCTGTTGCCGTCCCAGCTAGTATTTTATTAAGAAAAGTTTTTACTGTTAGTTTATTAGAATTGGTTGAATCAGCCATATTTCATACTCCTTAAAATTCAGATTTTTCTAGGTACGCTTTGTCCGCAAAATAATTGGGGACAAAATCAAAATATGGTGAAGTGAAATTCGTCGCATTATTGTTTCCTCCTTAAATTTAATTATTAAGTATTTTATCATTTTATTTAAAAAAGTACACAAAAAACTTAATATTTTCTAATTATATTTAATTTCAGCTAAAAAAAAGCAACCCAGATAACTAGGTTGCTGCAATTTTTGACTTTAATTGATGTTCATTTTTTCTCAAGTCTAAATAAATTTAAGTAGCTGAGCAAGATAATTACACTAACAAAAGTTAAAAACAAGAACGCTTCTTGACTACCTTGTGCTGTCAGTGCAGCATAATTGCCCGGTCTTTTTTGCCAAGAAGAAATGATGGCAGCCATGACGGTTGTCCCCATTGAGCCAGCATATTGCTGTCCAGTTTGAAAAACCGCTGTGGCATCTGTATGTAATTCTTCTGGCTGCAATTTGGACGCTTCTGCCATGGTATTATTAAAGGCCATTTGCCTGCCAATAATCATAATGCCATAAAAAACGCCGACCATTAACGTACTGATTTTCAAGCTAAAAATAGCAAAAAGCAGACAAGCCGTTAGACAAAAGATTGTTCCGGTAAGAAGTGGCAAACGTGGCCCCCTTTTATCGTAAACATGCCCAAACCAAGGGTTCAATAGACCACTGATAATGCAGCCGGGAAGCAAAACTAGTCCCCCAATTAAAGAAGTGGCGTGATTAACAATTTGAACATAATTGGGAATTGCAAAGCTGGTACCAATATTAATAAACTGCAAAAGCAGATAAGAAATCATGGCAAAAATAAAAGGCTTATTTTTAAATATGTCTAAGTTAATCAATTTCTTTTTACTTGATCGCGACAATTTGATAAATACGTACAGCAAAAGCGCAACCACGACCATGCTTAGCCAAAAGCCCCAATCTGTAAAACCATTGCTAATACGATTGAAACCTAAATTAAAAATAATCATAGCGCTGGCAATCACAATATAGCTTAACCAATCAAAACTGGGATGCTTTTTTTCATGATATTGTTCAACGACAAACAAACCCAGAACCATGATAATTACAGCAATGACAGCCACAATTTCAAATATTAAAGGCCAGCCGAAGTAATAAACCACAGTACCACCAAATGTAGGTCCTAAAGAAGGAGCTAAAATAATTACTAGACCAGTAAGACCCATGTAAAAGCCCCATTTTTCCTGCGGCATCAATTCTACGACCATGTTAAACATTAACGGAATTGACAGACCGGCCCCCACAGATGATATTATGCGTCCAGCAAGTAATACCCAAAAATTAGGAGCAAGCCCCGCAACTATTGAGCCCGCGATAAAAGCCACGGCGGCGGTCAAAAACAGCTGTCTAGCTGAAAAGCGGTCATTTAAATATGAACTTGACACCATTATTACAGAAATTGTTAATAAGTAACCGGTTGTAGTCCATTGCACCAGACCTAAGCTAATATGGAACTGCTTCATTAGTGTAGGAAAAGTGACGTTTAAACTGGTCTCAGTCAAAATCGACACAAATGCCATTAAAGCGCAACTGATTATAGCCAGTACCCTCTTTGGCGTTTCTCTTTTTGCTTCCATATTTCTCTCCTTAATAAAAAAGGGTTAAAAGCCTAAACTTTTACCCTTTCCATAATTGGTATGACATCAATAATTTAAAATGTACAGGATGAATAATACTAACTAATTTTATCAATAATAGGTTCCATATAATAATAGTATTAATTCATGAAATTAGCAATTATCTAATTATTTTTCTTCTTTAAAGCGAGCTACAAGATCATCATGTAATTCTTCATAGCCGGGCTTGTTCAATAAACCAAACATGTTACGCTTATATGCCTCAACGCCTGGTTGGCTAAACGGGTTGATACCATTAAGATAACCAGAAATTGCGATAGCTAATTCAAAGAAGTAAATTAAGTAACCCAAAGTGTGTTCAGTCTGATCAGGAATATTGACTGTCATAACCGGAACGCCACCATCAGTATGAGCTAAAACTACGCCCTCATACGCATGTTCGTTAACGTAGTTCAAGGTCTTGCCCGACAAGAAATTCAATTGGTCCAAATTACGGTCATCAGCTGGTATTTCCACATCATTTGCAGGATTTTCAACCCTAATGACAGTTTCAAACAGATTACGCAAACCTTCTTGAATGTATTGACCCAATGAGTGAAGGTCAGTGGTGAAGTTAGCACTTGCAGGCCAAATACCCTTACCGTCTTTACCTTCGGACTCGCCCATTAATTGCTTGCACCATTCACTGAACATTCTCAATGTTGGTTCGTAATTCTCCACAATTTCTGTAGTGTAACCCTTGCGGTAAAGTATGTTACGTAAAGCAGCATATTGATAAGGAGTAGCTTCACTTAAGTCTGTAGAGCTATAATCTGCTCTGGCATCCGCAGCACCCTTCATTAATTGGTCAATATCTGCTCCAGAAACTGCGATTGGCAAAAGACCAACAGCTGATAAAACGCTGTAGCGGCCACCAATATCATCCGGCACAACAAATTCTTCGTAGCCCTCGGCGTCTGCTTCAGTCTTCAATGCACCTTTGGCGCGATCAGTGGTAACAAAAATTCTGGTTTTAGCTTCTGCAGCACCATATTTTTTAACTAATTTATCTTTAAAAATACGGAAAGCAACGGCTGGCTCTGTAGTAGTACCAGACTTAGAAATAACATTAACACTGAAATCCTTGTCTCCAAGCCATTCAATCAAGTCATGTAGGTACGAACCTGACAAAGAATTACCACAAAATACCACAGTAGTATGCTTATCTTTGCCTCTGCCATAAAAAGCACCATTTAAAAATTCAATGGCAGCTTGAGCGCCTAAATAAGAGCCACCGATTCCGATACAAACTAAAACTTCAGAATCACTTTGAATCTTCTTTGCTGCCTTTTTTATTCTGGCAAACTCATCTTTATCATAATCAACTGGTAAGTTAACCCATCCTAGGAAATCGCTACCTGCACCAGTACCGTTTTTTAGTTCACTATCAGCAGCATTAACCATAGCCTGCATTTCACTTAGTTCATTTTCGTGGACAAACGGCGTTAATTTAGTGCTATCAAATTTTATTAAACTCATAAAATACGCTCTCCTTACTGAATTAAATATTTATTTCACAAGAATATTTTAGCAATCTTAATTTGCAATTACCAGTGCTTTCAAATAGTTTTAGACTTTCTTCTAATTATCATGACAACCCAATACAAGAAGTAGCCAATTGCTGCCCCGCAGCTGTTGAAAAAGACATCATCAATATCGCTAACACCAGTTTCAAGCAAAAATTGCATTGTTTCTATAAATAACGAAAATATCAGCCCCGCAAGCAGTACCCGACCAAAAGTTTGTTTTTTCGCAAAAACAAAGGGTGATAAAAAGCCAAACGGAACGAAACACAGGACATTACCAAAGGAATTGTAGACAAAATCTAACCGACTTTGCGCATGATACATCTTCCAGGTTTCTTTTAAAAATACAAAATTGATTTCACTAAGTGGTCTGTGCAAGTTAAAAGTCAAATTCCACGGGAAATAAGTATTACGAAATGTGGTCAGCATTAATACTAAGATTAAGTAAAAAGCAAATAACCATACTGCTGCTTCTGACTTGATTGTCCGCCTACTTCTAATAGTCATTAGCCAGATCAAACGGATTACCATGAAAAACAAAAAATAAAAAATCGTTTTGTCAAGTGCCAACATTATCAGCTTAATCAAAGCAAAATGATTAATTTTAGTAGCGTAAAGTTGCGAAAGCAGGTTATATAGTGGTCCTAAAAATATCATTATCATTCAATTCCTAAAATAGCGTTCATTTAAATTATACTCAATCTTGGTCAATTAATTCTTAAAAAAGGACTAACAATACGAAAAAGATTGTCTAAAACCCCAGAAACTTTTAAAATAGTCAGATAAGGGAGAGTTTTTATTTTGAATAAAAAAAATCTGACCAATTTCATTCAGACTCGTACTGGCTTTTTTTGCCTTTTAGTTTTTTTATTTACTCTAAAATACATTTTTGCTGCGTATCATGATTTTAATCTGGGTATTTCAGATCCATATCAACACATCATCATGTGGATTAGCCCCATTGGCAGCGCAATTTTGTTAATTAGTATTGGACTTTATTTTTCTAAACCAATAATTTCATACTGCGCTATGCTCTTACTTGACGTCGCAAATTCAGGTCTGTTATTTGCCAATATTTTGTATTACCGGCAATTCTCAGATTTTATTACTGTAAAAACAATTAATAATGCTGGTAAAGTAGCGCCGGGATTGGGAAAGAGTGCTGTCGCTCTGCTCCAGCCGTCAGATATTTTATTATGGCTGGATTTAATTGTAATAACGGGCTTACTACTAGCGCACAAAATAAAAATTGACCAAAAGTCCTATGGCTTGCTGACACCATTTGCCGTAACTTCTGTTGGGGCCTTTGTTTTAGTCCTCAATATTTTTATGGCTGAATCATCCAGACCGCGACTTTTAGGTACTACTTTTGACCGGTCATATATCGTAAAGTATCTGGGAATTGATACTTATACGGTTTATGACGGCATAAAAAATGAACAAACAGAACAAGTAAACAAGAATGCGAATACTGCCGATTTGAATAAAATCCTGTCTTACACTAAAAAAAATAAATTGCCGGTAAATCCGCAATATTTTGGTAAGGCCAAGGGTAAAAACGTAATCGTGATCCATCTGGAAAGTTTCCAACAATTTTTAATTGATCTCAAGATTAACGGTAAAGAAGTTACGCCTTTTCTTAATTCCATCTACCATGATAAACATACTTTAGGCTTTGCTAATTTCTACCATCAAGTCGGTATTGGCCGCACCAGTGATGCCGAAAATATGCTGGAAACAGGAACTTACGGCATTTCAGATGGTTCCTTGTTCACTGCAATGGGCAGTTCCAATACTTTTCAGGCTGCACCACAAATTTTACGGCAACATGGTAAATATACTTCTGCTGTCTTTCACGGCAATGTCGGTTCTTTTTGGAACCGTGATGATGTTTACAAAAACATGGGCTATAATTATTTCTTCGACCAGAACTATTTCAGCCATGATAAAAATGACCATATTGGTTATGGTATCAAAGACAAGGTCATGTTTGCAGAGAGTATTAAGTACTTAGAAAGAATGCAGCAGCCCTTTTATACAAAATTTATCACCGTAACTAACCACACCCCTTTTGATATGGATGAAGAAGATCTGGATCCAAATTTTAAAACCAGCAATACAGCGGATAAGTCCATTAATAATTATTTTGAAACTGCCCATTATCTTGATCAGGCAATTCGTGAATTTTTCACTTATTTAAAAAAATCGGGATTAATTAAAAATACCATGGTAGTAATTTATGGCGACCACTATGGCCTGACTAATTCTGAAAATGAAACTCTAGCGCCAATTGTTGGAGAAAGTTCTGACACTTGGAACAGCTATAATAACGTGCAAATGCAGCGCGTACCTTTCATGATCTATTCGCCCAATTTGAAAGGAAAAATTAAGCATGAAGTTGCAGGAGAAATTGATGTCTTACCTACTCTGCTACATCTTTTAGGAATATCTAACAAGAATTATATTCAATTTGGCAGTGATCTTTTAGCACCAAAATACCGCCCGTGGTTGGTTTTTAGAAATGGCACTATTGTTAGTCAGAAATACGTCATTATTGGCGGCAAGGGGCTTAAAGGCGTTGTTTATGACCGTAAAAGTGGTAAAGAGATTATTAATTTTACCGCGAAGGAAAAATACGAAATCACCAAATTAGCAAAAGAAGGAAAACAGTCGTTGAAATATTCCGATTTATTGAATAACCATAATCTGCTCCGCTTCTATACTCCAAAGGGTTTCAAGCCGGTTGATCCTAGTGAATTTGACTATTTAACCAATTATATTCAAATGGAAAATCTCAGATACCGTTTAAAAAATAGGTCTACTGCTTTAATAACCAAACAACGCAGATCAACTACCAGTCTTTACAAAACAGATGCAGCTGAGTTAAAAGGGCGAGAATATGAGATTACAACGATTCCAGAATCTGTTTCTGGTAATCACCTAACGGAAAAAGAAAACAAGTCTAGTAAAAATCATAAAAAGTCCTATAATTAATAAATATAGAATAAAATATTATTTTTTTGGAGGACTTTCATGAAATACTTATTTTTAATTATTATAATTATATGTTTAGTTTTAGCATGCTGTAGAGTAGTCCCGCAAAACAATGAAGGATTAATTGAAACTTTGGGCAAATACTCAAGAACTGTTAAAGCTGGATTAGTTCTTATTATCCCAGTAATTCAAAGACTACGTAAAGTTTCTCTAGCCATGTTTCCGGCGGAAATTTCCAAATATTCTATTATTACCAAAGATAATGCAGAAATTACTACCAGCTTGACCCTAAACTACTTAGTGACTGATTCATATAAATATTTTTACAACAATACCGACTCCGTTAAATCAATGGTTGAATTAATCAGAGGGCATTTACGGGATATTATTGGTCGGATGGACTTAAATGATGCGTTAGGTTCCACTAGCAGCATTAACTCGCAACTATCAGAAGCAATAGGTGATCTCACAGATATTTACGGCATCCGGGTCGTCCGCGTCAATATTGATGAACTATTGCCCAGCACTGAAATACAAAAAGCAATGGACAAGCAATTAACAGCTGATAGAGAAAAAATTGCTGCTATTGAAAAAGCCGAGGGTGAAGCTAAAAATATTGAGTTAACGACTAAGGCTAAAAATGAAGCAATGATCGCGACAGCTAAAGCCAAAGCTGAGGCAGTCAAAACAGAAGCCGATGCGGAAGCCTACAGGATCAACCAATTGCAGTCAAGCCTCGCAAAAGCAAGCGACGGCTACTTTAAAAATCAAAGTCTGGATAGTTTCAATAATTTGGCAAAAGGACCCAATAACCTTATAGTAGTCGATAAGGATAATGTAACTAATCTAGGTTCGATTCCAGCTGCTGCTAAAGTCTGGCACGAAACCACTACTGACAATGAATTAGAAAAATAAGTAATACACAAAAGGCTAATAAATCATCCTAAACTGATGATATATTAGCCTTTTTAATTTTAAGTAAATTTTTTATAGTCGTTCTAATTATCTAAGTACTGTTCGTAGCCGTGATCAAATAAAATTATGGTAAATACAGCACCTTGATTTGACTTAGACTGAACGCGAATTTTGCCGCCATGCTGCTTAATTAAAGAAGAAACAATTGATAAGCCTAAACCATATTCGCCTTTACCCGAACGCGTGCGCGATGGATCCGCCTTAAAATACCTTTCAAATATATACTTAAGTTGCTCATGACTCATGCCAATACCATTATCTTTAACACTGATGATGGTGGCGTGGGCAGCCCGATAGCCAGTAATCTCAATTCTACCATCAGTAGTAAATTGAATAGCGTTTTGAATTAAATTGACCATAATTTGGGTAAAGCGATCTCTATCGGCATAAATTGGCAAATCTATAGGTGCTGAAATAATAATTTTATCATTTGCCTTAGCAGCATTATGTTTAAGCTGCATCGTAACATCGTCTAATACCTTTCTGGCATTAAACTTGGTTTTGATTAAATCAATTTGGTTATTGCGTATCTTTTCATAATCCAGATTTTCGTTAACGAGCCGAATAAGCCTTTTTGTTTCCCTGTTCATTAAAGCAATAGACTTCGGCTTGGCTTTATCTGGAATTGCATCATATTGCAGCCCTTCCAAAATACCGTTGATTGTAGTTAATGGTGTCCGCATTTCATGCGCAGCATCAGCCATGAACTGATCCCGTCGTTTTTCTTGTGCCTTAACTTCTTGATTTGATTTCTTTAATGCGCGCACCATTTGGTTAAAGTTATCAGCAAGCTGAGTTATTTCATCATTACCACTGTAATTAGCCTGTACGTCAAAATCTCCCGCAGCAACTTTTTGAGTAGCCTGAGACAAATTTTTAATCCTATTAGTTGCATAAAACGACAAGATAAAACTTAAAATTAAGCCAACTATTAATGCAGTCAACAACGCACTGAACAAATTTTGTTTGGCACTTCTTATTGGTCGTTCAACGGTTGACACCCGAACTCCCAGCCAAATTGCACCAATAAATTTACCCTGATCACGCCAAGGCAAAAGCACCCCAGTACAGGTGTCTTTAGTATGACCTAATTGCGAAATTATTTCATTGTTGTTTTTGATATGCAGCTTTTTTCCACGCTTTACTTGTGCAAAGTGCTTGTCAGAAAGTTTAATCTTGTTATTTCTTTTGGGATAAATCTGTTTGCCCCGCGTATTAAAAACGCTGAAATATACTTTATCGCTATGAAGGACAAACTGCAGTCTATGCAAAAACTTGGGGTTAAGCATTGCTGAGCCATTCTTTTCTTCACTAGCAGCCAAAGTTCCCAGAGCAGAAGCAAAATCTTCCATTCTCTGATAGTTATGGGCATAAGATTGCTTAGTGACGTTATTAATTTCTGAAAAGCCAATTATTGATACCGTAGTAAGAATGATTAGTAAAAAACTAAGCATGTGCTGATAAATCAACTTCATAATAAAAACCTACGAATCATCAAATTTATAGCCAACGCCCCAAACAGTTTGGATAACATCTGCACCCACGGTTTCCAATTTTTGACGCAACTTTTTGATATGAGCATCAACTGTCCGGTCTTCACCATAATAATCATAGCCCCAGACAGCTTCTAATAATTGTTCACGGGAAAATACCTGTTTAGGTTTTTGAGCCATAGTATATAGTAAATCGAATTCTTTTGGTGTAATGTTTTGAACGTATTTTCCGTCATATAGTACTTCACGTCTGCTCTTAGAAATTTTGGTATGAGCTGTTTCGACATCGAATTTTTCGGCTTCTTTAGTTTCTTTTGATTGTTCTTTATGATCATCAATTCTAATTCTGCGTTGCAGCGCCTTGATACGAGCAATTAAAGCTAAAGGACTAAAAGGCTTTGATACATAATCATCTGCACCAGCATTAAATCCCTGAATCTGTTCCTCCTCACTACTGCGAGCAGTTAACATAATAATTGGAATTTGTGGTGAAATCGCACATACGTCTTTAGCAACTTGTATGCCATCTTTTTTAGGTAGATTGAGGTCTAACGTGATCAAATCATACTGGTCAGGATTTTTGGCAAACATTTTAACGGCTTGTTCCCCATCAGTAGCTACATCCATGGTCCAACCTTCTTTTTCAAAGAACATTCCCATCATTTCTGCAACTGACTGATCATCCTCGACCATTAAAATTTTGAGTTTCATTTTCGGTCCCTAAATCCTTTTGTTCTCTCCCTTTTTACTTTGTCAGGATCTATATAATCTGCCGGCAATTCATGACGGTTTTTTAAGTAGCTTTTTAAGGCTTTTTCCGTAGCCATGATTGGAAAGATAATGAAAAGATAAAATGTCAGCAGCCAAAGTAAAAAATAACGATCCCATTTAAATAAATGTATTCCAATACCCAACAATAATTGAATTAAACCAAAAGCAATAAAATTTAAACTTGCTCTTTTTTGAGCAAACTTGAAACTGTTTTTATTGACTTGGGCCAAGTATGAATGATACCCGTAAAATGGAATTTGTCTTTTTGCAGGCGAGATTAGCCATAGCAGTCCAATTACTAACATAATTGCACCACATGCGATATAAATCATACTTTTTCCTTTCTCTAATAGATTTAATTCTCATTTCCTGGTGTTGAAATAACTATTTTCATATTACCTTCAAACTTAAAATTCTTTATTTCATTAGGAATAATCAAATTTGTTCCTAATGCTAAATCGTAAGTCTTATTTGCAAATTCGAGTTTACCCGAACCATCAATAATTGTGACTAATAAGTACGGGTGACTATTTAAGCCAGTTTGCCATTGACCATTAAGGTCTATTTGCCACAAATAAAAATGAGGTGAAGTTGGTGGCTCAACTAGAGTTTTGATAATAGCATCCTGCTCATGTTTAGTCTTGATCTTAAGTTGGGGATCAACATGAGGAACCTGAGTAACATCAATTGACTTTTGTGTATGTAATTCCCGTTTCTGACCTGTTTTTTGGTCAACTCGGTCATAATCATACAGTCTATAAGTTACATCACTGGATTGCTGAGTTTCAATTACTAATATTCCTTTTGTAAGTGCATGAATTGTACCTGAGGGAACGTAAAAGAAGTCTCCGGCTTTGACTGGGACTTTACGCAATAGCTTATCCCATTCTCCCTTTTTGATCATTTCTGCCAATTCACCGCGAGTTTTAGCGGTATGACCATAAATCAAATACGAACCAGGGTCAGCCTGCAGGACATACCAGCTTTCGGTCTTGCCACTGTCATTCTCTACTCTGCGGGCATAATCGTCATCAGGATGAACTTGCACAGATAGATTGTCATTAGCATCCAAGAATTTAACCAGTAAAGGAAATTCTTTACTTTTTGGATTGCCAAAAAGCTCTGGATTTTCTTGATACACTTGCCGTAAGCTTTGTCCTTTGAATTGACCGCTAGTGACAGTTGAAGCGTCATCCTTGTATCCAGAAATAACCCAAGCTTCACCGACTTGACCATCTGGAATATCATAATTAAAAATAGTTTTTAATTTGCGCCCACCCCAAATCTTAGGTCTAAAGTATGGCGTTAAAAATATTGGTTCCATCATAATTCACCTCACTATTAGTGTAATCTTTTAAAGTGCAAATTTAAAACTATTTTTTCAAATATGAAAACAAAAGTTATTATTTTAAAAGTAATTTCCAATACAAAATAAAGATATTATTTAATTTGCTTTATTTTAATATGAGATTTTTAAAAAACAAGAAAAAAGCCCAGCAGAAAGAATTCTGCTGAGCTTTTCGGGGAAACAATTTACTACTCGACAATTTTATTTCTATTTATTTTTACTCTTTAATCCCTCCAGTCGTGACTCTGCAATTTCATGGTCTAAGTCATTTATATATTGCTCTTTTAATGCCTTATCCCAGCCATAGTAATCAGACATATGCTTTATTACACCATCTTTAACTTGGCTCAAGGTGTCACTCTTGAACAAGATATGGTAAGTCCGACGTAAAAGATAATCAACTGGAGTCAAAGTCATTTCTTCGTTTAATGAATAGTCCAGTGCAGCCGTTTCGCCTAAACTTAAACCATCTGCTGGCTTAATCTTTTGTGCATAGTCGTATATTTGCTCTGCTTGAGAACCATATAGGTTAGCGATTTCAGTTGCATCTTCAGAAGCTAAACCAGCAGCAACACCATCTTTAGCAATCCGTGCCAGTTCTTCTTCTGCATGATCAGAATCAAAGTCACCACCAGCAACTTTAATTTCAGCAGAATCTTGCAAAGTGAAGTTCTTAGAAAACTTATCATGCAATTTCTGCTGTATTTTCTTCATTGCTCCATTAGCCATAATGCGGTAGTCTGTCAACTTACCACCAGCTAATGTGATTAAACCGTCTTCAGCTTCAGTTAGTGAACTACCACGTGATACAGCAGACGGAGCCGAAGTACTGTCAGAAACACTGGCTCCAGTAGCAGCATCAGCTGCTTCGTTTCCTTCAACCTCTACTTCAATTAAAGGACGAACTCCTGCCCAACTGGCTTCAATATCGTCAATTGTCAAATGGGCTGCAGGATACTTTTTATTAATGATATTTAACAAGTAATCTACATCGCTTTGTTCAACAGTTGGATGAGCGTAATCACCGGTAAAGTCAGTATCTGTAGTACCAAAGTAAGTTTTACCTTCTCTTGGAATTGTGAAAATCATACGACCATCTGCCGTGCCTGAACCAAAGTAAGTTGGTTGTGGCACCGTCAGGCGTGATTGGTCTACTACAAGGTGCACACCTTTAGTTGGACGCAAGCGTGGTTTCTTGTAAACCTCTTTATCTTCTTGACGTACTGTATCAGACCAAGGACCAGAAGTATTAATAATTACATCTGCGTGTATTTCAAATTCTTCACCGGTTAAATTGTCGTGAACGCGCACACCATTTGCTTGCATTTGGTCGTTATGTAAAATTCTGATGCACTTCAAGCGACTAACAGCCAAACAACCTAAATCATGTGCCTTTTTAACGTTTTCAACAACCAGCCTTGAGTCATTGTTTTGATAGTCTAAATAAACACCCGCACCTTGCAGATTTTCACTATTTAATTGTGGTTCACGCTTTAAAGTTTCTTCTTTATCCATCATGTAGTTAGCATATTTGATTAAAGGTGAATCTCCTTCAATGCCAGCTAGATGATCATATAAATCCATAGCCACTTTGACTGAAAACATAGTAAACGTGGTGCCGGGTTCATCATAAATTGGCAAAATCATCGGGTCTGGTTGTGTCATATGTGGCGCAATGTGCTGGATAACTGCACGTTCTTTAACAGTGTCGGAAACCACTTGAACGTCAAAAGTCTTAAGATAGCGAATACCACCATGTACTAATCTGGTAGAACGAGAAGAAGTTCCACCACCAAAATCTTGCATGTCAATCAAGCCAGTTTTCATTTTGGCTGCACTAGCTTGCAAAGCAACGCCGGCACCAGTAATGCCGCCACCAATAACCAGTAAATCTAATTTTTCATTCTTTAAACGTTCAATTTCTTCTTGTCTCGTTTTAATTGAGAACGCCATGATTCAGCCTCTTTCTCTCTAATAAAATTAATTACTTTTGAAATGGTTTGTATGAAAAGCTTTGAGCAGCCTTAACAGCAGCTTTCCAGCCTTCATATAAGTGATCTCTTTCTGCACTGCTCATTTGCGGTTCAAAAGTCTTACCTACCTTTTGGATCTTCTTAATCTCATCGACATCTTTCCAGAAGCCAATAGCTAATCCTGCAAGGAAAGCAGCACCCATCGCCGTTGTTTCAAGGTTAGCAGCACGTTCAATCTTGATGCCCAAGATATCAGCTTGGAATTGCATCAAGTAATCGTTATTAGCAGCACCACCGTCAACTTTCAACTTAGGAATTTTAATTTTGGTATCTTCGTGCATAGTATCAATAACGTCACGGCTTTCGTAAGCTAAGGATTGCAAAGTTGCCTTAGTAAAGTCATCCCTTGTCGTACCTCTAGTTAAACCAAAGACAGAACCACGGACATTTGAATCCCAGTATGGAGCACCTAAACCAGTGAAAGCAGGAACTACAAAGACTTCGTTATTATCCTTTGAGCGCTTTGCTGCTTCTTCTGATTGCGGGGCATCATCAATAATACCTAATTGATCACGCAACCATTGAATAGCTGAGCCAGCAACATAAATACTACCTTCCAAAGCATAATTTACTTTGCCATTGATGCCATAAGCCACAGTAGTCAACAAGTTATTAGCTGAGAATTTTGGCTTTTCTCCGGTATTCATCACAGTAAACGCACCGGTACCATAAGTGTTTTTGACCATTCCTGGTTCAAAAGCCAATTGACCAATTAAAGCTGATTGCTGGTCACCAGCCATACCGGCAATTGGAACCTGACTACCATAAAAATGATATTCTGCTGTAGTACCGTATATTTCGGAGTTAGAACGAATTTCCGGCAAAATTTTTCTTGGAATGTTCAATAACTTGAGAATTTCATCATCCCAATCCAGTTTGGTAATGTTAAATAACATTGTCCGGCTGGCATTAGTGTAATCAGTGACATGAACTTTGCCACCGGTTAATTTCCAAACTAGCCAAGAGTCAATAGTGCCAAATAGCAATTCACCATTTTCTGCTCTTTCTTGAGCCCCTGGAACATGGTCAAGAATCCAACGAATTTTGGTTGCAGAGAAATAAGCATCTGGAATCAAACCGGTCTTTTCATGAATCATATCAGAATAGCCGTCAGCAATGATTTTATCGGCAATATCAGACGTCTGACGTGATTGCCATACAATCGCATGATAAATTGGCAAGCCTGTTTTCTTATCCCAAATTACAGTGGTTTCACGTTGATTGGTGATACCAATAGCCGCAATTTGATTTGGTTTAACCCCAGAATTAATAAACGAGTTGGCAATTGTAGATAACACTGAATTCCAAATTTCATTGGCATCGTGTTCTACCCAGCCTGGTTTAGGAAAATACTGATTAAACTCTTTACGTGAGTCAATTACTTTTTTACCTGCATGATCCAAAATAATTGCACGTGTACTAGTAGTACCTTCATCAATCGCTAAAATATATTTTTCAGCCATTATACTTTCTCCTTTTAGCCATAAAACTAATAGTATAGGTAACTGTTGTTACAACTCAATTTTACCCTCGCTTTTTAGTAAGCGCTAACATATAATGGTGATAACTTATTAGTTAAAGTTATAAAGAAAAGGATGATACATGATGAAATACAGCTTGTTAGCATACAAATATTTTGTTGATGTAGTTGAAACTCAAGGATTTACCCCAGCTGCCAAAAGAAATTTTGTTTCTCAAACCGCGATTAGCAACGCAATTAAAAATTTGGAAAAGCAACTTGGAGTGCAGCTAATTGACCGTTCGACTTCTCATTTTAAAGTAACTTTAGCAGGTAGCAATCTCTATCACTGCGCCATCCCTCTTTTAAATACCTATTATGAATTTGGTGAAAAAATAACCCAGTTAAATAATTCTTTTAGTATCCTAAAAATTCATTATCTGCATGGGTTTGGTTTCTGGACAGTCAAATTAGCACAATCTTTGTTAACATCTAACCCCAAATTACAATTACAATTAGATACAGAGAATTTTGCGACAAGCTTTACAAAGTTGGATGCAGGAAATTATGACGTCCTGATTGGTTTTTCAACGGCGGTAAGCAAAATTAAAGATATTCACGTTAAAAAAATTGGAACAGCCAATTTTAGCATTTTACTTAATCAGAGTTCTTTAACTAAAAATGGCAATATAAGCAAGAAGACTTTTAAAAGGCAGCCCCTTTTTTTACAAAAATGGACTGCTACAGATAGTAATGATGTGCAATCAAAAATTAAAATAATTCTGCGTCAAATGCACATTGACTACTCTCAAATCATTTATCTAGACAGTTTCGACGCAGCAATATCGAATGTTATTTTAAATCATGGTCTGGCAATTTATCCGCGAGAATTATCAATACCAAAAAAATATGATGATTGTCTCTGCTTTTTACCTCAACTGCCTGAACTGAAATATGACGTGGTGGCTATTTATAAAAATCCGGCTCTCGCCAATATTTTGGAACGTGCAACTGATTAGCAAGTTCTAATGATGATAAATTAATTTCTGCTACCGCGTTTTGGGCAATGATTAAATATTTACTATTCCAACTTGCCTAATTTGCTTAAACCGCTGAATACAGTAATCAATATGGAACCAAACATACAGATAGCCGCAACAATAAATATTGCATGTACCTCCGCCTTAATGAGAAAACCGCTAATTAACGACATAATCGGTCCAATAATTCTAGTTAACGAAGTTGAAATTGATGTGATTGTGCCTTTATACCGGTCTGGAGTCTCTGCTTGAATTACAGTAAAAAAGTTAGCTTGTGACCAGACACTACCAAACGAAACTAAAGCATAACCAAAAGTAACTAGTAGATATGACTGAACATTAAGCATAACTATAAAGCCAATCATTATCAGTGAAGCGATCATCAGCATTTGCGTACCTAATTTCAGATTTTTATTTATTTTTAAATAGACAGAGTTGCCAATAATACTGGCGACAGCGGCGACTGTGAAAAAGATACTAACGAGATTAACGGAAACCTGCATTTTTTGTTTTAATAAAAAAGTTAACATAGGCACAACCGCCTGAAAACCAACATTAGCCACAAAGAAACTGGCAATTAACCATTTAATGTTGTGATGAGCAAATAAAAAAGAAATTCCCTTCTTAGCACTTTTAATAAACGAATTGCTCTTTTTCAATAACTTATTTTCCCTATGCAATGGCTCATAGCCCTTAACAACATAAGTCAAATAGCCAAAGCTTAGAGCATCGAGTAAAAAACCACCGATATAATTAATTAAATTAATGACTATAGCAGCGATGCCAGGACCAAAAGTTTTTTGTAAAGAAGAAATCAAACCAACTTGACCAGAAACAGATGATAGTTCTTCTTTTTTAACTGATTCAGCTATGAATATTTGATATCCAGTCCAAGTAACTAAATCAAATGTGCCTAGCAGAAATACTACTAATAAAAGCCAATATATAGAAAAGTTTTTTATTACTAAAAACGGGGCAATAATAATCAGAATCATTTGCATGACTAATGACAACAACATAATTTTCTTGCGGGAATAGATGTCAAAAAGCGGTCCAATCGTCAATCCAAAGAGCGCCGTTGGCAAATATTCAACTGCCGTTAAAAGTCCCATGATAACTGATGAATGAGTTCTAGAAAGCATTAAAAGCGGAATTGCAAAGGTGCAGAATTGATCTCCTATTCCCGAAATAGCATAGCCTAAAAGTAATTTGTTTTTTTGTGATAAATTTTTCATTGTAACTTCTTTTTTATATCTATTAATACCTAATGAAATTTATTATAGCGCAGATAAATTGGCTTAATCGAAAATATATCAATATCACGCAAAACTTAGAATTATGCCTATATAAAATTAGTTTGGTCCTTCTATGCCGTGCGGAGACAAAATAAAGCCCTATGAATGCTTTATTCATAGGGCTTTATTGATATATTTTATGGAGGTGAGGGGCGTAAATAAAGAAAATAGATATGAATAACTAAAGTAGCTT
>CAMLRL010000002.1 GCA_946482465.1 uncultured Lactobacillus sp.
AACCAACGCTTTAGCACTTCTTTGGACAAAAATTAAAAAGTTTAGTAAATAACTAATTACCGAATCAAAAAGCACCAATGATAATTATCATTGGTGCTTTTTAATTTCTCAATTCGTTACTCAATAAAAATATTTTTTAAAATTAAAGCCTGTTTCTCAGATTCTGAACACCATTTTATTTACGTTAAGTACAGTTATTTTTCATAATTAGTCCTCTTATCATTACTAAAGATATATTTCCAATTTTATGAAATAGTTGTTATTTAACTTCCGCTTGTGCAGTAGTTCTTTTCGTCTTTTTCTTCTTAAGTACGTCAATTATCGCCTTGATTTAAACATACACACATATATAATATAAGTATACAATTAAATATATAATAATTAGTAATGTATACAAATAACTGATGAGGTATTTCAATAATGAAAAGCACAAGAAACGTAAAAGGAAAAGTTCTACTTAGTAGCTCAGCCGCTGTTTTACTCGGCCTGATTTCCGCTAATCCCCAATTAGTTAAAGCAGATAGTGTCCCTACTACCAATGAGATTCCAGCCCCGTCAGAAGAGGTCATTAGTGAACCTACAAATACTGATGATCCAGCTGTGAATCAAGCTACAGTATCTGCTCAAGATTCTGATGCTAACGCAAGTAAAAAAAGAATTGAGGGAACTGTCGCTGGACTGCAAGTTTCCTATGATCTTGACACTGATGAGCTCACTATTTTAGGTGGAACATATGCAAATATCATTAGTTACGACGATCGGATTTCTAACCAATCTCTTTCTGACAGTGAAGGAAATTCCATACAACTTGGAAATGCTAAGCAGATTGTTATTACTGGTAAAATAAATCTTAACTTTTCAAATAATGCCGACTATTTATTCGCTGGTTTTTCTGACGTATCTAAAATTGTGGGATTAGAATACCTAGATCTTTCTCAAGCAACTAGTACAGCTTGCATGTTTAGTGGCTGTAAAGATTTGACTTCACTCGATCTTTCTAGCTTTAACACTGCTAATGTAACAGACATGAGATATATGTTTGACGGCTGCAGCAGTTTAATCCACCTAAATGTTTCAACCCTAAATACTGCTAATGTAACAAACATGAAAGGCATGTTTGCGGAGTGTACAGCTTTAACTTCTCTTGGCCTTTCAAGTTTTAACACTGCTAATGTAACAGACATGAGACTTATGTTTAGTGAATGTACAGCTTTGACTTCACTCAATCTTTCTAACTTTAATACTACTAACGTGACTACCATGGCGTATATGTTTAACGAGTGTATAGCTTTACCAACACTCGATCTTTCTAGTTTTAATACTGCTAATGTAACAGACATGGAAGGCATGTTTAAAGATGGTGAAAGCCTCGTTGACCTAGATATATCGAGTTTCGATACTTCCTCACTTTACATCCTAGATGAGATGTTTATGAACTGTACCAGCTTAACTGAACTTAATTTAGAGCACTTCCATATACCTAATATCGATAAGTCTGATTTCGCATATACATTCTATGGCTGTACAAACTTGCGCAAGCTTAACATTAAAAATATTACTACAGGTGCTCCAGAGTACGATTATATGCTAGCCGAATTACCTAGCTTAAATACACTTGTTCTCGGTGAGTACACCGACCTCACAATAGTATATGACGACGATATAGCTAATATGGATGATACTAATGTGGAAGATGTGGGATTAAATACTGAAGGAATTTGGCTCAATGTTGGTAACGGTACAACAATTAGACCCGAAGGTACAGAACAATATACTTCTGAGCAATTAATGCGAGCATATGCCATAACCATGGATGGTACACAGCGTAACTTCACAAAGGGCGATACATATGTCCGCATGGGCTTGCCTATTACTATCCACCATGTAGATGAATCAGGAAAACAAATTGCAGAAGATACTATTTTTCCCGGTAATTTTGGCGACCCTTATTCAATTACTGGTGACTCTGTTGCAGGTTATACTTTAAAAGACGGACAATCCCCTGTTACTGGTATTTATGATAATGATAATACCAAAGAGCGTGATTTTACTTTCACCTACGTTAAAAATCCTGAATCGTCCGCTCCTATCAAAGGAGAAAATGTCATTGTTCATTATCAAGATGAACAAAGCAGAACTATTGCGCCTAACGAGATTTTAAGCGGAAATACAGGCGATGGCTATGTTTCAGCCGCTAAGGAAATTGCTGGTTACACTTTAAAGACTCGGCCAAAAAACGCTACAGGATTCTTTAGTGATACTATCCAGAATGTTATTTACGTCTATAGTAAGACTGAGGGCCAAACTACTGGCAAAGGCAATGAAAGCAAGAATAACGAAAATAAGAGTAATGGAAACAAAGGTAACAAAGCAAATAGTGCCACTCTTCCCAGCTCAAGTCGTTATGGTACTCATACAAATGCACTAGGTAACAAGACTCACACAACCGCACTAGGTAGTAACACTAACAAACTACATTCAGCTAACTACTCTAACAACAATCAATTGCCAAAGACAGGCTCTGAAAAAAGGGCCCAACTAGTAGCTATTGCACTTGGCTCACTCACTTTAGCCAGCGCTGCAGCACTTCTTTGGACAAAAATCAAAAAATTTAGTAAATAACTAAACATTGACTCTGAAAAGCACCAACTATAATTTGACAGTTATGTTGGTGCTTTTAATTTTCTCAATTCACTACTTAATAAAAATATTTTTTAAAATAAAAGCTTGTTTTTCAGATTCTGAGCACCATTTCATCGACGTTAAGTACTAGTTATTTTTCATAGTACAATACTCTTATCATCACTAAGAATATAGTGGCTTATTTTAAAGCGCTTCGTTATTTTATTTTTGCTTATACAATAATAATTTTATTCTTTATCGTTTTAAGTGCACAAATTCTTGACTTGCTTTTGGCACATACACAAATATAATTATAAATATACTAATACATATATATTTACTTAATTGTATACAAATACACAGTGGAGTGCCTTTATTAATGAAAAAGACAAGTAACGTAAAAGGAAAAGTTCTATTTAGTAGCTCAGCTGCTATTTTACTTGGATTGATTTCCATTAATCCTCATCTAGTCAAAGCGGACAGTTTTTCTACTAGCCAAATGGCTTCTAAGAAAGAAACTACTGCCACTGAGATTCCAAATCCATCAGAAGATATAATTAGTGAACCTGCAAATACTGATGAGTCAGCAGCGAATCAAGCTTCACCAACCGCTCAAGATTCTGATGCTACCGTAAATAAAAAACGAATTGATGGAACTGCTGCTGGACTGCAAGTTTCCTATGACCTTGACACTGATGAACTCACCATTTTAGGTGGAACATATGAACAAATCGGTTTTTTGGACGATTGTCTTTCTGACTATTCCCTTTCTGACGACGAAGGAAATTCCATAAAACTTGCACGTGCTAAGCAGATTGCTATTACTGGTAAGATAAGTCTTAACTCTTCAAATAGTGCAGACTTTTTATTCGCCGGCTTTTCTAATACATGTAAAATTGTAGGGTTAGAGCACCTGGACCTTTCTCAGGCAACTAGTACAGTTTACATGTTTAATGACTGTGAAAGTTTGACCTCACTCAATCTTTCTAGCTTTAATACTGCTAATGTAACAGAAATGAGGGCTATGTTTAGGAGGTGTAAAGCTTTAACAGCACTCGACCTTTCTAGTTTCAATATCTCAAAAGTAATAGACATGGAAGCTATGTTTGAAGGTGATGATAACCTTGTCGACTTAAATATATCAAGTTTCAAGACTACTTTACCTGTAAATCTAGGTGCAACTTTTAAAAACTGTGCCAGTTTAGTTGAGCTAAATTTAGAAAACTTCTATATAACAGATACAAATTTGGGAGAGGTAGAATTAGAAGATACATTCTATGGCTGTACAAGCTTGCGGAAGCTCAACATTAAAAATATTGCTATAGCTGATAATGAGTACGGCAATATGCTAGCCAAATTACCCAGCTTAAATACACTTGTTCTTGGTAAGTACACTGGTCTCTCAACTGTTTTTCCAAGCGGCGCTCCAGCAGAAGATGTAGGACTAGATACGGAGGGAATTTGGCTCAATGTTGGCAACGGTACAACAATTAGACCCGAAGGTACAGAGCAATATACCTCTGAGCAATTGATGGCGGCGCGTGCCACAATCCATGGTAGTAAACAACGTAATTTTACAAAGGCTGAAACATATGTCCGCATGGGCTTGCCTATTACTATCCACCATGTCGATGAGTCAGGAAAACAAATTGCAGAAGATACTATTTTCCCTGGTAATCTTGGCGACCCTTATTCAATTATCGGTGATCCCGTTGCAGGCTATACTTTAAAAGCTGGTCAATCCCCTGTTACTGGTTTTTATGATAATGATGAAGATAAAGAAAGAGAATTTACCTTTATTTACATTAAAAGTCCCGAATCGTCCGCTCCTATCAAAGGAGAAGGTGTCCTTGTTCATTATCAAGATGAGCAAGGCAGGACTATTGCACCTGATGAAGTTTTAAACGGAAATATAGGCGATGGTTATGTTTCAGCCGCTAAAGAAATTGCTGGTTACACTTTAAAGACTCGGCCAAAAAACGCTACAGGATTCTTTAGCGATACTATCCAGAATGTTATTTACGTCTATAGTAAGATTCCCTCTAAGGCTGAAGGAGACCAAACTGATAACAAGGGTAACGGAAGCAGAAATAACGTAAACAAAAGCAACGGAACAAATAGTGCTACTCCTTCCCGCTCCAGTCGTTATGATGCCCACAAAAATGCACTAGGTAACAATGCTGATAGCATGCATTCAGTTAACTCCTCTACCAACAATCAACTGCCAAAGGCAGGCTCTGAAAGAAAGTCCCAACTAGCAGCTATTGCACTTGGCTTAATCACTTTAGCCAGCGCTGCAGCACTTCTTTGGACAAAAATCAAAAAATTTAGTAAATAACTAAACATTGACTCTGAAAAGCACCAACTATAATTGGACAGTTATGTTGGTGTTTTTAATTTTCTCAATTCATTACTTAATAAAAAATATTTTTTAAAATTAAAGCTCGTTTTTCAGATTCTAAGCACCATTTCATCGACGTTAAGTAACAGTTATTTTTCATAGTACACTCTCCTATCATCACCGAGAATATATCAGCCGCCTTATAAACGCAACGTTATTTAATCCTGCTTGTACAGTAATGATTTTCTTCTTTATCGTTTTAAGTGCACTAATCCTTGACTTGATTTTGGCATATACACAAATATAATATAGATATACTAGTACATATATTATAACTAGCGATGTATATAAATAACTGATGAGGTGCCTTTACTAATGAAAAAGACAAATAACTTAAAAGGAAAAACTCTATTTAGTAGCTCAGCCGCTATTTTACTAGGTTTGATTTCCATTAATCCCCGGTTAGTCAAAGCAGATAGTGGTCCTACAAGTCAAGCAGCACCGCAGGAAGGAGACACTACAGATGAAATTCCGGCCCCATCAGAGGATGCTATTAATGATGATACAAATGTTAGTGAACCAGCTGTTGTTCAAGATTCAGTAGCCAATCAAGCTACTGAGTCTGATATAGGCAAAAAGCGAATTGATGGAACTGTCGCTGGACTACAAGTTTCATACGATCTTTACACTGACGAGCTCACCATTCTAGGTGGAACATATACAAATATCGATAATTATGCCGATCGTATTTCTAACTATACTCTTTCTAATAGCGAAGGAAATTCCATAAAACTTAAACGCGCTAAACAGATTATCATTACTGGCAAAATAAACCTTGATGATTCAAATAACGCCAACTTTTTGTTCGACGGCTTTTCATATGCATCAAAAATTGTAGGTCTAGAATATCTCGACCTTTCTCAAGCAACCAGTACAGCTTTCATGTTTCGTAACTGTCAAAATTTGCTCTCACTTGATATTTCCAGTTTCAATACTGCCAATGTCACAAACATGGGGGCTATGTTTGCCAACTGTAGTAATTTAGACTACCTAGATGTTTCAGCTCTTAATACTGCAAAAGTAACAAATATGGACCGAATGTTTGCTAGTTGTAGTAGCTTAATTTCACTTGATCTCTCTAACTTTGATACTACTAACGTTAAGAGCATGTATGAGATTTTTTTAGACTGCAGTTCCCTGACCTCACTCAACCTTTCCAGCTTCAACACTGCTAACGTAACTACCATGGAGTTTATGTTTAGTGGTTGCTCTGCTTTGCCCACTCTCAATCTGTCTAGTTTTAATACTGCTAACGTGACCACCATGGAGTATATGTTTAATGGCTGTACAGCTTTAACTGCACTTGATCTCTCTAATTTCAATACTGCAAAAGTTACAAGTATGGGCGGAATGTTTTCAGAAAATGAAAGCCTCGTTGACTTGAATATATCAAGTTTCGACACCTCCTCACTTTACGCCCTATATGAAATGTTTATGAATTGTAAAAGCTTAACCGAGCTAAATTTAGAGCACTTCCACATACCTGATATCGAAGAGTCTGATTTCTCACTTACGTTCTATGGCTGTACAAATTTACGCAAGCTTAATATTAAAAATATTACTACGGGTGCACCGGAGTATATTCTTATGCTAGCCGGATTGCCCAACTTAAATACTCTTGTTCTAGGCCAAGACACCGACCTTACAACAGTATATGGAGATGACATCGATGATATAGATAGTATACTTCCAGGATTCTTGGATGATGTGGGGCTAGATACTGAGGGACTTTGGCTTAATGTCGGTAAGGGAACAACAATTCATCCCGAAGGAACAGAACAATTCACTTCTGAACAATTAATGAGGTCGCGTGCCATAACCATAGATGGTTCAAAGCGTAATTTCGAAAAGGGTGAGACATATGTCCGCATGGGCTTACCTATTACTATTCATCATGTCGATGAGTCAGGTGAAAAAATTGGAGAAAATACTATTTTCCCTGGTAATCTTGGCGATCCCTATTCAATTATTGGCGATTACGTCGCAGGTTATACTTTAAAGGCTGGTCAGTCCCCTATTACCGGTATTTATGATAACGATGAAGATAAAGAAAGAGAATTTACCTTTATTTACATTAAAAATCCTGAATCCTCCGCCCCTATCAAAGGAGAGGATGTCACTGTTCATTATCAAGATGAAAATGGCAAAGCGATTGCGCCTAGTGAAGTTTTAAACGGCAATCTAAATGATGGCTATGTTTCAGCCGCTAAAATAATTGCTGGTTATACTTTAAAGAGTCGGCCTAAAAATGCTACAGGGTTCTTTAGTAACACTAAACAAAACATTATTTATATTTATAGTAAAACCGTTTCTCTAACTGAAGGCGAAACTACTGCTAACCCAGCAAAGCCTACCAGCACAGACAAAGAAATAGGCAATATCCATCAAGGCAATAGTCAAATAGCTAACGGAGCAAATAATAATCAAGCAGCTGCTTTTACTTCCGATCCAAGTAACAATGCTGATAACCTAAATTCAGCTAACTCCTCTATCGACGACCAACTGCCAAAAACAGGCTCTGAGAAAAAGTCACAATTAACAACCATTGCACTTGGATCAATCACTTTGACTAGTGCTTTAGTACTTGCTTGGACTAAGCGCAAGAAAAGCTAATATAGTTTAATAGCCATTGATGAATTAGAAAAACCCCTTACCTTTCATACGGTTAAGTAGTTTTTAATTTTCACAGAAATAGCTGAAGCGCGTTAATGAAAGAAGCAAAGATTGCTTTTATTGCAGTTAAAACTAACTATGGTCAAATATCTCTTATGGGTATTAGAGCCTTAATATGTGCATTTAATAAAAAGTACTTGGGCTATATCAATTACAGTAGAAACTTAAGCATAAATAAAATAACGGATAATATTAAATTGCTTCAAAAATATTTTTATAACACATGAAATTTTAAAATTACTAGTTAATACCGCACTCAAATGTTATACTTCAAAAACATGCATAGATCATAGTGAATTATAATTAAACATCGGCATTATATCTTTTGCTTTATATTTATTATTTTAATAACATAAGCGATAAAATTTAGTATATTCCAAAAAATCATTTAACTTTAGTGAAGCATAATTGTGTTTGGTTACATGTTCAACATAGTTATTTGAATTGCGCGTACAAAAATTATTGAAAATCAGTAGTACAGAAAGGGATAATTATGAAAAAAACTAGTATTTTCAAAAGTAAAACTTTGCTGAACTGCTCAGCATCTATCATACTCGGATTAATTGTTGCTAATCCAAAGTTAGTTAAAGCAGATAGTCTACCCACTGATCAAGTGGCCACTTCTGGAACAGACACTAATCAAAGTGACCAGCTGGCTTCTTCAACCAATTCTAATACTAGCGAGGAAACCAGCCCCGTTGATAATACAGAGGTACAAGCTGATTCAACTGAGTCTAATACTACACGCGCAACAGCTTCTGATAAAACTAATGCAATTACAGGTATCCTTGGCGGTCTTCAAGTTTCATACGATTTAGACACTGAAGAACTAAGCATTTTAGGTGGTACATATGATGGAGCGAATAGTAGAACACAACCATTAAGCACATGCAAACTTTATGCTGACGATGGACAAATTTATAATTCCCCAAAACCCAAAAAAATCAAGATAATAGGTAAAGTCTTTATTGCAGAAAATATGGATTACATGTTCAGTGGATTTAGTAATCTAACAGAAATTGAAGGCCTTGGTAATCTTGATACAGCAAATGTAACAGACATGTCCAAACTATTTTATAGTTGTTCCAGTTTAACTAAAGTTCGAGATCTTGGTGATCTTGATACAGCAAATGTAATAAACATGTGTGGACTGTTTTATGGCTGCTCCAGTTTAACTAGTGTTGAGGGCCTTATAAATCTGGATACATCAAATGTAGATGATATATCCGAAATGTTTTATGGTTGCCGTAGTTTAACTAATATTGACTTAGGTTCACCTATTAATTTTAAAACTCCAAAATTTAATACTTCTAAGGTTTTAACTATGAGTAGCATGTTTGCGAAATGTGAGAACCTAATACAGGCGGACTTGTCGTGCTTCGACGTAACCCAAGTAGAAGACATGTCCTGTATGTTTGAGGGTGCGCGGAGCCTAGTGGACCTGAATCTATCAAGTTTTAAAACTAACCACAAGATCTTCATGTCTTTCGAGCAAATGTTTGCGGAATGTAGTAGCTTAGTAGAGCTGGATTTGAGTGGCTTTACTACCCATAAATCAGCTGAAGTTTCTGAAATGTTTAAAAACTGCACAAGCTTAAGATCTCTGAATATTAAGAACCTTGACCTAGGTTGTCTCACTTTTGAGGAGATGCTGGAAGGTGTCACCAACTTAGATCTCATTGTTCTTGGACCCAGAACAGCTCTAGCTAGTATAGAAGAGTTAGCATGGGATCCTGAAGACCCTCATAGTTACATATATGGAACAGTCGGATTAAACACTCCTGGTATTTGGGTTAATGTAGGTAATGGTACAATTGACAATCCTGAAGCATCTACTCGATGGACTTCCTATGAACTTATGAAAAACCGTGCATGGTACGAAGAAGACGACATAGATGGGATAGATGAATGGGATGACGATTGGAATAATGACTTGGGCGATGACTTGTTTAAAAATCCAGACTTAATCGCCGAAACATATGTCCGGATGGGACAGCCTGTAACTATTAAGTATCAAGACGAAAGTGGCAATTCACTTAAAGCCAATGAAATTCACATTGGTCGTATTGGCACCAACTACTCTTTCTCAGCTGCTAAAATTTCTGGCTATGAGCTAAAAGCTAACTGTCTAGAAACCGTTACTGGACAGTATGATGCTAATAATGAACGAACAATAACGTTTGTCTATACTCCACTAAAAAGTCCTAACACTTCTGATGACTCTAACACTTCTGATAGCTCGAATGGCTCAACAGGTTCGATCCCAGATGTTCCGGAACTTGTGGGACCTGATAAGGGCAATTACCAGCATCATAAGACTAATAGGATTGAACATGATATACCAAAAAGTAAGGCAGCTGACCCAGAACTACCAAAAACCGGAAAAAATAGTGTTTCGCAGCTTCTTACTACTGCTTTAGGTTTAATTAGTATCGCTAGTGCAAGCGCTCTGATTTGGGCTAAGCTGAAAAAAGACTAACATATAACTAACAAATTTTAAAACCACTTAGTGTTCTAAAACTAAGTGGTTTTAACTTACATGAAAATATCTGAGTCACTTTAATATTTAATAAAAGTAACAAAAATTGGACTTAACTCTTCACTTTTACTTGCGCTTAACAACACAATGTATAAACAAGATAATTTGTAAAAAATTAGACATTACTACGCTTATCCTCAGTGGCTAGAGAAATTTCACGACATTCTTTAAAAATCTCACTTTACAAATACTAATCGCAAGATAGCCAAGGAATAAATTATTCAGTAAAAAAGCTCTTTCTGCAGTCTAAACTAAATACAGTTAAATAACTCTTGTGATCCTAGATTTGCAGTATGTACATTTAATAAAACATACGTGAATACCACAATCTCAGCAAAAATAAAAACATATATAATAACACATATAATAGTAAATAAATAAGCAGTATTTTTAGTAACATATGTAACTTAAAGATTTACAAATTAGTATTTACATTTTGGTGTTATACTTTAACTGTATGCACAGCCTTTATTTTACAATAATTAAACACAGTATCCCTAATATATATGTCACATTTGATATTTTATTAATGAGCAATTAAAAATCATTTTTTGTGCAGAATAGATTGTGTTTAGTTAATTGTTCACATAGTTGTTTAAACTGAGCGTACAAAAGTTATTGACAAATCAATAGCATAGGGAAAGGTATAATTATGAAAAAAACTAGTGATTTCAAAAGTAAAATTTTGCTGAGTAGTTCAGCATCCATTCTACTCGGAATAGTTCTCTCTAACACTCAGTTAGTTAAAGCAGATAATCTCTCTTCTGATCAAGTGTCTACTTCCAAAAAAGATACTGATCAAAATAACCAGTCCAATTCCTCTGAGGCTCCTGTTACAAACACAGTAAATCCTGATGAAGCTGAAGAAAGCAACTCAGTTAACACCACTGACTCGCCAAATGGTACCAATACTACACGTGCAGCGTCCACTCAATCTGATGTGATTACAGGTACGATGACAGGTACTGATCTTCGGGTTTCATACGATTTAAACACTGATGAGCTAACTATTTTGGGTGGTACGTATCGTAAAAGCAGTAGAGGAGGGCTTTTTAACAGGTACTTATACTCTACTGCTGACCGCAGAAATCATACCGAATTTCGAGATGCTGTAAAAATAAAGATAGTAGGCAAAGTCGATACTGATGGCGATCTTTCTAAGATGTTCGCTGAATTTTCGGAAGTAACGGAAATAGAGGGCCTTAATAATATCGACACATCAAATGTAACTAACATGTCTTTAATGTTTTCGGCGTGTATGGAATTGACTAACCTCGATGTGAGTTCATGGAATACTTCTCAAGTTACAAATATGAACAATATGTTTGCTGAGTGTTATCAACTAACTGAAATTAAAGGTTTTAATGATTTTGACACATCAAATGTAACTGACATGTCTGAGATGTTTGCTCTTTGTAGTGAACTGATTAGTCTCGACCTGAGTTCATGGAATACTTCTCAAGTTACAAATATGTATGGAATGTTTGAAGGTTGCGGTGCTCTGACAAGCGTCAACCTTAGCGACTTAGATACTTCAAAAGTTACAAACATGGAGAGCATGTTTGAAGACTGCTACAGCCTGACTAGTTTAGACTTATCGAGCTTTGATACGCGAAAGGTTAAAAGTCTAGAGTCCATGTTCAGGGGCGCAACGAGTTTAGTTGATGTGAACCTGTCAAGCTTTACTTTTGATATACCAGAAGATTATGTAAATATAGTTTCTATGGATAATATGTTCAGAGACTGTAGTAGCTTGGTTAACTTAGACTTAAGCAGCTTTAAAACTCATAGGTCAGTTGAAATTCCTGGTATGTTTAGAGGCTGCTCAAATTTAAAGTATCTGAATATTGAGAATTTTGACCTAGGATGCCTTCAGTTTGATGATAATGTGTTTGAAGGTGTTAATAACCTGGAAGTACTCGTTCTCGGTAAAAGAACGCCTCTAGCTAATGTAGACCAATTAGACTACGATCCTGACTACCCAGAAAGTTACAAATATGGCACTGTAGGATTGAATGCTCCAGGTCTTTGGGCTAATGTTGGTACCGGTACAATTGATAATCCTGAAGCAACTACTCGATGGACTTCTTACGAGCTTATGAAAAACCGCGCTTGGTTTTACGAAGACATTGAAACTGGGCTTAATGGGCCCGACGACGAAGATGATATAATCAATCCTGACTTAATTGCTGAGACCTATGTCCGGAAAGCGTGTCCTGTAACTATTCATTATCAGGACGAAAACGGCAACACGATTAAAAAAGATGATGTTCATTTTGGTCGTATCGGTGAAAACTATTCCTTCTCCGCTGCCAAAATTTCTGACTATGAACTAAAAGCAGGTAGTCAGAGCACCTATACCGGACAGTACGATGCTGTTAATGAACAGTCAATAACTTTTGTCTATTCAAAAATAGATAACTCTGACAGCTCTAATGGCTCGGACTCAACTGGTATAAAGCTTGATGTTGACAATAAAATTGATATCGTTGTACATTATCAAGACGAGAACGGTAATACACTTGCAGCTGATGATATTTTAAGTGGCAGAATTGGTGATGGTTATGTTTCTACCGCTAAGAAAATTAATGGCTATGAACTAAAATTTAGACCAAATAATGCCATTGGCTTTTTTGATAGAAATTCAAAGAGCATCATATATGTCTACAGTAAGATGAATGCTGATTCCCAGAAAGATGTTCCCGAAATTGCAACAAACGATAAGAGTAATCATCAACACCAAAAGACTAGACACCCTAAGATTACGGAAACTAGTTATCATAAGGTCAATAAATTTGAAAATAATACGCCAAAAAGTAATGCGGCTACTGCACAGCAATTACCAAAAACTGGTAAAAGCAAGATTGCACAGCTTCTTACAACTGCTTTAGGTTTAATTAGTGTCGCTAGTGCAAGCGCTCTGATTTGGACTAAACGAAAGAAAAGCTAATATATCTTAATAACAATTAGCAAATTTTGAAAACTACTCAGTGTTTTAGAACTACGTGGTTTTTATCTTGCACAAAAGCGCTTGACCAGTTTTAATAAAAGAAGACAATTTTTAATTAAAAGGAGCAAAAATGGGACTTAACAAACCACTTTTATTTGCGCTTAGTGATACTAAGCCCGGACCCAAAAATCTAATTACAGATGTTGCTGGCATTACAGTCGGCCATAAAACCATTGTTACTGACCGTCTTAGAACAGGCGTAACAGTAGTTAAACCTTGTCAGGACAATATCTTCCGAGAAAAAATGCCAGCAGCCGCTCATGTCATTAACGGCTTCGGTAAAAGCAATGGCCTCGTACAAGTAGAAGAATTAGGAACATTTGAAACACCACTCGTTTTAACTAACACCTTAAGCGTTGGGACTGCTTCAATGGCTCTTGTCAAAAGGATGCTTGCCGAGAATCCTGAAATTGGTCTTTCGACTGGTAGCGTTAATCCAATTATTATGGAATGCAATGACAGCTCAATTAACCATATCCGCGACTTAGGCGTTACCGAAGACGATGTCAACGCTGCATTTGATGCTGCAACCACTGATTTTGCAGAAGGTGGCGTTGGTGGTGGTACAGGCATGCGCTGCTATGAACTCAAGGGCGGTATCGGTTCTGCTTCAAGACAGGTAGAAATTGACGGTAAAACGTTTACTATGGGCGCACTTGTCATGTCTAACTTCGGTCTCAGCACTGACTTAAACATTTATGGTCATGCAATTGGTAAAAAGTTTGTTGAAAATAAGGATAGCAAAGAGAAAGGCAGCATAATTACTATAATTGCTACTGACATTCCGTTTAATTCACGTCAATTAAAGCGAATTGCAAAACGCTCTAGTATTGGTATCACACGTAGTGGCTCATTCAGCGGTAATGGCAGTGGTGAAATTACTCTTGCCTTTTCGACTGCCAATCGTGTCAGCCATTTCCCTGAGCATGAATTAAGTACCATTCAGGCAATCACTGATGATAAGATTGACCGTTACTTCAGAGTTACTGTTGATATCGTCAACGAAGCAATCCTTAGCTCCCTGGCCCATGGTCAAACCACTCCAGATCGTGATGGCAACCCAATTCTAGGTTTAAAGGATGCTTTAATTCAACTGGGCAATGACAAAGATGCGTTACAATTACGAAAAGATTTAGGAATCTAATTTTAACTGTATAAAAGCAAAAAATGAGCTCTAATTTTAGAGCTCATTTTTGATTATATTTTTTATTAAGAAAAAGACCCCTCGTGTCAGATAAAATCTGTCCTAAACGGTAACGAGGGGTTTGTCCTTTGTGTAGCTAGTATACTCAAGCATTAGCTAAAATGTTAATGCAGGAAATATATGTTATTTGCTTTCGAATTAGCCTACTTAAATCAATTCATTATGATATAGCTCAAGCGTTTTCTCATCAAATGCACACATTAGAACTTCAATATCATAGGAGCTATTTGACTCTAACCAATTTTTAACCGTAGCAAAAGCAATCTTTGCTGCTTTCTCCATTGGAAAACCATATGCTCCCGTTGATATTGCAGGAAAGGCGATACTACGCAACCCATTCTTTTTAGCTAACTCAAGTGAGTTAATGTAACAATCACTTAATAGATTATTATCGCTGGTTGCTCCCGAGTATACTGGTCCTACAGTGTGAATAACAAATTTAGCAGGCAAATTATATCCTTTAGTAAGTTTGGCTTGTCCCGTTTCACAGCCATGAAGCTGACGACATTCTTCTAATAGCTGAGGACCTGCTGCTTGGTGAATTGCCCCATCAACTCCTAGCCCGCCTAACAATGTCTTGTTAGCAGCATTTACGACGGCATCTACTTTTAAGGTTGTAATATCTGCTTGGATAACTTTTAAATTGGACATTATAGATTCTTCTTTCGTATCAATATTTTAAACTAAAAAAGCTGTTAGCCTTCTTCATAGTAAATTGGCTAGCAGCTTTTTGATTAATATTTTTTATTCTAAATACATTCCCTTTAATCGGCTTAAATCAGCATCTGTAAAGCCAAGCTCTTTTTTAAAGAATGTTGCAAAATCGCCCCAGCCACCACGGATGGTTTCCGTGATGCCCCTAATGGCTGTTCCTTCTCCTTTGGTGACATTCATTTTTGCAACCATTTGCGCTATCTCATCGTTACTTGGCAACTGACGTGAAACTGCAAAGTCATATAACTTATTGGTCAGTAAATAGTCCCGTGCAATTGTATCATCATCAACATCAAGTGCCATCAAGATCAAAGCTGATACCATTCCCGTACGGTCTTTCCCAGCACTGCAATGGTAGACAAGCGCATCTCCTTCTGGCAATTCCAATAATTCGGTAAAAATGCGCGCAAACATTTTTCGACTGTGCTCGCTTAATAAAGTTTGCTGATAAATCCGACCAATGAAATTATTGCTCAAATCTGGGATATGGTGAAGTAAACGAAACATTTTGTGTCCGTTGGGCCGATCTTCTGGATTTTCAGAATAGACCGGCAAGTCAACATAGTGAACATGTTGCCAAGCTTTATCAGGAGAAGACTGCTTTTCGTATTGCGAACGCAAATCACAGTCGATTGTCACATGCAAATCTGCAAGGCGCTCTTTATCCTCATTTGATAGAGAACTAAGGGAATCTGAACGATAGATTTTGTTCCACTTAACAGCTTGTCCTGTCTTATTTTGATAGCCACCAACGTCCCTAAAGTTTAATGGTCCGTCTAATTTTACAATTCGATCATGTGCCAATTTGCTCAACTCCTTTTTACTTAATTATCGCACTTATTCACCGTGAGCAAAAACTTGAGTTGCCTTAACAGCCCTCTTCCAGCCTTGGTATAACTTCTTACGTTTTGACTCTTCCATCTTACTTTCAAACGTCTTACCAACAACAAAAATATCTTTTAGTTCATCAACATCTTTCCAATAGCCAACTGCTAGTCCTGCTAAAAATGCAGCTCCCATCGAAGTTGTCTCTAAAGTCTGAGAACGTTCAATCTTTATTCCTAAAATATCTGCTTGGAATTGTAGTAGATAGTCATTATTTGAAGCGCCACCGTCAACACGTAAAGTTGGGATTTCGATTCCTGAATCAATTTGCATTGTGTCAACAACGTCTCGGGTCTGATATGCCAAGGATTGCAGTGTTGCTTTAATAAAGTCGTTTTTGTTTGTTCCACGTGTAACACCAAACACTGCTCCTCGAGCTTCTGAGTCCCAGTACGGTGCTCCTAGGCCAGTAAAGGCTGGAACAACATAAACTTCATCCTCTGACTTGGATGCTAAAGCGGCTTTTTCAGATTCTTCAGCCGTTTTAACCATCTTCATCGAATCGCGCAACCACTGAATGGCACTACCAGAAACAAAAATCGAGCCTTCAAGTGCATAGTTAATTTTACCATCCAAACCATACGCAATCGTAGTTAATAAATTATTATCAGACTCGGTTGGTTCTTCACCAGTGTTCATAACGATAAAAGAGCCGGTACCGTAAGTGTTTTTGACCATGCCTTTCCTAAATGCCAATTGGCCAACTAGTGCTGCTTGTTGATCACCTGCAATACCACAAATTGGTACTTCGCCACCAAAAAAGCGGTAAGACTTAGTATAGCCGTAAATTTCAGAGTTTGATCTAACTTCTGGCAACATTTTCTTAGGAATGTTGAGTAACTCAAGAATGTCATCATCCCACTTTAAGTCGTGGATATTAAAAAGCATTGTCCTTGATGCATTGGTGTAATCCGTAATGTGGGCTTCACCATCAGTTAACTTCCATAATAACCAGCTATCAATGGTGCCAAATAGAAGATCTCCCTTTTCGGCTTTTTCCTGTGCGCCCTCAACGTGATCCAAAATCCAACGAATCTTAGTTGCACTGAAATACGGGTCGATGATTAAACCAGTTTTCTTATGAATCATTTCACCATAACCATCAGCCTTGAGCTTCTCCGCCAATTCTGTAGTCTGTCTTGACTGCCAAACAATTGCATTATAAATTGGTTTACCAGTTTTTCGATCCCAAATTACAGTCGTTTCACGCTGATTTGTAATCCCAATTCCCTTAATTTGTTCTGGGCGAATCCCCGAATTTATAATGGTATTTGCAATGGTAGTTTGAACAGCGTGCCAGATTTCTTCAGCCTTGTGTTCAACCCAGCCCGGTTGCGGAAAGTACTGTGAAAATTCCTTTTGCGAAGCAGAAACTTTGTGGCCCTCATGATCAAAGATCATCGCTCTAGTTGATGTTGTACCTTCATCAATTGCCATAATGTATTCTTTTAACATGTTGTGTTTCCTTCCTAGAAGAAAGCGATTTACTACAATTCTACTATTTGCCGCTTTTTTTACAAGAAATAATTATAACATTACACCTGTTTTACGTTATACTTGGGACATAAAGTTTTGATTAAAAAGAGGATACATAATAATGAAAAAAGAAATTATTGCTCTAACCATTGCGGGAAACGATAGCGATGGTAGTGCAGGCATGACTGCCGATCTCCACTCGTTTTACGCACGTGGAGTATACGGAATGGGATTACTAACTGCAGCAGTTGCTGGAAACACTACTGGTATTTTTGCACAAGAAGTTATGCCCATCCCATTTATCCAAAAGCAATTTGAAGTCTTAAATGACGACCTCAAAATTGACGCATTAAAGACTGGTATGCTGGCCAACAAAGAAGTTATTGGCTGTGTTGCCGAAAATTTGCGCAAATATGACATGGGTAAAATTGTTCTTGATCCCGTTATTATGACCAAACATGGTGATACCCTCTTAGATGATGATGCTTATCAGGCCTTTTTAGACGACTTGATGCCACTGGCTGACATCATTACACCTAACTTTTATGAACAGAAAAAGTTAACTGGACTTGAATTAGCTACACCAGATGAAGTACGTCAAGGTGCTAAGAAACTGCAATCAATGGGTGCTAAAAATGTTTTAATGAAGGGCCGCCATGACGATACTAGCCAGTCTAAGGTAATTGACGTGTTACTAGCTGAAGATGGTAAGTTCTACGAATTCACCAAGCCTTTCATCAATACTGAAAGAATTAACGGCACAGGTGATACCTTATCCGCCGTTATTGCCGCTGAATTGGCTAAAGGCAATTCTATTCTTGATAGCGTCAAGATTGCCAAGGAATTTACTTATGCAGCAATTGCTCATCCAATTGAAGTTGGCTCAAAATATGGTCCAATTAATCATTTCGCAGCGCAAGAAGATACGAAGTAATTATCTTTTGCCCCTACTGCTCCTTTAAGATATACTTTAACGAGATAGTAATAGTTGGAGTGGTTTTTATGGCAAACAAAACAATTAAAATTGCATATTTATACGAAGATTTGATGAATACTTACGGTGATTCCGGAGATGTCAAAATCATTCGCTACTTGTTAAAAAAGCAAGGCTATTCAACCCAAATTGATAACGTCTCTTTAGGTGATGAATTTAATGCCTTTGACTACGACTTCGTCTTTTTTGGCGGTGGTCAGGACTTTGAGCAAACTGTCATTGCTAAGGACTTGCCAAGACACAAGGAAACTTTAACTAAATACATCAATGACGGTAAGCCGATGCTAGGAGTTTGTGGTGGCTATCAGCTTGTTGGCACTTATTACAAAACTAATTCCGGTGTCACAATTAAAGGCCTAGACATTCTACCGTTTCATACCGTTTTTAAAGCAGATAAGCGAATGATTGGCGATACCCGCTATATGAGTGAATGGGGCGAAGTTAGAGCCTTTGAAAACCACTCCGGTCAGACTTACTTTGACGATTCAGATAAGTTGCATCCCCTGGGTGAAATGATTGAAGGTTACGGCAATAATCCCCAAGATCATGTTGAAGGGCTCCGCTACCGCAATTTTATCGGAACATATTCACATGGTCCTCTCTTAAAAAATCTCAATGTTGCTAATGCCATTGTCAAAATGATTTTATCTTGGCACGATGAACGAGTTAGCGCATAAATATAATGAAAAAGTAATCGTTAATTTTTTCTGTTTTCAAGCGGGAATATTTAACGATTTCTTTTTTAATCAAAACAATAATTAGATTAATTTTTAGCAAAAAGGTGATAGTTGTGGCAACAGCACAAGACGTTGCAACACTTGCCGGTGTCTCTATCGGCTCTGTTTCAAATTACCTAAACGGTAAACAGCAAAGAAAAAGCACAGCAGAAAAAATCAAAAAAGCAATGGAACAACTGGATTACCATCAAAATATTATTGCCAGTGGTTTAAAGAAAAACAAGACTATGTCAATTGGGATTGTAATTAATCAACTAACTGACTTTTTTTCTATGTCCATCGTTTCAGCAATTGAAGCTTACGTTGAACAATTTGGCTACAGCATCATTGTTTGCGATTACCATGATGATAAAAAACGTTTTGAACAAAAGTTGGACTTTTTATTGGATCACTCAGTTGATGCCATTATTGTCTTCCACCAAGATTTTGCTACCAAAATGCTGAAAAAAGTGGCTGCAGAACATATTCCAATTGTTGCAATCGATGCGCCAATCAGGGGCCTCAAATCAGATGTTGTTGTAGTTAATAACTATGAATCATCAAAAATTGGTGTTAACTACCTAATTAATAAGGGTCATCACAAAATCGGCATCATCACCGGAACGGCTAAAAACTACATTTCGCGGGAAAGACAACGTGGCTATGAAGATGCTCTAAAGGAACATCAACTTCGAAACGATCAAACAACAATTTGGACCGGTGACTATTCCATTCAATCAGGTTGTGATGGTTTTAACGAACTAATTACTAAAAATCCAGATCTCGATGCTCTGTTTATTATCAATTATTATATGTCTCTAGGGGCAATCAAAGCCTATCGTGAAAGTAACTTACACCCTAAAATTGAATTTCTTGTATACGATCACTTTTTTGTTAATGATCTCTTCTTCCCTGAAATAAGTTCAATTGAACAGCCTGTCGATCAAATAGGCACAACCGCAGGAAAACTATTAATTAATCGCCTATCCAAACCAAATAGCAGTGATTTTCAGACCGTTTACTGTAATAATATTCTTCGCTTAAAATAGAAAGCGCTTGCTTTTACCCACTATTGAGCTTATAATTAACCTGTAATTTGAAATGATTCATTTTTAAAGTATCTGTATTATTTTAGAAATGATGAGATTTAAATTTTTTATTTTGTTAAAACTTGAATCGATTCAAGTTAAGGAGGAAAAAATGAATATCTTATTAGCATGTGGCGGTGGCATGAGTTCATCAATTTTGGCAACAGCTTTAGCAAAAGAAGCTGCTGGCCATCAGCAAGACTGGAATGTCCACGAAACTAGTATTGACAAAGTTGAAGATGACTTGAATGAAAACGACTATCAAGTAATCTTATTGGCACCTCAAGTGTCTTTTAAAAAGAAAGATTTCGAAGAAGTAGCAGCAGAAAAGAATGCCAAATTCGTTTTGATTCCAATGACAATGTATACTCCCGCTAAAGTGGACAAATTGTATGAGTTAATCGTAAAGGAGACCGAATAATGAATTTCGATACGATTTCTGCAAAAATGGGACAAGTTGCTAACAATCGATACTTGACTGCTATCAGAGACGGTATGTCAGTAATTATCCCTGTATCAATTATTGGCTCGTTTTTTACTATTTTATTGAACTTGCCAATTGATGCTTGGAAAAACTTTATTCAACCATATGCATCAATGCTATCAGTGCCAATGTACTATTCCATCAACTTGATGGCGATTTACTGTGTTTTTTCAATTACATCACATTTATCCAAGTACTATAAAATTGACCCAATCTCAACCAGTGTTTTGGCCGAAATGTCTTTCTTTATCCTAGCAATTAATCCAATTGTCCTTGATAAAGCCAAGGCAGGTATTGCACCCGGAACTTACATGTCAATTGGTAATATGGGGGCTCAAGGGCTCTTTACTGCCATTCTTTGTGCAATCTTTTCGACTGAAGTTGTTCGACTTTTTACTCAACACAATTGGGTAATCAAAATGCCTGATGGTGTACCAGCTGCTGTTGGTAAATCATTCAGTGCCCTACTTCCTGGTATTTTAATTATTGTTGTTTCTTTTGTTTTGAAAGAAATTTTCAAACTTGATATTAATGCCATTTTAACCTGGGTATTCTCACCAATTGGCTACTTTGGCCGTGATAACTTCTTATCAGCAATCATTCCTGTGTTCTTAATCACTATCATCTGGTTGTTTGGCGTACACGGAATGGTTATTGCTACACCAATTCTTTACCCATACTGGTATGCTAACCTTAACGCCAACGTTGCTGCAGTTGCTCATGGTCAAGCTCCAGTTCACTTCATGACAGAGCAGTTTTTCCAATGGTTTGTTTGGATTGGTGGTGCTGGTGCTACCCTTTCACTCGCAATCCTCCTAGCTTTTGCTGGAAAATCTAAGTTTAGTAAAACAATGGGTGCTGTAACTTTGGTACCAGCAATTTTCAACATTAACGAGCCTCTGATTTTCGGTATTCCAATCATTATGAACCCATACTTTGCTATTCCGTTTGTTTTAGCACCTACTGCAATGGCAGCTATGACTTATGTAGCAATGAAATTACATCTTGTAGCTTATACAACCGCAGTTGCACCTTGGACTTTGCCCGGACCAATTGGCGCTTGGATGGCAACAGGATTTGATTGGCGCGCTATCGTTTTATGTATTGTTAACATTTTGATTTCTCTAGTTATTTACTACCCGTTCTTCAAGATGTTCGATAATAATCAACTGAAATTAGAGCAAGGAGCAAAAGAATAATGTACGGAATTTCGGTTTATCCAAATAAAAGTAGCGTGAACGAATGTATCAACTATATTGATCGTGCTGCGGAACTAGGATATAGTCGACTTTTCACCAGTTTACTAGAGCTTAATGACGATCAAGAAGCTATTCTAAACAAGTTTAAAGAAGTCCTGCTTCATGCTCACGAGAAAGGCATGTGGATTAGCTTAGACGTTAATCCAGGCTTATTTGACAGCTTAAATGTTGGTTACAACGACTTATCCTTTTTTAAAGAGCTTGGAGCCGATATTGTACGTCTAGATTCAAATTTTGATGGTATGCCTGAGTCAATCATGACTTATAACCCTGAAGATTTATCAATTGAAGTTAACATTAGTAATGACACAGGAAATTTGGCTAATATCTTTAGCTATAGTCCAAACAAAGAAAAAATTATCGGCTGCCACAATTTTTATCCCCAACGTTATACTGGTTTAGACACTATCTACTTTTTGGAAACCACTCGCAAATACCATGATATGGGTATAAGAACTGCTGCCTTTGTGTCTTCTAACGCTGGAAAAATCGGACCACATCCATATAATGCAGGTTTGCCTACGCTAGAAATTCACCGCAATTTACCTATTGAAAAGCAAGCACAGTACTTAATCAACACACAGCTAATTGATGATGTGATTATTGGTAACGCCTTCGCTAGTGATGATGAACTAGCAAAAATTGCTAAACTTGATTCACAAGTTCCACAATTTTTCGTCGAATTTACTCCAACTGCAACTGCTCTTGAAAAAGAAATTGTTTTAGAAAACTTACACTTTAACCGTGGAGATATTAACAGCTATGCCGTTCGTTCTACATTTGTAAAACTTAAATATAATAAGCAGGATTTACCTGTTAATAATCCAGTAGATCAGTTAAAGCCCGGAATGATCACAATTGGTAACAATGATTTCGATCAGTATAAAGGCGAACTAAATATCGTTAAGCAAGAAATGGATAACAGCGACCATCTAAAAAACGTTGTTGCACAAATTGTTCCTAGCGATTTGCAATTCATTGATTTTATTAAACCATGGGATAAATTTAAATTTATTGATCTCAGCAATTACTAAAGGAGTAACTATGGAAGGTTTAGAAGAAATTAGTTTTGAAATTATCAGTCATTCTGGTCAAGCAAAAGCTGAAATTATGGAAGCAGTGTCGCGCTCTCGCTCAGGTAATGAAGACCCACAACCATTACTTGATTCAGCAAAAGAAGAGCTTAAGCAGGCTCAAAACAGCCACTTAAAAGCACTATCAGATTTTGCCAAAACAGGTGATAGCAAAATTGATCCCCTGTATATGCATGCTGAGGATCAGATGATTACCGCTGAAAGTTTTTTAGACTTTGCAACAGAATTGATCAAAACTAACTTAGAATTAGCAAAGTTAAAGCAAGAACTACAGAATCAGAGCAACTAATATTTTATCCCACAAAACTATTAGTTGATTCAACAATTCACAAATAGTTGAAAGTAGAAATAATGAAAATAGAAAATAAAATCGCAAACTTTGAAAAAATGGGTATTGGCTTATTTGTTCATTGGGGACTTTATTCCAAGTTCTCTAAGGGTGAATGGTCACAAAACATTTTAAATATCCCAGAATATCAAGCAGCATTTAATGAATTTAATCCTGCAGAAGAAAATATTCGTAATTTAGTTAGACTAGCAAAAAAGAGTGGCTTTAAGTACATTGTCCTAACAGCTAAACATCATGATGGCTTTTATCTCTTTGATACTAAAGGAATCAACTCTTTTGATAGCATTCATACTCCCTTTAGTAAAGATGTAATTAAAATCTTTACTGATGAATGTCATCGACAAAACATTTCTCCTTTTATTTATTACGCTACCTATGACTGGAATAACGATAAATATAATAATGATTTTACTGGTTATTTATCAGAGCTACGCGAGTTAATTAAACTTTTATGTACCAACTATGGTGAAATTGGTGGTTTTTGGTTTGACGGAAATTGGGACAAACCCAATGCTGATTGGCAAGAACAGCAACTTTATGATAAAATAAGGCAACTACAGCCTAATGCAATAATTACTAACAATACGGGCTTAGAGAAGCAAGGAACAAGTGAAGGAAGAGATGTTGATGTTTTAACCTTTGAACGTGGTGATCCTAAGTCCATTACACATATTCAAAACGACCGCTATTTAGCCGCTGAAACATCGCTAACTCTCAACAAACACTGGGGTAACGCTCAAAACGACCTTAACTACCTTTCCGCTCACGATTTAATCGAACAAATTTGCCGTACTAGAAAAGTTGGGGCAAATTTATTGATTAATGTTGGACCTGAATTCGATGGCTCTCTGAACATTCACTGTCAGTCAATGATTGAAATAGTCGGAGCCTGGATGTCCGTCAACCACGAAGCAATCTATCATACCAATAATTTTGAACATCCAACCTATAAAACATGTTCAAATGATTATGACTTTATCAAAGGTGATTACTTGTTTGTTGATAATTTAGGCAATATCGGTAACAGTAATGTTGTACTTGGCGGTGAGGAAAATCGCCAACTTATTTTTAATGATTACCCTTCGCGCCCAATAACCCGTATAAGTTGGCTCGATAACCAGCAAGAAGTCCAATTTAAGCAAAATTCTAAAACTAACACATTAGAAATTGAAGCAAATGGATTTGAGTACGGAACCAACTTGGTTGAGCGTGTAGCTAAAATTTATTATTGATTTTAATTTCAAACTTATTAACTAAAGCATTCATAAACAAATAGCTCCGAAAATAATTCGGAGCTATTTTTGCTTATTAGGAAAATCAATAAAAACTCCTAAACTGTTGGTCTCAGCTTAGGAGTCTGCTTTTATTTAGAATATGATTTTAAAATTAGTTTAGTTTGTTTTTGCGACTTTTTCCAAGGTACGAATCATTTGTGCTACAAAGCCTGATTCGTTATCATACCAAGCGTAACCTTTAACTATTTGATCACCGTCTTTACCTGAAACAACTTGGGTCAAGGTTGGGTCAAAGACAGAACCAAACTCTGTTCCAATAATGTCAGAGGAGACAATCTGGTCTTCATTGCAGCCAAAAGTTACACTGTTCTCAGTATGCTTTTTTACTCTTCTGTTGAATTCTTCAGCAGTTACTTTTTCTTGCACAACTGCTACTAGCTCAGTTAATGAACCAGTAATTACCGGAACACGTTCAGCAATACCTGTTAGTCTGCCCTCTAGTTCAGGAATAACTAAGCCAATTGCTTTAGCAGCTCCAGTTGAATGTGGAATAATATTAGCAGCCGCAGCACGAGCATTACGTACATTGCCTCCGCGATCTGGACCATCTTGTAGCATTTGTGTGGCGGTATAAGCATGAAGCGTGGTCATGATTCCTTCTTTGATGCCAAATTCATCATTCATAGCTTTAGCAAGTGGTGCTAAACAGTTAGTTGTACATGAACCTGCTGAAAGAATTTGATCTTCTGGCTTTATCTGGTCATCATTAACATTATAGACAATTGTCTTCATGTTACCAGCTGGAGCAGAAATCAAAACTTTTTTCACTCCTGCAGCTAAATGAGCTTGCGCCTTTTCAGTAGAAGTATAGAAACCTGTACATTCAAGTACAATTTCGATTCCGTTATTTTTAACCCAAGGTATTTTAGCTGCATCTTTTTCAGCGTAGACTGGAATACTCTTGCCATCAATTACGATACTATTATCTGTTGCAGAAACATCGTGCTTAAAATTACCATGTGCTGTATCATATTTTAGCAAGTGTGCTAACATAGCTGGTGAGGTTAAATCGTTAATTGCAACGATTTCCAAATCTTTACTATCGATGTCATATATACGACGTAAAGCTAATCGGCCAATGCGGCCAAAACCATTAATACCAATTTTTGTAGTCATATTAAGTTCCCCCTTTGATTACAAAATTAGTATATTAGACAAAAATCGCTCTGCATAATCCGAGATTATAATAGGGCTATCACTTTTAATGATATGGTGTAACATGAACTTTAACGATTTATCTATTTTTAAAACAATTTATGAGCTAAAATCAATCAACAAAGCTGCATTAAAGCTTGGCTATACCCAATCAAATATTACCGCACGACTTAAAGCCCTTGAAAAAGAAGTTAATGCTCCGCTTTTTGTTCGTTCTAATTTAGGTGTCAGACCGACTAGCAGCGGAGAAAAAATGTACAAATTTGCAACTGTAACCTTGCAAAATTATCAGGACTTAAAGGCAAGCTTAACAACCAGCAAACCACAAATTTTGATTGCTGAACTCCTTTTTGGCTATCTGATTACTAAAAAGTCCAAGTTCTTAATTAATCGCTACGAAGTGATTATTAAAAATACTGATGCTATTCAGGAACTACTGACTAAAAAGACCTATGATATTGTAATGACTTTCGTCCCAATCAGTTCCTCCAATTACCTATTAACAGAAAAAAGCAGTTTACAGTCCTGCTTTTTAACTGGAAAAGGCACTGAAAACAAAAAAATACCTGTCGCAATCAATGCTGATTTCAATTGCCCGTTTCGAGATTTAACTTTACAGCTGGCATCAAATAAAAGCGAAATTATCGAAATTGATTCACTCGAGATGATCTTGCAACTAGTGAAGCAAGGCAAAGCAACAGCACTTCTGCCAAAATACTTAATCAGTGATGATTTGGTCCCAGCAAATAAGCAAACTTGGGAAATTCCTTATTATTCATATCGCTATCAGTTTTAATAGAAAAAAGGCGCTCACTTCAAAGTAATAGCGTCTTTTTCTATAGCCGTTTTAAATATGTCTCATAAACTGGACAAAGTTCAAATGCATATTGCTGATATGTTTTCATTGAAAGCTGATCGGTCGAATCAAACTCTCCAGATAAAACTTGAAAGTTCTTGTTTGCCCACAGTAACAATATTTGTTGCAACTCCATTAATCTACTCAAGTCACCTGCTCCCATCCAACCTAATGTTAGTTCTTTTGGATTATCTTCAAAAGAAAAGCAATATGCCTCAATTTGATTCATAGAAACCAATACTAGTGGTGCATCTTCTAACTGCTCTGCAAAAACCATGTTATCCCATTCAGCTAGAGGTATTTTAGCTACTGGATTGGCTAAGTGATTTCTCTGATAATCCCTAAAAGAAATTTGTGCTATTTTTTTACGCATCTCAGAATCATGTTGTAATTGGCGCAAAGTAATAACTTTTAAGTTACTCTTCTTTAATGGAGCCAAGCCCTCTATAGCACTTTGCAATGACATTTTGGGTTCAACCGTTTTCCGAATCAAGTTGAAGCCATCATCTTGCGCTAAAGAATTGAAAAGTAGCTGTGGCGCGTAGTCATAAGTAATCAAAGCCTGGCAGTTTTCCTGCTGCGCCTTCTTAGTTAAGCCTGCAACAATTTGAAGATAAACTCGTTCCAACTCTGCTGCGGAAAAGTTAGGGCTGAGATAAGCCGCAAAACTTAAAGAATAAGGATGAAATCCATTTTTCCAGTAAGTACTTATACCCACTATTTTATTTCCCAGGCAATAAGTTCTCACGTTTTGAGGATATTGCTTTGTTGCAGTTTTGATTTCCCTATCTTCAATAACGTCAGCTAATAATTCATCATACATAGTAAATTTCTAACTCTCCTAACCTGCTCTGACCAGTTAGAACTAAAGTGGGTCCTCCACCAGTTGACTCCCCGTTAATCTCTAATTCGCCCAAAGTCACATCTAGTCTCCTGCTATCAATTTTCCATGATTTAGGAATGTAAATCTCTACTTCTCCTAACGAAGCATTAATATCCATAGTGATAAATGCGCCTGCAGGTTTAGCTTGATCAAGGTATATCTCGGCTTCGCCTAAAGATGAGTTAACCGTAACTCTACGTAAGCTTTGTGAATGAACATAACGCGAAACGGATGATAAATGCTGATTAATTACTATGTCCTCGCCCTCAATCGTACTGGTGCTAGATTCAGTAAAATCGCCTTGATCAGAATCATCTTTTTTATAGCCAAAATAAAATTTAGGCCAGAAGCTTTTTTTGAAGATCATTGTGAAACCGATGTAAAGTAATAGTGCTGCGATTAAAATTGTCCATGGAACGAGCTTCACGATATGTAGTGGCTTTGCATAAACAATTAATAGAAAAGCAATTGAGAAAATTGCCCCAAACAAGCTCTTATTTACGGCACTTTCAATTAAGCAAACACCAAAGACTATTGTCCAGATAATTGTGCCTATTCCCAAATGAAATGTTAATAAATGTAATTGGTTAAGAACTAAGAAAACAGCTGCAGCAACGAATGCCAACCCCCAAAATAGTTCTCTAATTTTATGCTTTCTCATTATTAAGACCTTCTTTCATTGAGTCGATCATTTAGATTACGATAGTAGTGCCGCGAAACATAGACAGTTTTATAAGAATCGCGAAAATTAATTTTGCAGTTCGAAATTGAACGTGTTAATGAATAAATTTGATTTAAATTTAAGATGGTTGATTTTGAAACACGCATAAACTGATTACTTAATAACTTCTCCAGTTCATACAGTTTATAATCAACAATAAATGCATCCCTGCACGTGTGTGCAATTACCTGCTTATCTTCAGTTTCAAAAAATAAAATCTCGTTCAAGCTCAGATAATAAGAAACATTCTCTTTTTTGCCTTCAATTTGATCAGGATGACTATTAATCCCCTGTAATTGCTGATATATCTGTTCAACTTCTGAAGTAACAGCTTTAGCATTAATAGTTACACATGTATCTTCATCATCTAAATCAGGATTTAGTTCTATTTTTATTTTCACAATTCTCACCTGCCCTTCATTACTTAATGATTTAATTAAACTATTATTTTTATTTTAAATCTAGCCTTTTTATCCAAGTGGCAATTATCTCGAACTAAGTGGACAATTATAGACAAACAAAAAGCAGTTCATATCATAATGAACTGCTTTTTTAATTATTCTAATCCAACTTTTTTGAAAATCTCATCAACATGACGTAAATGATAATGATAATCAAATGCATCCGCTACATCAGCTTCTGACAAATAATCCATTATTTTACTTTCTTCAACTAGTTTTCTAAATGAAATTCCTTCATTCCATGATTTAGTTGTTAGCTTTTGAACCATATCATAAGCATCTTCACGAGAAAGACCTGCTTCATCAATTAGTTTCAGCAGTAAGCGTTGCGAATAGATTAGGCCATATGTCTTGTCCATGTTTTTGAGCATTGTTTCTGGGAAGACATCAAGGTTAGTCAAAATTCGGTTAAAACGATCTAACATATAATCAATTGCAATAGTGCTGTCAGGTAAAATAATACGTTCAGCACTTGAATGAGAAATATCCCGCTCATGCCATAGCGTTACATCTTCGTATGCCGTTACGATTTGTCCACGCAGTACTCGTGCCATTCCACAAAGGTTCTCTGAACCAATTGGATTACGCTTATGCGGCATCGCAGATGAACCTTTTTGTCCAGCGCGGAAATGCTCCTCAACTTCATGAATCTCTGAACGTTGCAAGCCGCGAATTTCAGTTGCCCAATTTTCAATACTAGTAGCAATCAATGCTAACGTAGCAATATACTCAGCATGCAAATCACGTGGCAGAACTTGACTCGAGATTGGTTGTTGCGTTAATCCTAACTGCTTTAAAACACTCGTTTCAATCTCTGGCGGAACATTAGCAAAAGTGCCAACTGCACCCGAAATTTTACCAGATTCAACACCTTTGGCTGCATGCTCGAAACGTTCGATATCACGATTAATTTCGGCATACCAACGTGCAAGTTTCAAGCCAAAAGTTGTTGGCTCGGCTTGGACACCATGTGTCCGGCCCATTTCTACAGTATTCTTATATTTACGCGCCTTTTCAGCAATCGTCTTTTTTAATTCATGCAGATCTTGACGAATGATCTCATCTGCTTGTTTTAATATATATCCTTGTGCAGTGTCAACAACATCAGTTGAGGTTAAACCGAAATGAACCCACTTTTTCTCAGGTCCAAGGCTTTCAGACACCGTTCTCGTAAAAGCAACAACGTCATGATGCGTAACTTGTTCCAACTCTGCTACTCTTTCAGCAGTAAAGCTAGCATTCTTAGCTATCTTTTCTGCATCTTCTTTTGGAACTTCTCCTGCTTCACACCAAGCATTAGTAGCCGCAATTTCGACTTTTAACCAAGCTGCATACTTGTTTTCATCTGACCAAATTTTGCCCATCTCTGGGCGTGTGTAACGTTCTAGCATAGATTATATTTCCCATGGATTTCGTAAAACAATCGTTTGTTCACGCTCAGGACCAACCGAAACTGTTACTAGTGGAATATCAACTAATTCAGAAATGCGGTTTAAAAACTTTTGAGCGTTTTCTGGTAAATCATCCCAAGATTTTGCACCAGTTATATCTTCTTGCCAAGCAGGAAGTTCTTCATAAACTGGCTTGCACCGGTCTAATTCTTTTAAGCTTGCTGGGTAATAATCGATTTCTTGACCGTCAAGTTCATATGCTGTAGCAATTTTTACTGTATCAAAACCACTAAAAATGTCTAGCAAGTTGAGGCTAAGTCCGTTAATTCCGGAAACGCGTTTAGCGTGACGCAAAGCAACTGAGTCGAACCAACCAACACGACGTGGACGTCCTGTAACTGTTCCATATTCATGTGCAGTTTCACGAATTAAATCCCCAGTTTCATCATTAAGTTCAGTTGGGAATGGTCCAGCACCCACACGAGTTGTGTAAGCCTTGCAGACACCAATCACTGTATTCAAGCGATTAGCACCTACACCCATTCCACTGGCAATTCCACCTGAAATTGAGTTTGATGAAGTAACAAATGGGTATGTTCCTTCATCAATATCAAGCATAATTCCTTGAGCACCTTCAAACAAAACTTTTTCATTGTTATCAAGCGCATCGTTAACCAAAACTGAGGTATCAGTAACGTATTTCTTCATTTTTTGACCATATTCATAGTATTGGTCAAAAATGTCGTCAAATTTAAGTGCATCTTTACCATAGACTTTGGTAAAGAGTTCATTTTTCTCTTTTAAATTAGCCCGTAGTTTTTCTTCAAAGGTGTCTTTTTCAAGCAAGTCACAAACTCTGATGCCAACTCTAGATGCCTTATCCATATATGCTGGACCAATTCCGTTTTTAGTAGTGCCAATCTTATTGGCACCCTTGGCTTCTTCTTGGTATTCATCCTGCAAAATATGGTACGGCATAATAATATGCGCACGGTTAGAAATCTTTAGTTTACTGGTGTCAATTCCACTTTCTTCTAGGTTTTTTACTTCACCTAGTAATACTTCTGGATTAATTACTACACCATTTCCAATAACCGCACCCTTGGCTGATGCAAAAATCCCGGATGGAATCAAACGCATCTTAAAAGTCTGGTCATCAATTTCAATTGTGTGTCCAGCGTTATTACCACCATTAGAGCGAACTGCATAAGCAGCTTCCTTACTAAGGAAATCGGTAATTTTACCCTTTCCTTCATCGCCCCATTGGCTTCCAACAACTGCAACTGCTGTCATTTTCATTCACCTCATCAAAATCTACAAATATCACGTAAATAGTCTAGCAATTTATGGCTATGTAGTCAAATTTAAATGCGAATTATAACTACAAGGTTATTTTAAATAGTTCGATTTTTATATTGACAAAAAAAGGCTTTTTGATTATAGTAATTTGGTTCAAAACCAAGATTTATATAGGAGCTAATTTACTCATGAGTAATTATTTTAGTGTGGAAGCTTTTGACTATGATGACATTCAGCTTGTTCCCAATAAGGGAATCATCAAAAGTAGACACGATGCAGACACAAGTGTTAAGTTTGGAAACCGAACATTTAAAATTCCAGTTGTGCCGGCTAACATGGAAAGTGTTATTAATGATGAACTTGCTGTCTGGTTAGCCAAAAATGGTTATTACTATGTAATGCATCGCTTTCAGCCTGAAAAGCGCCTTGACTTCATTAAAATGATGCACGAAAAAGGGCTATTTGCATCAATTTCAGTAGGAATTAAACAAGGTGAATACGACTTTATCGATCAACTAGCCAAAGAGAACATTGTTCCAGAATACATCACGATTGACGTTGCACATGGTCATTCGGTTTATGTTATCGACATGATTAAGTACATCAAAGAAAAATTGCCTGACACTTTTTTAACTGCTGGAAACATTGCTACCCCAGAAGCAGTTCGCGAATTGGAGAATGCAGGAGCAGATGCAACTAAAGTCGGTGTTGGTCCTGGCCGTGCCTGCATTACCAAGCTAAAGACTGGCTTTGGTACAGGTGGCTGGCAATTAGCCGCTTTAAGAATGTGTAGTAAAGTTGCAAGTAAACCTGTGATTGCTGACGGTGGTATTCGTTATAACGGCGATATTGCTAAATCTGTTCGCTTTGGTGCGACAATGGTAATGATTGGCTCAATGCTTGCTGGTCATGAAGAATCCCCTGGTAATGTCATCAAAATCAATGGCAAAACATATAAGCAATACTGGGGTTCTGCTTCAGAAGTCCAAAAGGGCGCTTATCGTAACGTTGAAGGTAAGCAAATGCTAGTGCCATACCGTGGCTCAATTGCTGATACTTTGACAGAAATGGAAGAAGATTTACAGTCTTCCATCTCCTACGCAGGTGGAAAAGACCTCAGTTCTATTAAATTAGTTGATTACGTTATTGTTAAAAACACTATTATGAGTGGTGACAAATAATTATAATAATTTTTTATTGATATTATTAATTTGCTGTGGCATTAAATAAGTATTTCCGTTAAAATGGTATTTATCTCAGTATTGTTAGGTAGTCAGTACTGGGATTTTTTTGTGCACATTTTTATTAAACTGATTTTTGTCTTCGAAAAATACTAATATAGAATAAAAAAGTGCTCTATAATAATTAGCTTGTGTGTCTAACTATCATGGAGCACTTTATCTTTTGAAAATTATAATCACTCAAATCAAAGTTTTAAGTAATTACGCTTATTTAGCTTCTTCAAATAAAGAGCACTTTTGCTGACTTTTGACATCAAATAAACCCTTATCTGAAATTTTGAAGCTTGGTGAAACAAGCAGAGACAGCGTTGAGAAGGACATAATTTCGTTAGTATTTTTATATCCCAATTCTTGCATTGTCTTGCGGATTTTCCCTATTTCACTACCGAGTACTTGCATTGGTTGGTCACTAGCAACTCCACCAATTGGTAACTCAGCATTAGCAACTATTTTTTCACCTTTAGCGGCAATATAACCACCCTGCTGCTCAATCAATTGATGTTGGATTTTTAGCATTGCCTTTGTGTTAGTTCCCATTACCATCAGGTTATGATGATCATGTGCCCAGGTGGCGCCTACTGCTCCGTCCTTGAGGATGCCGCGATCAACTAGGCCAACACTATAGCGACCTTTTTCACCGTTATAACGGTCTTGTACAAGAATCATAGCTAGGCCTGCGTTTTGCCATTGAATAATATTGTTGTCTACTTCTAGTTCAACTTGAATATGATTTGTGAAAGTACCGACTGGATTAATTTGAATGACATTAGCCAATACACTGCCATTACTTACCAAGTTTGTCTTGAGCATGAAGTCTTCACTCGTTAATTTAGGGGCATTGACTGAATGGCGTAACGCTGGTAAAAACTGGTAATCAGTTTTTGCTTCAATATCTTCAGCATTTATCCCGTTTTTGTAAACTGCTTCAATTGACAAAGTCTTCGGATTATCCAAAATAACAAAGTCGGCTACTCTACCAGGGGCAATTGCACCGCGATCCCATAATCCCATATGACGAGCTGGTGTGTATGTTGAAATATAAATTGCTTCTTCTGGTGTCATCCCCATTTCGATTGCTTTTTTAACCAAATGGTTCAAATGACTGTGCAGTAAAGTGTCTGGCATTGAGTCGTCTGTCACAAGGGCCACGTGCTCAAAATACGTATGCTCAATAATTGTGTCAATTACTTCTTGGTGCATTGATTTCAGCTGTACTTCAACAAACATTCCGTTACGAATTTTTTCATTAACTAAATCTGCAGTTTGTTGAGTGTGATCAGTAGTGATACCTGCATACAAAACTTTAGCCAAATCTTCACCAGCATATGCTGGAACATGTCCTTCTAATGGTAATGTAGGCTTTTCTTGACGGCAAGTTTTGATAATATCTTTGATTAATGTTTCACGTGGTGATGTCATTCCTTTAAAGTTCATCACCTCACCCAAGCAAATAAACCGGGGATCTTTAAGTAGCTCCTGAACCTCTTTGACACCTATCTGGCCACCAGTTGTTTCCATATCTGGATTAGTCGAAGGAACAGACGAAGGAATACCAAAGAAAATATCAATTGGTGCTGGTTCATCAATAAAGTTCTTTAGCCCCTCAATACCAGCAACATTAGTTATTTCATGGTCATCCGCCACAATTGTCGTTGTACCGTATTTTAAAATCGTTTGACCCATAATTGCTGGCGTAGTCATTGAAGAGTCAATGTGCATGTGGGCATCAACAAATCCCGGAATTAAGTACTTACCTTTTAAATCAAGTGTTTTCTTTGCTTCAATTCCTGGCAAATCTGTATTAATCCAATAGAACTTACCATCTTTGACTGTTACCTGTGTGTCAACAAATTTACGCAGAAATACATTAAAAACATGGCCATTTTTAATCAACAGATCAACTTGTGTCATTTTGCCTCCCATAAATAAAGAGCTGGTTTTAGCCAACTCTTTTATTTTTCCTTATTACTGATTCATTATTTTGTTCCACTGACTTATCCACGAAGACATGTGACTATTCACATAGAAGAAATCAATTGTCTTTGCTCTTTTAGCAATGTCACCGTAAGTCTTGTTTGCTGCCTCTGCAGGTGACAATTCAACTTGTGAGTTAACCGGTGCATTATTAAGTGACTTAGCACCAGCAACTTTTTTCTGGTTTTCTTTGCTTAGCCTAAAATCAATGTACTTGTAAGCAGCGTCCGCATTTTTGCTATTCTTTAAAATCGCAATATTGTTATAGTTTGCATAAGTACCTGAAGCTGGCACCATGTACTTCAAACTTGGATTTGTTGCTTTCAACATTCCAACAGCATAGTCACCAACAACTGCAACAGTAATTTCCCCAGTCTTAAACATATTACTCAAATCTGAACTTTGTGCATAAGTTTTTACAACATTTGGCTTCAACTGTTTCATTGCCTGAAACGCTGCCTTACCATCATCCTTAGTCACATCAACATTAGCATGGTCACCTGCAACATAGAGCATTGCAGGACCAAAAGTTGTTGCAAAATCTGGTACGGCAATCTTACCCTTTAATTTCTTTGACCATAAGTCATTCCAATCTTTGATTTGAACTTTCTTTGGATTGTAAATGATCCCTAAACTATTAACAGTGTATGGCACAGTATTAGTTTGTTTAGCTAGCTTTTGTTGATCGCTCGATAAATACTTAAAGTTCTTAATTTTTGAAAAATCTAACTTTTTAAACAGTTTCTTTTTAGAACCTGTAATCGCATTATTTTGTGCTAACTCAATCACATCAACTGTTGAATTAGGGTTGTGTTCTATCTGCGTTAAACGAGTTGAACTATCACCAAATTGCGTAGAAACTTTCACATTATTTTTCTTAGCGTAAGGATCAAGGACATCTGAACGCATTTGCTTTGTTGATAAACCAAAGGTTGATACAACCAATTTACCACTATTTGTACTAGATGAACAAGCCGTGGTTGCAATAGCAGTTCCGGCAACGATAAAGCTGGCAGCTGCCAAGCAAGCTTTTTTGAATTTCATAATAATAAAAAACCTTCCTGAATATTCACTCTGACAATGGATGAAGATGTTTAGCTCGGAGTGTAAGTTTGACCTCATCCCCTGAACTTCGCATCTTCTGTCTTGCTTCCTCAACTTGGAAGTCACCCAATTCTGAATGAATAGTGTATTTAAAACTTTGTCCCAAATATTCACGACCAGTAATCGTACCAGTCAAAGTGTTTTCAGTACTATCTGCGTTCAATTGAATGTTTTCGGGGCGAATGGTAAGAACTTTTGCATTCTCATTATTTTCTTCAGTTGTTAATCTCGTGCCCTTGACTGCAATATGATAACTATCCTGACGGTTGTCTGCATTAACTGGAATAAAGTTGTCGTAGCCAATAAACCGAGCCACATACTCAGTACGTGGATGATGAAAAATATTTTCGGGACGGTCAAATTGTTCGATTCGTCCTTGATTCATAATTAAAACTTTGTCAGAAATTGCAAAACATTCTTGTTGATCATGCGTGACAAAAAGAACTGTCATCTTCATTTCTTGCTGTAATTTACGAATCTCTTCACGCATTTTTAAACGCAATTTAGCGTCAAGGTTACTTAATGGCTCATCCATCAATAGCATCTCTGGATTAGTAACTAGCGCCCTTGCCAAGGAAACTCGTTGTTGCTGTCCTCCAGAAAGTTGTGCTGGAAATTGACTTGCTAGGTCGCTTAAACCCGTCATTTCAAGTATTCCACTCACTTTTTCGTTGATTTCCTGCTTTGATAATTTATGCATTTTTAAGCCAAACGCCACATTATCGAAAACACTCAAATGTGGAAATAAGGCATAACTTTGGAACACCATCCCAAAATTGCGTTTATACACAGGTGTTTTGGTAATATCTTTACCATTAACTAAAATTTGCCCTGCAGTTTCTTGAATTAGGCCTGCAATTATTCTTAAAGTGGTAGTTTTCCCACAACCCGAAGGCCCTAGAATTGAAACCAATTCACCATTTTCTATTGTAAAAGATATATCCTGCAAAACTTTAGTTTTACCATCATATGATTTTGCTAAATTTTTTACTTCTAAATTTGCCACACTCGAAACCCCTATTTAGTAATATTGCTAATGCCAATTACTTTTTCAACTAAAAACATCATTAGCGCTGTAAATACCATTAAAACAACTGAAATTGCAGAAACAGTTGGATCATAATTGTTTTGCAAATAGTTTAGAATTGCTGGTGGCAGCATCGTAAGCGATGGCCCATTCATGAATAATGAAATTGGAATATTATTGAACGAATTGATGAAGCACATCATAAAGGCCGCAATGATACTAGACTTAATATTAGGTAAAACAATCAAAAAGAATGCTTTTTTAGGTGAACAGCCGCAGACCCAACTTGCTTCCTCAATATGACTGTCCATCATCAACATACTGGCTGTGATTAACCGAATGACATACGGTAAGCACAGGAGAAAGTGACCAATAATTAAGCTGATAAAAACTGGCATTTTAAAGGTAATAACAGCCGTTTGATACAGTGCAAAGCCAATTACAATTTCAGGAATTAAAGTCGAACTTAGAAAAAATGATTGGAACCAAGCCGCATGTTGCAGATTATAACGTGTTAAAGCATATACAGCAGGAATGCCAATAATTAAGGCTAAAAAGCTGGCGATTAATGCCACCAATAAGCTTGACTCAAAGCCAGTAATAAAATCAGGTTGCTGAAAAATATTGCTATACCACGAAAGGGTAAAACCTGTGATTGGTAAGGAAATCGAGCTTTGATTATTAAATGAAGTTATAACCACTAGGACTAGTGGCAACATAATCAGCGCCAGAATAATAAGTGAAATAATGGTTAATGTTTTATTTTTACGATTAAGCATTAGTCATCCTCCGGTCTAGGCGATAGCTTAACCGCTTCATGAGCCACATCGAAAGAGCTGAGATAACGATTAAGATCAAGGCAATTACACTGGCATTTTGCCAATTTCCTAGTGTCATGGCCTGCTGATAAATTAATGTGGCCATCACCAAATGACGATTACCACCAAGAATTTGTGGAGTAGTATATGCCGTCATTGTTCCAGCAAAAACCAGAATACATCCTGTTAAAATGCTTGTAGCAAGTTGAGGAATAATAACCTTGAATAAAGTGTGCCATGGGCTAGAGCCCAAAACAGCAGCAGCCTCTTCAATTTCGACGTTTAATTCTGCAACACTACCAATCAAAGTATTAATCATGATTGGCAAAAATAGGTAAACCGAGCCAATAATAATCGACGTATTGGTATATAGAATGTTTAGCGGTGCTTTTATTAAGTGCAGTGAGAGCAATAATTTGTTAATTATGCCATCCCGACCCAAGATAATAATCCAAGCAAAGTTTCTAACAACAGCGTTAGTTAACATTGGAAAAAGAATTAGTAAGTTCAGCACCTGTCTAACCGTCTTTTTTTGTCTTCCAATCCATAACGAGATAGGTAATCCTAAAATCAAAACAATAATCACTGTTAAAACTGCTATCAAAAATGTTCTTCCAATTACTGTCCAGTTATAAGAGCTTTTAAGAAACTGTGTATAAAGCGAAAAAAAACCTGCTTGACTCTGGAACGTTGGAATTGCGATTTCAATTAATGGAAAAAAGGTAAAAACCAAGACGCCAAAGAATGCAGGTATTAGTAACCAAACTGCGGTTTTCCGATTCATATATTACCTCCGATTGATTCTAGATTATCTATTTTTTACCAATCTGTCAAGGTAAAATCCGAATATATCAATTTATATTCCCTTAAAAAGTTTGCCTTTTATTTCTGTACACTTTTATATAAGCTAAAAATATATATGTATAACCATTAAAGGCGAACAATAAAAAGCCACAGGTTTTTCTGTAGCTTTTTGATAAATGTTTAATTTGCTTGATGTACTAGATCATCGCGCACAAGACACTCTGCAATTTCGACTGTGTTGCTAGCTGCACCACGCAATAGGTTGTCCGCAACAACCCACATCTGAAAGGCACCATCATTTTCTTGATCTTGGCGAATACGTCCAACAAAAGTTTCCCGTTTACCAGCTGCTAAAAGCGGCTGCGGGTAAGCTTGTTTGCTAGGATCATCTTGCAAAACTAAACCGGATGTTTTAGCAATCTCTTCTTGTATTTCAGCAGTAGTTGCCGACGAATCGTTTACAACAAAATAAACTGTTTCACCGTGACCAATTTCAATTGGAACTCTCACACAAGTTGCTGTTACTTTGATTTCACCAGCATTTTGATCATTAAGCAAAATCTTTTTAGTTTCATGAATCATTTTCCATTCTTCATGCGTGTAACCATCGTCTTCAAACACATCAATCTGTGGCAGCAAATTAAATGCCATTGGATAATGGCGCTTATCCGCTGCAGTCGGCAAAATTTCAGCTTTCAAGTCTTGATGATTCAGCCTTGCCTGAGCTTGGTTCAACATTTCATCCCACGCCGCTTTTCCAGCACCTGAAACTGCTTGATAGGTTGAAACAATAATCTGCTTAATTCCCCACCGCTGATAAATTGGATAAAGAGCTGCAACCATCTGAATGGTTGAACAGTTCGGATTAGCAATAATGCCATGATGATTAACTAGTTCCTTGTCATTAACTCTAGGAACAACTAGTGGCACGTCATCTTCCATTCTATAAGCACTCGTGTTATCAACGCAAACTGCACCACGTTTAACTGCCTCTGGTAGCAGCTTTTTTGAAACTGCGCCACCAGCAGACGATAAAACAAGATCTACACCATTAAATGAATCCGGTTGGGCTTCTTCAACTGTAATTTCTTGATTTTTGAATTTTAACTTTTTACCTGCTGAACGTTTTGACGCTAATAGTTTTAGTTTTTTAACCGGTATACTGGATTGTTCAAGCTCACTAATCAGCCGCTGACCAACTGCACCGGTTGCACCCAGTATTGCAACAACATATTCTCTCATTGATGATCATCCTTTTCTGCCAAAAATCGTTTTATTCGTGCCATTGCCTCATGCAAGTCCTCATCACTAGCAGCATATGAAAAACGAATATAGCCCTGACCACCATCACCAAAGGCACTTCCTGGTGTACCACCAACTCTCGCCTTATGCGCTAAATCTAATGCAAATGCTTCATCATCTGTTCCATATTCCGCAGGAATTTTGGCAAAAACGTAAAATGCCCCCTCACTGACCATCGTCTTTAATCCCATCTCGTTAAGTGCATTAACGATATAGTCACGCCTTTTATGATAAATTTGACGTGATTCAATTGGATCTTTATCACCGTTTTCTAATGCTTCACAGGCAGCTGCCTGAGCCGGATTAGATGGCGCAGTAACCAAAAAGGCATGCATTTTGGCAATCAAACTAATATATTCTGTTGGCCCTACAATGTATCCAATTCGGTAGCCAGTCATTGCGTGTGACTTTGACAAACCATTGATTACTAGGGTCCGTTCAGGAATATAGCGCGCAATTGAGATGTGTTCAAAGTCATAAGTCAATTCGCCGTATATTTCATCAGAAATTACGTATAAGTGATGTTTTTCAATGATTTGTGCTAACTGCTTTAGCACTTCTTCTGAACATTCACGACCAGTTGGATTAGTCGGATAATTGAGAATAATTGCCTTCGCCTGCGGATGACTTTGTAAAGTCTGTTCTAAGGCCTCAGGCGTCAGGACAAAGTCCGTATCCGCTGTATTAATTGCAACTAAATCTGCTTTTACATATTGAAGCAGTGGGAAGTACAAGGCATATGAAGGCGTAGGAACAATAATTTGGTCTCCTGGCTGAATTAACGACAACATTGCTGCAGCAATTGCTTCAGTCGCCCCTACCGTTACAACGATCTCATTTTCCGAATCATATGAAATATTTTGCTTCCGCTTTAGAAAGTCACTAATCGCTTGGCGAAGTCTCAAAGTTCCTTTTTGTGCTGAATAATGGGAGTCATTGTCTAAAATGCTCTGAGCTGTCGCTTTTTTGACGTGCTCTGGCGTATTTAAATCTGGCTCTCCTAATGTCAGCTTAATTAAATCTGGTATATAATCAACCTTTTGCGCAAATGCACGGATACCTGAAGCTGGAATTTGAGTCAGCGGAACACTTGTAGTTGGGGTTAAATCTGAAGCTAAATGTGGCATTTTTTCCTCCTTATATTGATAGAATTTTATCCAAACCAACAACCAGTTTGGATAAGCTCATCACTTGATCGAGTGCAACTTTTACACCTTGCATAAAAGATGATCGATCAAATGAATCTTGTCTAATGGTCAAGGCCTCACCAGGTCCGCCAAAAAGAACCTGTTCGTGGGCAACATAACCTGGCAAGCGGACAGCATGGATGGGAACACCATCATAAAGATCTCCGCGAGCTCTTGCATCATTGTTAGTATCTGTTGAACCTGATCCGCTTCGACCCTCGGCAATCATCTTTGCGGTGTTAATCGCCGTTCCTGAAGGTGTATCAAGCTTATCGGCATGGTGCATTTCGATAATTTCTGCATCTGGAAAGTAACGTGCAGCCTCTTGGGCAAATTTCATTAGTAAGACAGCAGACAGCCCGAAGTTCGGCGCAATAACCCCGCCTAGTTGTTGGTCTTCTGCAGTTTTTTGCAGGTCTTCTGTTTGCTCAGTTGTCAGTCCACTAGTACCGACAATTGGTCTCATTTGGTGGTTTAAAGCAAACTTGACGTTTTCAAAAACAGCCTGAGGAGTTGTAAAGTCAATCCAAATATCTGCACTAATGTCAATCTCATCAAGTTGGTCAAAGCACTGGACAGTATTAGCAAAATCCCCCTCGCTTTTGGCATGCGGCGCTAATACGCCAACCAGTTCACAATCTGCCTGTTTTTCAACTAACTGCACGACCTGCTTTCCCATTGATCCAGTCGCGCCAGCAATAAAAACTCGTTTCATTAATCTACTCCTAGTTCTACTGGTAATTCATGCAGTAATGCCGTTTCATTTAAGCCCAAGTGTAGTGCCAATTGCTTTTTCTCTTCTTCATTTAAAGTAATCATTGGCAAGCGACATCCCCCTGCTGGTAAGTTTTGTGCATTTAAAACCGCCTTAACTGGAGATGGTGACGGGTACATAAATAATGCAGCCATTTTTGGTGTCAGTTTTCGCTGAAGTGCTCCAGCTGCTTTAACATTGCCAGCTTCCAGTTCATCATACATTTGGCGCATTGCTTTGCCATAAATATGTGAAGCAACAGAAATTACGCCTCTTGCTCCTAAAGTTTTAGCGCTGAGTGCCTGCGCATCCTCACCGGTATAAACTAAAAAGTCACTTGGTGCATGCTCAACGATATATTCCAAGTCTTCTATTTCTGCACATTGCTTCACGCCGGCAATATTAGGATTAGCAGCCAATTCAACAACAGTTTCCTTAGTGATTTTTACACCTGTACGACCAGGAATGTTATAAATCATTAGTGGAACCTTTGATTTTTTGGCAACAGCTTCAAAATGCGCTTTAATTCCACGTTGATTGGGCTTGTTGTAGTATGGCGTAACAACCAAAGCCATATCAATGCCTGAAATTTGACTAACTTCAGCTGTGAAATCCACCGTTTGAGCAGTGTTATTGCTACCTGTACCTGCAATCACTGGTACTCGACCTGCAACTATTTCTGCAAAGCGGGTATAAAGCTCGATTTTTTCATCATGGTTCATCGTAGCCGTTTCACCAGTCGTACCACCAATTACAAAACCACGACTTCCTGTGGCAAGCAAAAGTTCTGTTAATTCTTTTAAACCGGGATAATCAACTTCGCCTTGCTCATTAAATGGTGTGATCAACGCAGTTAATAAATCAGCGTTAGTAAAATCTGTCATAGTTTTTCCTTTCATTATTAGTCATTTACATGTGCTCTTCGAAAAAGCCGACTATTGCTTTAATCCCTGCCTCAATTGCACTTTCTTGTGGACTGAAAGTAGCGGAATGAAGTTGAGAGTCATCTTCCACGCCAAGCCAGCACATTGTTCCAGGAATTTTGGCAAGTAAATAACCAAAGTCTTCACCTGTCATTGCCGGCTCAGTTTCTTGATACTTAACTGCTGGGTTATTTTTCATGTAGTCAATAAATTCAGCGGTAATCTTAGAATCATTTTCGACAGGCCAATAGCCTCCTTGGTTAATTTCAATTTCTGCTCTAGCCGCAAAACTTTGACCAATACCAGCTGTTACTTCACGCAAACGCTTCTCAATTTGTTCAATCATCGTTTGAGTCAAGCCGCGAAGCGTACCTTCTAAGTGCGCATGACCAGCAATTGCATTTCTAATCGTGCCCGCACGAACCTTGCCAATTGTTATCACGCCGCTTTCAATTGGATCGATGCTGCGCGCCACAATTGTCTGAATCTGGCTAATTAGTGCAGCTGCTGCTACAACCATATCATTTGCACGCTGTGGATATGCAGCGTGACCATCTTGACCATACAGATCAATATTAATTTCTGCAGCGCCAGCAAATAGTGTTCCGTTGCGGCACCCAATTGTTCCTGCTGGTAAGTCAGGCGTAACATGTAATGCAAAAAATTCATCAGGTCGCCACTCACCAGCAAAAACGCCCTGTTCATATGCTAGTTTGCCACCGTTTTTGCTTTCTTCAGCAGGTTGGAAGAAGAAAAGCAAATTATCTTGTGGTTGATGCTCACTAAAGTAATTCAAAATTCCTAATGCCACTGTCATATGAATATCATGACCACACGCATGCATTTTTCCCTCATTTTTTGAAGAAAATGCTAACCCAGTTTTTTCTTTTACTGGTAGTCCATCAATATCAGCTCGGTAACCAATCGTTTTTTTAGGTTGTTTTCCCTGTACTCTTACCAGTAAGGCAGTTGGCAATTCAGGAACAGTTTTAATCTGTAAAAACTGCTGATCAAATTGTTGAATGACCTTTAATAAATACTGCTTGGTGTCATGCTCTTGCAATGCCACTTCGGGAATTTGATGTAAGTCACGACGAATTTGAATCAGTTGACTAGTAGTTAACATTAACTCACAGCTTTCTTAAATCTTGCTCAATCTTAGTTTTGTCAGTAGTTTGTTCGTCTCTTTTTTTAACAACTTTGGCTGGGACGCCTGCAACAACAGTATTAGCCGGAACATCTTTTGTCACGACCGCACCTGCGGCAACCACGGCATTATCACCAACTTGAACCCCTTCTAAAAGCACTGCGTTAGCACCAACTAAAACATTTTGTCCAATTCTGACCGGTTCGGCAGAAGCAGGCTCGACTACACCCGCTACAACAGCACCAGCACCAATATGGCTGTTAGCCCCAACAATTGCTCGCCCGCCCAAAACGGCGTTCATATCAATCATTGCCCCATCACCAATTTCAGCACCGATATTAATCACTGCTCCCATCATGATGACCGCATTTTTACCGATACTTACCTGTTCACGAATCAAGGCACCAGGCTCAATTCTTGCTTGAATATTTTTTAAATCTAAAAGGGGTACTGCGGAGTTGCGGCTGCAGTTTTCAACCTGATAGTCATTAATCTTTGCCGCATTTGTTCGTAAAAAAGGTACCAGATCATCCCAGTCACCAAAAACAACACCGCAATTACCCTCGATAAATGTTCTTACTTCTACAGGCCATTTCAAGTCCTCCAAGTCTCCCTTAACATAAATCTTAACTGGGGTTTTCTTAGGCGCATTGGCAATAAAATCAATAATTTCTGTCGCTGACATATTTTTCATTTGATATCCTCACTTTTCTTGATAAAAACGGTCATTCTTAATTAAATCGTCATAGGTTTCACGTGTAACAACTTCTTGTGCTTGTCCATTTTCTGCAAAAACAACTGCTGGTCTTGGAACACGGTTATAGTTAGAAGCCATGCTGTAACCATATGCTCCAGTTGCAAGAACAGCAATTACATCCCCTGGCTTAGTTTTTGGTAAACATGCCTGATCAATCAAAATGTCACCAGATTCACAATAGCGTCCTGCTAAATGGACCTTTTCAACTGGTTCAGCCGCTGGTCGCTTGGCAACCAATGCTTCATATTCTGCTTTATAAAGCGCAGGTCGAATGTTATCACCCATGCCGCCATCAACAGTCACATAAGGAGTTAAACCTGGCACATCCTTTCTGGAGCCAACGGTATAAAGACTATATCCTGCTTCACCTACAATTGAGCGCCCGGGTTCTACCCAGATTGCTGGTACGTTTAACTGATACTGTTCAGCTAATGTACGGACACTGGCAATGATTTGTTCAACAAATGTACCTAGCCCAATCACACGATCTTTAGCGGTATATCTTATGCCAAAACCGCCGCCTAAATTTAGAACCTGTGGCTGATAATCATACTTTTGCTTCCATTCGTGAACTAGCTGCATCAATTTTTCCACTTCAAGATTAAAACCTTCAGTTTCAAGGATCTGTGAACCAATGTGAGCGTGAAGGCCAATCAGCTCCATTTGCTCTTCCGCTTTAACTTGTAAAAAGGCTTTTTCTGCTTGACCCGAACGAACATCAAACCCAAATTTACTGTCTTCTTGACCGGTTTGATCATATTCGTGCGTATGTGCACTCACACCAGGAGTGATGCGAAGCATTACTTGCACTTTCTTGTTTGTTTCATGCAGTACTTGCTTCAGGAGTTCAATTTCATGAAAGTTATCTAAAATGATTACCCCAACATTATTTTCAACAGCCATTAAGAGTTCATCTTTTGTTTTATTATTACCGTGAAAACTGATTTTTTCCGTTGGGAAGCCGGCTTTCAACGCTGTATACAGTTCTCCACCTGAAACAACATCAATGTGGCCACCCAATTCGTTGATTACTTGATAGATTGCAAGCGAGGTAAAAGCTTTACTAGCATAGCTGATGGCATAATCAACCTGTCCAGCAACAAAAGCTTGCTTAAGTGCATTGAACTGTTTTCTAATTTGGGCAGCATCATAAACCACCAATGGCGTACCAAAGTTTTCGGCTAGCTTAAGTGCATCTACACCTCCAATCATTAAGTGACCTTGATCATTCGTCTGGTAATAATCATTCGTTGACATCTGATAACCCCCGTTTTTGGTAAAGAAAAAGACCCTTTAATACGCGCATAGCGTACAAAAGAGTCTTTCAGATTAAACCTTGATCTGATTCAGTTTTGGCGATAGCGCTCCGCAAATTTAAATTTGCGACAGTCCGTAATTTATTAGATTACGTCCCAGCCGATTAACTACCGCAATAATTAACGCTTCGGCAACCGCCCCTTTCGCTAGCTTCACCGTTTTTGCAGAAACTCCACTAGGTACTTTTGTTAGTTGCGACCTCTTCGTTTGATTTATAAAAATATTATTATTATTAATATTACTTGTCAACGGCTTTTTCATAATTAATTAACTTTATTTTTTAAAAAGACGACTACAGTCATGTTTTAGTTGCAGATAAAAATTAAAATGTTAAAATGCGTTACTATCGAATTTAAATTATTTTAATTAAGTAGGTGTTGCAAAAATGAAAGTTGTTAAATTTGGTGGTAGTTCACTTGCAAGCGGTGAACAATTTCAAAAAGTGCTAAATATTATTAATGCTGACCCAACCAGAAAAGTAATTGTCACTTCCGCACCAGGAAAAAGATTTGCGGAAGATGTAAAAGTTACAGATCTGTTAATTGAATATGCTCAAAAGACACTGAAACAACAAGACACCGCTGAAATTATTCAGCAAATTTGGACGAGATATCAAGAAATTGCCGCTTTTTTTGCACTTGAGCCCCAAAAATTTGCGTTCTTGCACCAAGAGTTGGTTGACTTACCAATAGCTTTTAATGACGCGCCAGAATACCTAATGGCAGCTTTCAAAGCACACGGTGAAAAACTCTGTGCACAGTTACTAGCATTAATTTTACAAGAGCAAGGTTTGCCAACGCGCTTTCTAGACCCACAGGACGCTGGTTTTTTGGTAAGCAGTGTTGCCAGCGACGCTCAAGTCTTACCTGAAACTTATCAAAATTTACTTAGATGGCGTGAAGTGCCAGAAATACTAGTAGTTCCCGGTTTTTATGGTGTTACAGCTCAGGGCAAAATTGCCACTTTCTCACGTGGTGGATCGGATATCACCGGTTCAATCTGGGCAAGAGGAATTAAAGCTGACTTGTACGAAAACTTTACTGACGTAAATGCAATTTACGCCGCGGATCCTAGAATTGTTGCTAACCCTCATCCAATTAAAATTATGACTTACCGGGAATTACGGGAACTATCTTATGCTGGTTTTTCAGTTTTCCATGACGAGGCGTTGATTCCGGCAATTCAAGGCCAGGTCTTCATCAATGTTAAAAATACTAATCACCCTGAATTACCAGGAACGATGATTGTACCTGAAAAAGATTTTCATCCTAAAAGTACGATTACAGGAGTTGCCAGCTCAAATCACTTTTCCGCTTTATATTTACATAAATATCTGCTTAATAAAGAAACTGGTTTTACCCTTAAATTACTAGAAATATTTTACAAGTTTAATATTTCATACGAACACATGCCCTCAGGTATAGACGATTTGACGGTTATCTTTGATAAACGGCAGTTTACTGAAGAACTGCGCGCGCAAATGTGTAGTGAAATTCAAAAAGTAATTCATCCCGACCAATTAGAATGGATTGATGATTATGCTATCATTATGGTAGTTGGCGAAGGGATGCGGAATAAAATTGGCGCAATGAAGAATATCACTACCCCTTTAGCCAAAGAGCATATTGCCATTCACATGATCAATCAGGGTGCATCACGTATTTCTATTATGTTAGGCACCAAAAAAGAAGACGCAGCAAATGCTGTTAGCCAAATTTATCAACAATTTTTCAAAGGAGTAGCAAAATCATGATTCAAATGCAAAAAGTGCATGGTTCGCAAAATCAATTTTTCTTATTAGACCAGACTCAATTAGAAAAGCCACTTACCGACCCCGAATTAGTTAACTTAGCACGTCAATTAACGGATAGACGAACTAGCTTTTTGAACGGAGCAGATGGTTTACTTGTCATTAGCGAAGCCAGCCATCCCGATGCTCTAGGGAGAATGCAGGTAATTAATGCAGACGGTTCGTTTGCATCAATGTGTGGCAATGGTTTGCGCACTGTTGGTCGTTATTTAGCGGAAAAATACCACAAAACATCTTTTAAAGTGGAAACAGATCAAGCCGACCTTGCTGTAACATGTCAACCAGATTGGGCAGAAAATGTTAAGGCAGTCGGGGTAGAAATTAGTCCTATCAGTTTTAAAGCAAAAGACTTACCATTTAACAATTTAGGTACTGATGAATTAATCGACCAAAATGTTCCTGCCTTTGATGATGATTTGACTTTTACAGCAGTCGCTGTGCCTAATCCTCACCTTATCAGCTTAGTTTCAGCTGATGTGTTACACAGTGATTTTCTAAAAACTTTGGGTGCAGCGTTAAACCGACCTAACCCCTACTTTCCTGACGGTGTTAATGTTAGTCTGGCACAAGTAATAGATTCTGATCATCTTTTTGTCCGTACTTATGAGCGCGGCGTCGGTTTTACTAATGCCTGTGGCACTGGGATGTCCGCCGCAAGTCTCGTATTTGCCCTAACTCAACCGCAAGAACACGCTTTTGAGCGCTTACTTACTGTTACTAATCCTGGTGGATTTGTTCAAACTAAGGTTCATCAAACAGATGACAGCTATTGGGTTGAATTAATTGGTAATGCGACTGTAATGGCAGAAATTGAAGTTGATGAAGGTGAATTACATCAGCCTTTCCTTCGTTTTTCTGATTTCTCGGTTACTCCAACCAAAGAAGATGAAGCTTATCAAGCTTTTATTGCGGAAAAAAATAACTAAACTTCTAGGTTATTTTGTATTCACTGTTTATATATAAACTTTTTGATAAAAAATTACATCTTAGCCAAATTTATGTTTGAAAGCACTTCAGCAAAAGCCTTGTTTGCCAGTTTGAGGTGCTTTTTTGGTCTTTCTTTTTCCTTTCAATGAAGTACAATGTTTTTAATAAAGCGATTTCAAAAAAAGGAGTCATTAAAATGGCAGAAGTAAATTATCAAAAATTAGTCGATGAGATGCGCAAAGCTTTTAAAGATGGTGATGATAAGCGTGATGAGGGCTTACCTACCAGCATCCCTGAAGTAGAGCGCTTTGATGACATTGCTTATGGTAAAGATCCTAAATATCAATTACTTGATGTCTATTTACCAAGCAAGCGCACAGACGCTAAACTACCAGTAATTGTTAACATTCACGGTGGTGGCTGGGTATACGGTACAAAAGAAACCTATCAATTTTACTGCATGGCACTTGCTAAAGAGGGTTTTGCAGTAGTAAATGCAAATTATCGTCTAGCACCAGATGTTGTTTACCCAGGTGAATTGGATGACGTCAACCGCGTCTTCCATTGGGTAGCAGATTCAACTAACGCTGCCAAATATCAATTAGACTTAGACAATGTCTTTATCGTTGGTGATAGTGCCGGTGGTCAAATGGGTGAACAAATTTTAGCTGCTTATACTAACGCTGACTATCGTAAATACTTTGGTTACTCTGTTCCTGACCTAACAATTAAGGCTGCGGCATTAAATTGCGGTGCATATTTCTTAACTGAAATTAATTCAATTGCGGGTGCACCAGAAGCATATTTCCGTCCAGAAATTCGTTTAACAGAACATGATCAATTAAACGCTGAACAATTTTTAACTACAGATTTGCCACCACTCTTCTTAATGACTTGTACAGATGATTTCTTACGTGACAATGCATACATGCTTTCCGGCTACTTACGTGCCAAAGGCATTTACCACGAAATTCATTTTTATGGTGATCCAGATAATCGTCGTGGACACGTCTTTAATGTTAATCAAAAAGATGATTTAGCTAAGCAATGTAATTTGGACGAACTTAACTTTTTCCGTAAGTACATCAATTAGTGCTTAGTTCATTGTAAAATAAAGGTTGAACTAAATAGTTCAACCTTTTTTTCTAGGAGGAACTTATGGCAGGCGACAAACACGAGCTAATTCAACTAGATGAATTACCGTTACACATTAAAATCCACCACCATCGCAATGATTCCGAAGTGCCGGCTCACTGGCATCAAAGCATTGAATTGAGTTTTACCATTCGGGGACAAATTGACCATTTTATAATTGGCGGTGTCGATCATCAAACACATCCTGGAGAGATTTTAATTGTTAATACTCAGATTGTGCATAGTGTGCGTAATCGTATCCACACTAAGGACGACTTAATGTTGACGCTTCTCTTCCCCTATCCACTGGTCTTACAAGTGTTTCCTAAAATTGATCAATATTTTTTTGAACTTGGTTCACTAAGCAAGTTATCACTTCAGCAAGTAGCTCAATATCACCATTTACAAGATCTTCTTACGCAAATTACTGATATTAAGCTGGGTAAAGAGAGTAATTTTAAAAATATCGAGTTAACTATCCTTAGCTATCAGGTTCTTGAAACACTACTTAAGTACTTTTTAAAACCTCGTAAAAATAACAGCCAACTGTCACACAATTTAGTCATCACTGGGCATTTGCGTAACGCGCTTGACTATATCCAAGGGCACTATCAAGAACCCTTTTCTCTTCAAGAAATCGCGGATTCTTGTCATTTGGCACGTCAATATCTCCAACGAATTTTTCGCGAAAATATGGGGTGTACTTTAGGAGAATACATCAAAAATTATCGTGCACAAAAAGCCTACCAAGAACTTACTACGACTACAAATACCTTTACTGCAGTTGCCATGAATAATGGTTTCAGTGGTGTTAGATCACTTAACCGTGCAATGGTTAACAATTACGGACAAACCAGCAGACAAATACGCGAAGGTTCCTCAGCGCCAGATTAAGGTGACTGAAAGCGCTATTTGTTAATCAAAAAGCAAGTATAATATTAGCGAATACAATAAAAGTTAGAGAATAGAGGAACTTAACATGAAAAAAGTTAATCCAAAATCTGGGTTGTTCAAAGTCGCCTTATTATCAATATCCTTATTATTGATGATTGCGCCGCAAATTTCCTCAGTATTGCCCCTAATGTACTCGTCATTTCCTGGCGTTTCACGGGCTGCTGTTGAAACATTAAGTACAATTCCAAACATCGGAATAGTCATCGGACTAATCATAAGTCCATTTTTAATTAAACTAATCGGTACTAAAAACACTGTTATCACTGGGTTAGTAATTGCTCTATTAGCTGGAACATACCCAATGTACGCAACGGGATACACAACAATTTTAATCTCTCGTTTCTTATTGGGAGCTGGTATTGGTTTATTCAACTCATTAGCCGTTAGTTTATTATCGAAGTTTTACCAAGGCGATGAACTATCATCAATGCTTGGTTTCCAAAACTCAATGGGTAGTGTCGGTGCAGCAATCTTTTCATTCTGTGTTGGCTTATTAGCTGTTAATGGTTGGCACGCTACTTTTGCAATTTACTTGGCTGCCTTGCCAATTCTATTGCTATTTGGCTGCGTGGTTAAATTACCTAGACAATCACAAAGCGTCGATACAGAAGCACAACCTGCTACTAAAGAAGAAAACAAGATTAATGGTGCTGTAATTGAAATAGCAATCATTATGTTCTTTATGTATGTCTTCTTTATGCCAATGTCATTCAAGTTGCCACAACTTGCTACAAGCCAAAAACTTGCTAGTGTTAGACAAATTGCCTTTGTTTCAAGTGTAGTTACTTTAATTGGTATTCCTGTTGGAATGTGCTACGGTCTTTTAAAGAAGAAATTAAAGGATTTAATTTTACCAATTGGTTTATTCTTACAAGTTGCTGGTTTATTGGCAATTGCTTACGCAGTTAACTTGCCAATGTTAGTTGTAGCCGTTATTGTTTTAGGTGCTGGCTTCGGTTTGTCCGTACCTTATATCTTTAACTGGCTTGATGAAGCAGCTCCAAAGAACTCCGTCAACTTCGCAACAACCATTACCTTAATCCTAGTTAATATTGGTTGTGCCGCTTCACCAACAATTGTTAACTGGTTAGGTACAACTTTTGGCGGTGGAACTCCTCGTTCTGACATGACAATGGCTGGAATCGGTATGGCAGTCCTGTTCTGCTACAGCATTGTTCATTACTTCCAATTAAAGAAAAAGCATAATTAATTAAATAAGCAAAAATGTACTGAGCCTCAAAAGTTGAATAACTTTTGGGGCTTTTTTATGACTAAATTATCTAAACAAAAAGAATTAAATTTTAAGTTGAACCTCCTACTTGATTTGATAGCTGCAAACTAATCTTCTTTCATATCAAAAATAGCAATCATCCCTAACTGAGTTAGAAAAGACTGCTATAGAATTAGTAATTATAATTTAATCTAGCTTATTTTGCGATCTTTAAAAATATAGAACGCACCAACCAGCATGAACACTAATAATATTGTGGTAAATGGCGGGAACAAGTTGCTAAATCCCTGCACCATTCCAAATCCGAAAAGGATTAGTAACGAGCAGGAAAGCAGGAGTGTACCCCGATTTTGTTTCATAAATTTAAAGAAGGGCTTATCTTTATAAATTTGCGAAAGGCAAAACATTGCGATTATAAAAGCTATGTATCCTATTGATTCAAACATAAGCTCAACACACTTTCTGTTAATTATGATTAAAGAGCTGCTATGATATAAATTCCTGTAAGGCTGACATCCATATAAAGATAATTGTGTGGATATGTATTATTCATATAGTCCAAATCATTTCTGACTTTCATAAAACAGGCTGAGCCAATGGCACCAGTTGTTCCTGTCTATTCGGTTATGCCTTAGTATATATTAAAATATTAAAAAAGTATAATATTTAAAATAAAAATAGTGCTTTAATTTTAAACTATAACAAAACTTACAGCCATAAGGTCAAAACCTTACAGCAAAAAGGAAGACTGATTTAACAGTTTTCCCTTTTCTCATTACCAGGTAATTTCACAATTAGCCCAATTACTTCATTTCAGCTTATTTAAAAATTTCAATCTTCAATTTAAGCTGTTCCATGTATTTTGCAAATTAATAAGAGAGTCACTTTGATAGCAGCATTAAATTAAAAAGTACCGATTAAAAGAGTAGGAATATTAGCATAAACTTTGTTATCAATCGATCGCTTCAATTGGAAAATTGATTCTTGAGCTAGTTTATTAGCCAGTTTTTCAGCAGTAACTAGCTTCTCTGCTATTTTCTCTTTAGAAGTATTAGTGACTATTTCTGCTTCGATTTTTATTAATGGTTTAAGCGATTTTCTAAGACCATTTACATTGTATGGTCCCAGTTAAAAAGTTAGTCCAACAGTCCTAACCCCAAATTTAAAATTGTTGATAAAACTACTTCCTCTTTTTCTTTGTGAATAAAAACATCAAAAGTGGCAAGATGATAAAGCCAAAGACCATCATCAAAATCGCATACCAGTTAACACCAACCACTTGACCATTTTTAATAATGCCAAATTGTGCTTGCCAGTTATATTTAACTAATAAAAAGATAACGACAATAATTGATAATATTGGGATTACGATATCAGTCCAAACATTTTTTGGTGCTGGTAAAACCTGCTCTTTATTTTTGCCAAAATAGAAGCAAATGACTGCTAGTGGCACAATAATAAAGCCTAAGAACCTAACCATTGCACTTAATGTAATTAGGTTAACCATATTATATTGGAATGCCAGTGGTACCAAAATCGCTAACGCTTCAGAAATAAAGAATGTCCTAATTGGAAAATTGTTTTTCGTTCTCTTAGTTAATGATGACGGCAGCTGCTTTTCACGTGCCATTGCCTCTAAAATTCGCGGTGCATTGAAGCTGGAAGCAACATTGATGCCGAGCATCGATACCAAGGCGCCAACTAAAATCACGTCTCGTAAGATCTCATTGTCAAAAATTGCACTAATTGCCACAACCTGCTTAGTTGTCATCAAAGCTTTCGGATTGAGAACAAGTCCAACTGCAACAACCCCTATATAAATTGCAGCAATAACAAAAATTGCTAATGGTATTGCTCTTGGTAGATTTTTTTCAGGCTCTTGCATATCATCTGAACCTGAAGGTACCGATTCAAAGCCTGTAAAAGCGTAAAAAGCTGACACGATGGCCATTACAAAACCTGTAGTTGTCAATGTAGGAACAATCTTATGGCCATTCTGCGTAATTTGATCAACCATCGCCAAATTATGTGAAACTCCTGTTGTAAGTAATAGAACAACTCCAGCAACAATGATTAAAACCAAAGCGAATAACTTACCTGCAGTAGCAATATTCATTACAAACTTAACAAATTTTTGTCCAAACAAGTTAATAATTGTTATTAACAACATCAAAACTAGAAACCCGATTGTAACGTTCATAACGCTATCAGGATTTCCGCCAAAAATCGAAATGGTTGACTTAATTACACCGACAGCCATTACGCCCCACGCCACGCTGGCAGAAAAGTAACGCAAGATGCCAACATAAAAGCCAACGTTATCACCAAAAGCCGCCTTGGAATAGGCATACGAAGCGCCTGATTTTGTCACATATTTAGCCGCTGCTGAAAAAGAAATCGCCAGAATTGCGGCAAAAATTGCAGCAATTAAATAAACAACTAGAGATTTACTACCAGCTTGGCTGACTACGCTTCCCGGTGTTAAGAAAATACCTGAGCCAATAATAGAGTTGATTGCTAAAAGAACAATTGACCAGAAGCCTAGTTTGTCATTTGCTCGTTCTGTATCCTTACTTGTGTTCACGATAGTTAGCCTTTCTTACTTAGCATTTTCAACAACAAATTTAAATAGATTATTCATATAAGGCGTGTTAGGATTTTTATGCAGCATCTCAGGGTGCCACTGAACTGCCAAAATATTGCCCTGATCGTTTTCTAAGCCCTCTGGGACACCATCAGTTGCAGTCGCAACTTCGCGCAAATCCGGTGCAACATCTTTAATCAACTGATGATGGAACGAATTAACTAAGAACTCAGTTTTACCTATTGTCCGAGCAAGTAAACTACCTTCTTTAAGCTTAACGCCATGCGTTGGTAAATCAGGTGTATGACCTTGATTATGCTTTAAAGTTTTTTCTTTGCGATAACCAGCATCTTGATATAAGTTACCACCGTGAGCAACGTTAATTAGTTGAGCCCCACGGCAAATCCCAAGAATTGGGAGACCTTTTTCTTCCGCAATTTTTAACAATAGCATGTCAAAATGGTCACGTGCTGGCCAAATTTCACCTATATTTGGTTGCAGTTCTTCACCATATAAATGTGGATCAATATCATGTCCACCAGATAAAATAAGTCCTTGAACATGTTCTATTTGGCCTATAACAACCTCATCATTTGCAGTAAAGGGGATAATGTAAGGAATCCCACCATTTTGAACGACAGAATCAACATAGTCCTCATTAACGTAACTACGTCTATATCCATAAAATGGCCCTTCTGCATCTCTTATTTCTGAACCAGCAATGCCGATAATTGGTTTACTCATCTTTTTCCCCCAATCAAAAATTAACCTACTTTTAATATATTATACATGCACGAGCCTGAACTATGTTGTGATTTGATTGATATATTACTTTAATAGTTTGTAACGATTTCTTTGGGGATATTATTCCCTAGGAAATAATGTAGTTTTATTTAAAACAAAAACCACTGGTCTAATCGACTAGTGGTTTGTAAAAATAGCTGAATTGCAATATGCTACGTAAAGCTTGCTATAATTTAATCAACTTTTTCAAAGACTTCACAGATCATTGGTGCCTGAGGATAAAACTTCTGTCCACTTTCTGCAAATTCCGCTTCAAAAAATTGGTCATGAACTTCACGCCAATACTGATAGCTACGATCTCCTTCACCTTCATGATATGCATGCTCTGCAGATATCTGATTGTATGGAATAACTTCAACTACCTTGTCCTGAATCACGCAAACGGGATTACCATTCCAATCAAGGATAATATTCCAGTCGCCAACACTTGGCATCTCATTTTCTGGGAAAAATGCTGCAGTTGTTGCAGTCTTAATACCTCTTTTTACTAAGTCTGCTAATTCATTCGCCTCTTCCTTGCTTGCTCCAAATGCCCACGCATCTACTTTAGTATCCTCTCCCAAGTTATGCTTCTTGCAAAAGGTACGCCAAAATTGTTCTACTTTTTTCTCCATTATCATACTCTCTTTTTAGCTAAATAAATTGAGAAAAGCTAAACGCTTTTAGTCATAATAATAAATTTGTAAATACCACCGTTGGTATGAACGTTTTCCGAACCAGTTTCTTGATAACCAGCTTTTTGATAAACCTTAATTGCACGCTTATTAAATTCCGCAACAGACAAAATATAAGTTTTAAAAGCAAAGTTTTGCTTCACATAGTCCTCAATAACCTTTATAAACTCTTTTCCTAAACCATGACCTGTTAAAGATGGAGCCAAGCCAAGTCCTATCTCAGCTTTCATTGAATCTTGATCATCTGGCTCCAAACAAAAGAATGCAACTAATTTATTGTCACCGTCTAAAACCTGATAATAGTGATCACTTCTTAATTCTTGAGACATTATTTCGTCATAATCTTCTTGATCATTTTCCATATCATAAAAAGAATATTCACCCTCGTAATGCCAATCATTAGCAATTATTTCTGCATTAGCCTGCGATAATTGGTCAATTTTTTTAAAAATACTGTTAGTCATTTGAATTTTCCTTATTAACTTATTACATTATATTATTACCCAATATACCCAAAGGTAATTCAAAAAGCAAACCACACAAAAACGTTTCTACATAAGCACTAAGCTATGTAGAAACGTTTTTTAGCTATATTTTTAATTAATTGGTTGTCCACCGGTTACGCCGTAAACTTGACCTGTAACATAACTAGCCAAATTAGAAGCTAGGAAAATGTAAACATGGGCTACTTCATCGGGTTGACCTGCACGCTTTAAAGGCTCTTCCTGACCAAAAGTTGAAAGCGCATCTGTTGGTTGACCGCCACATGTTTGTAACGGTGTCCAAATTGGACCAGGAGCTACACTATTAACGCGAATTCCTTTTGGCGCTAACTCTTGCGCCAAGTTAATTGAAAAGTTAGCAATCGCAGCCTTTGTAGAGGCATAGTCAAGCAAAATAGGTGTTGGACTAAAGCCCTGTACAGAGGTAGAAGTTAAGATTACACTGCCCGGTTTCATATGAGGCACTGCAGCTTTAGCCATTTCAAACATTGAAATAATATTAACTTCAAAAGTGTCATGGACTTGATCCATCGTCAATTCATCCAAGCTTGAGACATGCTGTTGAATTGCTGAATTCATCACCAATAGCTCTAAGCTACCGAATTCATCGACAGCTTTTTGAACTACTTGCTCTGCTTCACCTCGCTTACGGAAGTCAGCTGGTAAAAGAACTGCCTTTTGGCCCGCTTTTTCAATTAGTTCTGCCACTTCCTTGGCATCAGCTTCTTCTTCAGGCAAATACTGGATTGCGACATCGGCTCCTTCTTTAGCAAAGCCAATTGCAACAGCACGACCAATTCCCGAGTCACCACCAGTGACAATGGCGTGGCGTCCTTCAAGTAGGCCATGTCCTTCGTAATCAGCCATGTCACCAGCAGGTACTGGATCCATTTTGCTTTGTACACCTGGATATTCCTGTGATTGTTTAGAAAAATCACCAGTGTGATAACGTTTTAGCGGATCAGATAAACTATTGTCCATTGTAAAGATCTCCCTTCTTTAGAATCCACCTTCAATTTACAGCGATTCATTTTTTAAAACAAAACATATGCTTATAAAGTATAAACAAATCATATTCTTTGCTACAGAGATTGGTTTGGTTTTACAATGATGGTGTAAAGTACTGTAATCAAGGAGGCTGAGCTTAATGATTAAAGCTTACAAAAAATTCTGGAGTAACATTTTTAACTTTTCTGGCGTTGCTAGTCGAGGCGAATATTGGATTCCAGTTATTATTAACTATATTTTAGGGTTTATTTTGATGGCACTGGTACAACAGATTTTGGGCCACTCCATTGAAGACATCTATACTTGGGGTGACTGGAGTGCCAAAACTGGTTCTCTAATCATTTCATTTATTGTCTGGCTAGCCACACTTTCACTACGTTTCAGACGCTTACACGACTCTAACCACTCCGGTTGGTGGATTTTGATTAATATCCTTCCTTTCATCGGCCAACTATGGTTTGTCATCTTAATGCTTCTACCTTCAAAAGCTAATAACTATGAATAATCAGCATTTCATTTTGCAATAATGAGATAAAAAGTGCAGAACTGCTTTTAACGCATTACTGCACTTTTTCTTTGCTTACTAGTTATTCTTCAAGTACTTTTACCAAAGCATCTAAATCCATTCCACCTTCTTCCCTTGCTATAATTAGAAAAAGGAAGCGATTTTTATGCATCTAAAAACTCAACTAGTAAACTGGTCACAAAACTTATTGCATACAAGCCCGACACAGCAATTGTTTAAACTATTTGATCAATCGACTGATCAAATTTCACAGTTTTGGCATACTTTGCGTTTTACTAAGTATTCATGGAACCTTTCTGGCCTTGAGCAGGTTCAAAGCTTTCTACAATTCTGTGCTAAACATAATGAAAAAATTGCAATCCAGCTAAAGAAGCTTGGTCAAGTATCCAGTAAAAGATTAATTCCAATATTTAAAGATCCAGCTTTTTTAAAGCTACTTACTAGTAAAATGCAGCTTTCACCTCAAGCAACTCAAAAAATTCATACTTTATTAAATCGATTTGCTGGCAATAACAGTAAGATTGAACCAACCAAATTATTGATAATTGTTTTGTTTATTGCGTTAGGTGTTAAGGTACCACTAGTTTTGGAAGATTCCGTTAACTTTAAGAGCATAGCGTTAGCAGTAACTACTGTGTTAGATTACGTTACAACTGCCATTCAGCTTGCTCAAGCATTTTCACACAAAAAGTCTAAAAACTAATGCTAGATTATTCAGTCTTATTAGCAATTCGACATTTAACAGTGATTCTGTGTTTCACATGAAACAGTATCTTTTCAAAAGCTTCTAATCACACTAAAAGACTTGTTATACTCCCAAGAATATATTAAGACCTACCCAAAAGACGACTACAGCCAACGCTATAGTCGTCTTTTCATGCTTCGTTAGAATAATTTACTATTCCCTCTTTTAGTCGCCCTAAGCCATCTTTAACCATGGCCAAAGGATAAGCGAGATTCATGCGTAGAAAATCATTACCATTGCCACGATAAATGCTTCCTGGCGATAGAATTAGTCCTGTTTCCTTATCTAAGTATTCTGCTAGCTTTTGCGAATTCGAAGTAATTTGACGCACATCAAGCCAAATTAAATATGTTGCATTACCTGATACCACCTTAATTTCTGGAATATTTTCACTAATAAATTTCTCAGTATAAGCAAAATTAGTGTTTAATTGCTTCAGTAATGCTTGTAACCAATCATGACCATACTCATATGCAGCAATTGTCCCTGGAATAGCCAGTAAATTAGGCTCTGCAAGCTCTTCACTGTTCAGACCACGGTTGACAATCTCACGTAAGTTATCATTTGGCACCACTGCAGTTGCCGCATGTAAAGCCGCAACATTAAAGGTCTTACTTGGTGAGACTAGCGAAATAACACCCTCACGTGAAACGCCCTCAACCGAAAAAGCAGGCGTATACCCTGGTCCCCTGCGTACCAAGTCACCATGAATTTCATCAGATAAGAGCACTACGTGATGTTTAAAACATAAGTCTGCAACCTTCTGAACTTCTTTTTGGCTCCATACTTTACCAACTGGATTATGAGGATTACAAAAAATCATTAAAGTGGTAAGTGGTAAAGCTAATTTTTGTTCAAGGTCTTCCCAGTTAATTTCATAGTTTTCATCATCAAATTCCAAGTCACTGGACAAAACGTGTCGCCCATTATTTTCAATTGAATTGTAAAAAATGTTATAAACGGGTGCTTGAACTAAAACGTTATCACCGATATGTGAAACTCGCCGAACAATCGATGAAATTGCTGGCACTACACCAGTAGTGAAAATCATCCATTCTTGTTGTGGACGGTGTCCATGCTCTTCTGCATACCAATTGGCCACTGCATTAAAATAATCATCTTTAGGCCATTCATAACCGAATACACCTAGTTCAATTTTCTTCTTCATTGCATCAATGATTTCTGGTGCTGTTTTAAAATCCATGTCAGCAATTGACATTGGTAGTTCATTTGATGCAACGTCCCACTTAACAGAGTCTGTTTTTCTTCTATCTGGCACATTAACAAAATCGTAATTAGCTTTCATTATTAATCCTTTGGTTCCTGATTCCGATCTGACTGATTTGTGTTCAATTCAATCTTATCACAATCTATCTTTGTATCAGCGGGATCTATTTTTGACTTATCCATAATTAATTCGCCGATTACAGGAGCAGAAATTTTTCCAGAAATTGGGTTTTTAACACTATCAATTTTCGAAGTCACTTCAGCATCTATATTTGAAACATATTCAAAAGCTAAATCTGTATGCAATAGCTGAGTATCTCTTAACTTTAAATTGTTAATATAATTAAGGCCCTGACTGCTAATGATTTTGCAATTAATAAACTCAATATTCTCACTGTTCCATGCTAAGTACTCTCCATCAATAGTTGAATCATAAACTTTTACGTTTTTACAGTTCCAAAAAGCGTCTTTAGCAACAAAAGTTGAATTATGTACTTCAATGTTTTCTGCACCATCAAAAGCGTAATTGCCAATTATACTGACATGATCTAAGTAAATGTTTTTGCTGTCTTTGCCAAAATAATCGCCACTAATTTGACTATTAGTAATTTTAAGGTCATCACAGGACCACATAGTCTCTTCCGCATTAGCAAAATGAACATTGTCCAACGTAATTTTTTGTGCACGTCTAAATAATTTAGGAGCTTGTAAAGAAGAGTTTTTAATAGAAATGTTTTTTGTGTACCAAATGCCACTGCGAGCCATCGTTTCAAAGACAGAATCTTCCACCTCAACATTTTGATCGTACCAGAGTGGATACTTCCATTTAAAAACTGAATCTTTCACTTTAATATTGTTTGCTTCTTTGAGTGGAGACTCCCCTTGACCAAAAGTGACTCCGTCTAATTCTGCATCATTAAGTCCAAAAAGGATCCTTTCGCCTTCAAAAAAATGATTTTTAATACTTTTCATTTATTTTCTTTCTCTAAATCACAATATCTATATCTTTTATACACTCAATTATTTAACAAAAAGTATGAAATTAAAAATACCTATTATTAAGCCTACTTAATTACTATTAGTTATTTTGCTACTACGCGTATGTAAAAAGTGGGCCTCAGAGATTATGTCATCTCTAAAGTCCACTTTTTCAATAATTAATCCTCAGTTGTCATTTCTAAGAACTTAGTAAAGCCACCTTTATAATCACGCTTTGTTGCAACTAGTTTTAAAAACTCTTCCTGACTGACGCCTTTAAATTTCAAATATGCTGTTAAGACTTCATAGACATCACCTAATTCTTCAATCAGATTGTCTTCTGTCTTAGCTTCAACAACTTCCTGCGTCTCTTCAATCAACTTATTTTTTAGGGCTGGCTCAATTTCTTCTTTAGGCAGCTCTCGATATGTAGCCTCTGTGGCAAATTCCGGTATCTTATCTCTAACTAATTTTTTCATTTTGCACTCTTTTCAAAATAAATCATTCTTAGTTTCATTAACCTAACCCTATTATATTACTTTTTAAAAAAGTGCTATAAAAATTAGTTATAAAATATTTCCCAGGAAATAATCTATAGGAGTTCCCAAAGTACTGAGACAAATAGTACCATTCGAGCTTTTTTTGCATTTTTAATTCTCTCAATAATATTCTTGATCAAATGCATCAACCAATTCTCTAGGTATTTTCAACTCAACACTATCTAGTATTTCTTCGTTCACCACTGATTTTTCTTCAAATTTTCCTCCTATCCAAGTTGAATCCCAAATCTGTACATTTTCCTCTTTATTCTTTACATTTTTCTTTTTATCTTGATTAATAATTCCACTGACTTTTTTACACAATGAAGAACTATATTTATTAGAGTCTTTTTTTGTAGCGACACATATTCTTTGCAACCATATTTGTAGATATTCAGTATTTGGTATCGAGTATAACCTGTTTAGGATTTTGGTAGCAAATTCCGATATGTCATTATCACTTGTTTTTTTGCTATCATTAGCTGTCTCTGATTCCTTATTTTCATTGTCTTCCATAAGTTCAAAAATACGACTTATGACGGCCACACCTTGCATAATAGCATTGGGATTTAAAATAATTATATTTGTAGTAATACTTATTAATTGACGATAATCTTCTGGCAGTTCTTTTAATTGATCTAATCTTCCAATATATTGAGAAAGTGCCTTTTTAATACTTCCAGAATTTGGAAATTTCTTTGACAGAATATATATTTCTAATAAGTGCTTTTGTAAGCTCATGTGATATACGGTTTTATCACCACATATCTTTTTACCATCTGCGTCTTTGTTATTTGAAAATATGCTTACACTGTGGCTGTTCCAGTATAGCTTATCGGGCTTTATTGCAGAAGTGATTAAGTCAGTCGTATAATGTGTTTTTTTAATATTAAAGTGCATATTCAATTCAGATAGTGTATCTGACAATTGTTTAACTATTAAATCCAGTTCTTCTTTTGAATTAGAAAATATACGGTAATCGTCTCTATAACGTATAATTTGATACTCACCTATTTTCTCTTCAATAATTTTTTGTTCCAGCTGATAGTCTGCATAACCTAAGACAATTTCAGCAATAAAGTCAAACAATGCTCCCCCCTGAGGAATACCATTAGTCTGCCCAAACTGCATATTTCGTATTTTTTGGTCTATCTTTTCTCCTAGAGTTTTTTCCTTCCCCCGACTTTTTTTAGCATTAGTTTTTCCATCTATTGCCCATGAAATTGAATGCGTATATATTGACCCATAGCAGTTAGTTATATCCGTTTGCACACAATATGTATACTCTAATGCAGCACTTATCGAATACTGTTCAAATTCTTCCCACCAATTTAAAATTATTTCTTTTGTGTCGCTGTCACCGATGTTTTCTGCATTAAGCGGCATGCTAATGCACTTTATTGACCTATTCTTTCTAAAAGTAGCAAATCTATCATTTATACTTTTCCAATTATTTTCAGATGTTATAGTGTTTACCAAATCAACATATGCAATTGGATGAACTATTTTCATAGGTCTCCAATCATATTTCCCATCTTTGTTTATTACAATATCACAATTTATATTTGGAACGCTTTGCTCTTTTACATCAGCTTTTTGTATTGAATTTATCTCACTTTTATTTAACAGTTTATCTGCATCTTCAAGGACATGCTTAAAAGAAAAGTATTCTGGTAACTTTAGAGGGCAATAACTTTCTTGTTTCATAAAAAATTGTTTTGCTTCTTTACAGTCCATTTCAAGAACAGATTTTTTGTGAGTTGCAGCCATATAATCACTTCTTTCAAATGCCAAATTCTCTATATACAAATAGCGAGAGTATACTCTCGCTATTCGATTACATTAGTTTTAATCAATTGTTTGGACCCAGCCCTCTGGTCCCTCTTGCTTTCCATATTGAATATCAACTAGCTCATTATAGAGTTTAGTTGTTACTGGACCTGTTTCTGTTTCACTGTAAATGACATGTTTTTTACCTTCATAAGTGATCGAACCCACTGGTGAAATAACTGCCGCAGTGCCCATAGCTCCAGCTTCTTTCATGTTAAAGGCTTCTTCTAAAGTGATTTGTCTTTCCACTGGATTTAAGCCCTGCTTTTTAGCTAGTTCCAGCAGTGACCTCTTGGTAATTGAGATCAAGATTGATTTAGATTTTGGTGTAACAAATTGACCTTCTTGGGTAATACCGTAAAAATTAGCGCCACCAAATTCATCAACATATTTGTGCTCTCGTGGATCAAGGTATAAACAATCCGCAAAGCCATTTTTATGAGCTTCAACCGATGGCAGTAAACTGCTGGCATAGTTACCAGAGGTCTTTGCTTGACCCGTACCAGCATAAGCAGCACGGTCATATTCACTAACAATATAATCTGCTGGGTTAAGCCCCTTAATATAAGCGCCAACCGGAACAGCAAAAATGCGGAAGGTATATTCATTGGCCGCCTGGACACCCAAAACATTGGATGTCCCAATCATAAAGGGACGTAAATAAAGCGTTGCGCCACTATCATAAGGTGGCACATACTCCTTGTTTGCCAAAACTACTTGCTTAACAGCTTCAACAAAGCGATCTTCTGGAAATGGTGGCATTGCCAAACGCTCAGCAGATAACGCAAATCGATGCGCATTTTCATCGGGACGAAACAAGTTAATCTTACCGTCTTCTCTACGATAAGCCTTCAGTCCTTCAAAAATTTCTTGACCGTAGTGCAAAATTTCTGCACCTTCGGAAAGAACAAGAGTAGAATCTTCAATCAATTTTCCCTCTTGCCACTCGCCGTCTTTATATTTAGCTTCATAGCGATATGGTAAATCGCGATAAACAAAGCCTAAATCTTTCCAGTCAAGGTCTTCTACTTTTTGTTTCATAGCAATGCTCCTACTTTTTCCTTAAAAACTTCAGTTAAAAATCTCTTTTTAACTTTTAATTATTATTTAATTGTTAACTAATGTAAACCATAATTTTACTACTGTCAACAGCTTTCCAAAGATTAATTCTAAGAGTCTCTCCGTCAAAAATGTCACACGTGAAACACCACCTTATTTACTCGTAAAAAAGCCATTCCTTTCGGAATGACTTTTAAGCAACAATTATTCTTTTGTTTCTTCAGCTTCAGTTTGCTCATCATTTGAATCAGTTTTTGGCTCAATATCTAAAATCACTTCACCATTGAGATAAACATGCTTATCATCAGCAGTAAATTTAACTTCTTTGGTATCAGGCTCTTTTAGCAATAATTTAGCGATTGGCGTCTCCATGTCCTGTTCAACTACTCGACGAAGAGGACGTGCACCAAATTTCTTATCATAACCTTTTTCAGCGAAGTAAGCTTTAGCATCATCAGAAACTTCAACTTTGACATCCTTCTTTGCCAAAACATGTGACATCTTCTTTAGGTAAATGTCGATGATCTTAGTCATGTCAGCTTCAGTCAACGAGTTAAATGGCACAATTGCGTCTAATCTGTTCAAAAACTCTGGTCTGAAGTATGCTTCTAAGGCCTTAATCATCTTATCGTGATCCACTTTACCATCTTTTAACAAGTTGTCAGAGTAACCAGCGTTTGAGGTCATGATGAGAATTGTGTCCTTGAAGGAAACAGTTCTGCCTTGAGCATCTGTTAAACGTCCATCATCCATAATCTGCAATAATGCATTGAAGACTTGTGGGTTAGCTTTCTCTATTTCATCGAACAGAATTAAGCTGTATGGTTGGTGGCGAACTTTTTCAGTTAATTGACCGCCTTCACCATAACCAACGTAGCCAGGTGCAGAACCAATTAACTTGTTAACTGCCATTTGATCTTGATATTCTGACATATCAAGTCGAATTAGGTGATCTTCGCCACCAAATAATTGAATAGCAAGTTGCTTAGCCAATTCTGTCTTGCCCACTCCAGTTGGTCCAGTTAGCAAGAATGAACCAGTAGGACGATTGTTATCTTTGAAGACTTGCTTACGAGCAATTGCATCAGTAATAACATCAACAGCGTTGTCCTGATTAATAACAGCTTTCTTCAATTTTTCAGCCAAATTGAGATTCTTTTGACTTTCGTTAGCATGTAATTCGCTCATTGGAATCTTGGTCTTAGCTTCAATTAAAGCATAGATATCTTGATCAGTTACCTTTGGTGTTGCAGTTTCATCAATATGCTCGGCCTGTTCTTGAAGTTTTTCAATTCTCTTCTTCAAGTCACTTGCCTTTGCATAGTCTTCATTTTTAGCTGCTTCTGCTTTTTCTCTTTCAAGGCTGCTAATTCTCTTTTTCAGAGTGGCTTCATCACTTGGAACGCTGTCGAGACCTTTTTTAGCACCAGCTTCATCCATTAAATCGATTGCTTTATCAGGTAAATAGCGTCCCTGAATATACCGTTGTGACAATTCAACTGCTAAACGCAAAGCACTGTCACTGTATTTAACGTGGTGATAGTCTTCGTATTTCTTCTTTAACCCTTCCAGAATTTTAACAGTTACATCAGTTGAAGGTTCTGGAACTTGGACTGGTTGGAAACGACGTGCTAGAGCAGCATCGTTTTCGATTCTGCGGTATTCCCCTGTTGTAGTTGCACCGATTAAGTTTAAGTCGCCACTTGCCAAAGCAGGTTTTAAAATGTTTGCAGCATCGCCACTATTATTTTCAGAATCTGTTGAACCTGCACCAACAATGTTATGAATTTCATCAATAAACAAGATGATGTTAGGATTCTTCTTTGCTTCGTCAATGACTTTCTTCAGGCGCTCTTCAAAACTACCACGTAGACTTGAACCTGCAACCATGTCATTAATATTAATTGCAATAATGTGCTTGTCCTTCATCTTGTCAGGAACATCACCTTGAGCAATCTTTTGAGCTAGACCTTCAACAATTGCAGTTTTACCAACTCCCGCAGGACCTACCAAAACTGGATTGTTCTTCTTACGTCTACTCAAAATTTCTATTACTTCTTGGATTTGCTCATCACGACCGATTACCGGATCGTATTTATTGTTTTTAGCTTGTTCAACCAGGTCAACACCAATTGGTTTCTCCTTTTTTGGTTGACCAGGCATTTGTTCGCTCTGATTAATTCCTTGTGGAGAAATGTTCATGCTTGAATAGTGAACTGGGATAGAGCCATTATTATCATCGTTAAAGAAAGAGTTGTTAAGTTCGTTAAATAAATTATCAAATTCGTTGTCAAAATATGCCATAAATATGCACCCCTTTATAGGATAAAATTTGTAATTAGCACTCGACGCGTTCGACTGCTAATTGCTTACATATAATATTCTAACAGGTTATCCACAGAATGCAACCTTTTTGCAAAACTTTTCCACATTTTATTTGTGAAATTTCTTTTGTAGCAAAAAACCTTGCAGTAATCGCGTTTACGATTGCTACAAGGCCTAGATTTTGGTTTATTTTTGATATAAATTTATGTGCTCACGCAAATATTTTGCCGTTAAACTATCTTTTTGGTGTGAAATATCCACAGGTGTCCCACAGGCAATTATTTTTCCACCGTTCAATCCGCCACGCGGACCCATGTCAATCATATAATCACTATTGGCCATAATATCGAGGTCATGTGTAATTGTAATGATTGTTGCATGCTGGTCTAACAATTTTTGAAAAACCTGCAGCAACGTTCTAACGTCACTTGGGTGCAAGCCCACGGTTGGCTCATCGAAAACAAAGAGGCTGCCCTTTTGTTGGCGGTGAATATGGCTGGTTAATTTCAATCGTTGTGCTTCTCCACCTGATAATGCTGGTGTTGATTCTCCTAAGTGAAGGTAACCTAACCCCATATCATGCAGAGTTTCAATCGTCTTAGCAATTTTGGGTTCATCCCCAAAAAGATTTTCCTTCAATGCATCATCAACTGAATAGTCCAGCACGTCCGCAATACTTAGATCATGCCATTTAACCCTTAAAACGTCCTGATTAAAACGGTGGCCGCCACATACAGAACATGTTTCCACCATGTCCGGTAAATACTGAATATCAAGTGAAATTACCCCAGTTCCACCACATGCCGGACATGCTCCTTCTTTATTATTATAAGAAAAATGGGAGGCACGATATTTCAATTTTTTAGCGAGCAGCTGCTGGGCAAATAACTTACGTAAGTTATCCATAATGTCTGTGTATGTTGCTACCGTGGAACGTTGGTTTTTACCAACAGGTGACGAGTCGACGCTGATCACATTTTTGATGCCATTGCTTGTAAGACTGGTCACCCACTCAGGCTTAGCACTACCTTCTTTTTCAGCCTTTAGAGCTGGTAAAAGTGAGTCTAGAATCAAAGTCGTTTTTCCAGCACCGGAAAAACCTGTAACAGAAGTAAAGCGTCCGACTGGTATCTCAGCATGGACATCTTCCAAGTTGAAGCGTTTATTAACAGTTAAAGCAATTGTGCCATCTTTGAAAAGAGCATCAGGTTTAGCACTTTTTCTTACATATAACGGTGCATCCCCAGTTAAATATTGCCCTATTAATGAAGCATTAGTTTGCTCAATTTCTTTCGGGGTTCCTTGCGCAATTATTTGACCACCTTCTGAACCCGAGCCAGGACCAATTTCAATTATCCAATCAGCTGCCTCAATAATAGAAGTTTCATGGTCAACAACAACAAGCGAATTACCTTGGTTGACGAGCTCATGGAAGACCTCAATTAAGCCAGCAACATTATCTGGATGCAGTCCGACAGATGGCTCGTCCAAAACATAGAGCACTCCTGTCGTCTCTGTCCTCAAGGTCCGACCAAGCTGAATCCGTTGCAATTCACCAGTAGATAAGCTATTAGCTTGACGATCTAAGCTTAAGTAGTCTAGACCTAATTTTAGTAACGGTTTAACCTGATGCATCAGTTCACCAGTTAAGTTTTCAGCTAAATCATGCATGTCTGCTGGAAGCCATGCCATAATTTTCTTTAAATAGTCTGCTAACTCATCTAGCGTAAGCTGTTCGGCCTCGATGATGTTCTTCCCTGCCACCAACTGATTCCAGCGACTTGGATCAATCCGATAGCCGTGACAGCGTGGACAAGGCTTGAAACGATAAAAAGAGTTGATTCTTTCTAAACCACGTTCAGACTTAGTCGTTTTGCGTGAATTTGCGACAGCGTTATAGGCATTTTCATAAAGTGCGTCAAGGTGATAAACTCGCCCAGTCGAAGTTGGAATATCAACTGGTATTTTCCGTTCCTCACCGTGTAAAACAATTTCTTTTTCATCCTCGGACAATTCTTTATATGGAACATCTGTCCGAACACCTAGCTCACGGGCAATGCGCCACATCCAATTTCTTCCGGGGATTTGCCATGTGGCAACTGCGCCATTTTCCAATGATAGATTTTCATCTGCAATAATCTTATCATCGTCAATTTGTTCAACGGTTCCTAACCCCTGACACTTTTGACATGCACCATCTGAGTTAAAAGCAAAGTCTTCAGCACTAAAAGCATAAAACTGAACACCGCAGGTTGGACAAGTAACACGTCCCATTGCCTCTCCAGTTAAGTCCATCGCTTCAGCAATTTTAATGGTTGGCGCTAATCTATGCCCATTAGGACATACAGGTGAGCCCAAGCGTGAAAAAATCAAACGTAGGACGTTAAAAACCTCTGTTACTGTGCCTACGGTTGACCGAACACCAGGAATAGTTGGGCGTTGGCGTAAAGCAAGTGCAGAAGGAATATGACGCACTTCATCAACCTGTGCCCTACCGACCTGACTAATCCGCCTTTTAGTATAAGCTGCAAGTGAATCGAGATAACGTCGTGCCCCCTCTGAGTAAAGAATCCCCATTGCGAGACTCGATTTCCCTGAACCGCTCAAGCCTGAGATTGCCGCGAATTTATGTAGTGGGATATCAACATTAATATTCTTTAAATTATTAACTTTGCCACCGATAACTTCAATCTTAGTTGGCTGTTCATGATATTTCATCGATTACTTCTCCTTCTTCTTGGCTTTAAATTTTTTTCTGGTCTCCCAGGTCGATCAGTTTTTTTTAGCAAATACTCCCGAATGGCTTGTATTACCTGTTTATTTTGTGGCAAATCCGAGTGGTCTGCCTTTTCGCCAGTGACCGTCATTGCCGTGTAAGATTTGACCTGTTTTTGAAAAATAAACTTACCTGCGGCAACACTAGTTTCTGGCACAATTCCATCCGATTCATAGCTTTTACCACCAGATAATGAGTAGACTTTCAAGTTTTCTGGAAGTGCTGTACGATTTTTAATAAAATCGGCTAGCATTTGTGTACGGTTATTGATGTTATTTTCAGTAAAATTATAAGGTGTCCCCAACGTCATCAACCGCTTAATCCTTACATCATCAGAATACTGTGCATAGTAATGTTCTAACCAGTATGTCCAAATAAGACCACCATTTGAATGCCCAAACGCCTTAAAGTTATTAAATTTATAATTTTGCATCAAAGACGTAAAGGCAACGTCTAGCCAAAAAGCCTGTTTTTTGATATTGGCATAACCGTCTTTATTATTGGCAAAACCAATAATGATTATCGGTTCCTGATCATTTTTATTAATCGAACCACTATACGATAATTTTGCTTCACGTGAAACAGTAACTTTAAGAACGCTATGCTCATTCATTGTCGTTTTGTTCAACTGATCAATTAGTTCATTAAAGCGCTCAGTTGTGGCACTCGAGCCGGGTACCATGATGACTGGTGCAAGCAGCGAGCGACTACGCTCTGCGTGCGCATTATTCTCCTTTTCCATCCAATAATAACTGGGAATGGCAATCACTACTAACAACGCTACTAGCATCAGCAGCCATTTAAAATTAGGATTCTTTCGTACCTGCATTAGAACTGTCTTCCTTTCCCAGCCCTTAACATTTCCTCAACCTGTTCATTAATTTTCATAATCGGCCACATGATACAAACATCGAGTACAAAAAGCACAATAGTAAACCCTAAGGTTCCCCAATTGCCATTAGTACCAAAAAAGGAAAGTAGCACTCCAGGCGTTCCTTTCAATATTGGATAAGCACATACTGGAATCATGTGTAAACTAATCGCTAGCCCAGCCAACGCCATATTAACCAATGGAATAATGACACTAGGTAGAACAAAGAGTGGATTAAGAATTACCGGCAAGCCCGCCGAAAAGCCCAAGCTTGAGCCAAACGCTACCGGTAACAAATTGATTTTTGCAATGGCAACATTGGTTTTGTTGTTTTCTTGTGTGCGCCGCATAAGCAAAACAACTATAATAGCTAAAATCACACTGGCACCGCCCATCGTGCCATATGTTTTAATTAGAGAACTACCTAGAAATTTGTAAGGCACATTCCAAGAGCTACCGTTCTGAAAAGCATAGGTCAAGTTTTCGGCTGTATATGCATTGCTCGTCGTACCGGAAAGTGCGTGAAGTGGATAGCCGATTCCCATCCAGTTCAAGAGTGTCGTTATTGCCGACAAAAACAAAACTTCTGCCAAATTATTAGTTGTTTGCATTCAACCAACTAATTCACTAAAGCTTGCCGTATCAAGCACCTTTATTTGTAGCTCATAGCGAGCAATCCCGAGCAAAATTCCAAAAGCAATGGATATCATAAATGGCAAGGCCGCGTTCCAAACTCGCTGTCGTAGCCACTTCGTATCCTCATTTTCTACTTGCTGATAATTTTTACCGAACAAATGAAAAATTTGCCCTACACCAAATCCAACAAGCAATGCAATAAAAAGGGCATTTATTTGTAAAAAACCACCTGTAAAAGAGCCGTGTCTTGGCCGACTATTGCTTGTTGCATATGAGCAAAAAAGCATGATTAAAACCGCAGCGATTCCCGACATTGTGGAATCTTTGTGGTAGATTCGCGCTGTGTATCGCGCCATAAAAAAGCTGGCGTAAATACCAAAAACGCCAAAGGTAACTTCAATCATGCCACGACAAACAAATGAGCCTGCATACCAAAAATGATCTGTCATAATCTTATCTAGGCCAAAGATATTATAAATTAGGCCATCTGGTGAGAAAATCAAATCATTAAAAAGATTAAAATATGTTCCAATCACAGCAATTGGCATTAACATCACTAGAGTTCTTTGCGTGGCGCGGAAAAATGACCATTGCCTGATTTTTAATATAGTTTTAGTAGATAAGTTAATCATTGAGCAAGTCCTACTTTGTTGTATCTCTTTGAATTAAAATATTACTCCAATTGTCTAAGGGCTTCAATTTTTTAAGTGTGGCAGTAAATGATTAATTTGCCCTCTTGCAACCTAGCGAAAATGTTATAATAGAAACGATTACTAGAAGGTGGAAAAATGAGTAGGAAAAAAATCGAATTAAATGGAAAAGTAGAAAAACTGGCAGAAAAGTATCTTCAGATTACCGGAACTGACTTAGATGACCTGACCAATGCTGCTTTGAAGGCTTACCTCATTGATCATTTAAATTCCAATCAAATCAAGGAAGCACTAAAGGATGCTGATGATGTCAGTTCAGAATATGCGGGGAAATTGTTTAACCTTGATGATTTAAACAGATTCTAATTAATATCTATAAACTAAAAAGACAACTAAGCTGTAAATAATCAACTTAGTTGTCTTTTATTATGAATAAAGTCATGCTTAAGGATGTCCATTCTAAGACTACATTGTTCTACTATCTCAATACTTATTAATCTTCAAACCATATTTCGTTGCACGTGCGTTACCAAATTTCTCAATTTTGCCATCTTCTCGCAATTTTTTAAGCGCGCGACGAATTGTTATCTCACTGTACTGGGGAATGATATTATTAATTTCCTTGATAGATAATGGCTGCAAGGCCTTTCTCAAAGTCTTCAAAACAAGTTTATCGACAGGTAAATCTGATTGATTAATAATGCTCATTCGCTCATTAAATTCACGATAGTCTTCCAAAACTACACTTAAAAAATAATCCAAGAATGGTAAATAATCATTGGTATTATCCATCCAACCGACCGAGCTCTCTTTTAAAACTCGATAGTACTCTGACTTAGTATCTTCTATAGATTTTTCAATACTAACATATTTTCCTACGTCAAAGCCTGCTTTATACATTGTCAGCAACATCAACAAACGAGACATTCGGCCATTACCATCTCGAAATGGATGTATCGACACGAAATCAAAAACAAATGCTCCCGATAAAATCAATGGAGAAAATCTATTAGTATTAGCTTGTAAAGCTTGATTATAAGTATCACACAGCTCCTGTACCAGCTGCGGTGTAAGAAGTGCAGATGGTGGATTAAATCTAGCTTCTCGCCGTCCGTCAGAATATTCAGTAATAATTTGGTTATCACTATCTTTAAATTGTCCGCCCCAAGTGCTATCAGTATAAGCGAATAATCTTTTATGTAGATCTAAAATTGAATTAGAATTTATCGGTATATAATCATATTGCTCATGAATTAGTTCCAATACATTACGATAGCCTGAGATTTCTTGCTCACTTCTATTCCTAGGATCGGTCTTTTTTTCCATAATTTTGTTAAGTCGCTCATTAGTGGTATAGATTCCTTCAATTCTATTAGATGCACTAGTACTCTGAACTTTAGCAACTTCAACTAATCTATTTAAAGTATCGCGATAATTAGTTTCATAACTGTCTGTTTTTCCGCTAAGGTTGTAAATCTGCGTTAGTTTGTTTATTAATGTGTTTGTATATTTAAAATTATTGAGTTTTTGATAATCAAACTTCTTAATCGCCATCACCCACTTTATCTTGCTCATCCCATTAATATCTTGATCATTTTATCCTAAATGATCAAGATATTCAAAAGATGATTATGATACTTTGCATTACTATTCTTTTTTCTCTTAAAAACCACCTAAGTAAAATTACTTAAGTGGTTTTCTTAGCAGATACTCTATTATTATCCGCGGTTTATTCTAACTAATATAGTTATTTCTGCATTACATGCCTAACTTTTAGCCTTAATTACTAAATTGATCACCTGCTAAGTTGCAATAAAAATTGGCTTTAGTGGTTGAAATATAGGGAACTAACCAGAGATAGCCAATTCCAAGCGTAATGATGCCGAGCAGGTACCAGGGAATGAAACTTAAGTCTAAGACAAACAGTTCCCACTTATGGCCTTTCATTAACTGGCGACTTGCAGTAATAGCAGTAGTAGCGTGTACTTCTTTCCCACTGGCTACCATATCATTAACAATGTATGGTGTTAATGCGTAAGAGTATGATTTAACAATTCCAGGGATGATTAACAACAGCGTCCAAAGCCATTGAAAAATGTAGCTTAAAAAGTAATTAAGAAACTCAGGAATAAAGCGGCCATCAGTGAAAACAGCGAAAAGCCCCTTAATATAGCCCATTTTTTCGCCATGAATGAAGTGGAGAAACACAAGTGGAAAACTAACAAAAAAGAACCCACTTAAAATGTCTAGGACATCTTCGCCAAGCGCACGAGCCCAGCCATTAGGAGCAAGAATAGAAACAATGGATGCGCCTCCCATAACATCATTAACGCCATTGGTAGTTTGGAGCGACCGGTTAACACTAGGCACTAAAAAGATGGTATAAACGACGGTAAAAATAAGCGTCACTAAAACAGCCCAACCCCAATTGTGTCGAAGCTGATTTTTGGCCTCCGTTTTTAGTTCTGCTCTAGTCATTATCTTATCCCCTTTATGATTTACTGTTATTGACATATTTAATTATATTCTACTCTTTTTTTCATCTGTTAGCAAAGGGCATCAAAAAAGCCTAGTTCCACCAACATCGGAACTAAGCTCACACAGTGTTTGTGCCGCCATTACTGACCACATACAGAAATATTATATTTTCGCTACCGGAGAAAACTCGTACTTCTTCTCTGGCGACACAACAAAATTTTAGCATGCAATTAACTAAAAAACAAGATACGGCAGATTATATTTTCACAGCCTTACTGGCTTTCAAACAGTTGGAGCATGACTTGATTGACTGACTTTTTCAACTTATCGAACTCGTTTTTGCGTGTGCGATTCGACTGAATAATGATCATTGTTTTGGCATCATTTGTGGTACGCATAAAAGTATAATAGCCTTCACCTGCACCATTGGCCAGTTTGGTCTTCTGCTTGTCATTGTGATATAAGCCACCATTATAGTAACTTGGCGGTTGTGCATCATAGAGAAGCTTACGACTCCTCTTAGTTAACAAATTACCTGTTAAGACGTAGCGAATTGCCTTTGCCAAATCCTGATTTGACATTACAACTGAGCCTGCACCAAGTTCATTATGCGCATCCCGCAGAGCTGCTTCGTGCTTGATAATATCATAATGCCCATTACGATAAAAGAACCCGGGCACTAGTCCGCTTTTCAAAATACGATGTGGCTTTGACCACAAGAATTCTGTATGCTTCAGCTTTAGCGGCTCAACGTAAGTTTCATGGAATAACTGTTCATAACTCTTATTGGTCACCTTAGTAATAATTCCGCATAGATAGACATAATTAAGTGAACTATAATGCCATTTTCCTAACAACTTAGGGTCAAAAACAGTCTTTTTCACATCGCAGGCAATATTATCTTGGTCTGAAACAAAGTGTTTTCTACCAAGTTTGGCACCCGGCTTGAGGTTCAAACCTGCTCGCATTGCCAACAAGTGCTCAATTTTGATTTTTTTCGCACCTGGAATCTCCGGATAAAACTTGCTCAATCGGTCTTGTAAGCTTAGCTTACCATCTTGAACCAATCTCATCACCATGGCCGCAGTTAGCGACTTTTGTGCTGAATTAATTAAGTAACTAGTGTCAGTAGTATTGCTATCAGCATAATTGAGTAAAATCTTACCCTTTCTGATGATCAAAACTGAACCCTTGATGCCTAAAGCATCAATTTGCTGGCGCACTATTTTCCTTTTAAGCTGTAGTTTACTGGACTCTTATCCGTTGAACCAATCTTGTGCGGTTCCTTTTGCCACTTTTTAGTGTAGAAATAATCATGAATGTTGTAGTTATAACGGCCATTAGGGCGTTGCATGAACGGCTTCACTGCTTGATCAACTGCAACCCAACCGCGCCAGCCAAGGTGAATGGTATCTTCCATGAAGTACTTTTCACCACCATGTCTTGAGAGGTCTTCTACATTATTGAAGCCTTGGCTTGCCAATTGATACTTAATTTTTGATACAGATTTTTGGTACATCTCTTCTGATAAACCAGTATATTCTGACCACTTTTGATTAATTGGCGGAATGATAAATAGCACATTAGTATGCTGCTTGGCAAATTGCTGCAGCATCAACTCAAAGTCACTGTATTCAACTGACTTGGTATAGTCAAAGTCACGCTGACTATCCTTCAACTTCATTAAGTTTCGCTTGTTTAAGCGCGTTTTAAAGAAACGATTATTGATTCCAAACGAATTTGAATTAGTATTTTTAGCAGCCTCTTGTTCTGCTACCTCATTCAAGCCCTTAACTGAATATGTGTCTGGTAATAATTTGGCCCGCGTATTAATCTTTTTAATCCGGTCACGTAACTGGAATGTACTGAAAAATTTATCTTCGTTATTAAGCATACGCCTCTGATTTTCAAGAATAAAACGTTGCGCATCAGTCAATTCTTCACCAGCTGCTATTCGCTTCATCCCCCGCTTAACGGTGCCTTTAACTTCAGGCATTGCCAAAAAGCGCTTGGCAGCGTAACGGCTGGAAACACTATCCTTCTTAATTCCTAGTAAAAAATTGCAAGCTTGTAAAGGCGAATAGTAAAGCGCAAAGGCATCGGGGTCTTGCCCCATTTTGGTAAACCATTGCGGTGAAATAATCACTACCGCTTTTTTGTCCTTGAGCTCGTCAGCTGTTCCTTGCATCCCTAAAAATTGGGCGAGTGACTGACTACCAGGTCCCCCTAATAGGAAAGGGCGATAGTTTCGCTGGTATTTTTGGGCAATTACACTAGGGTGAAGCGAATCAAGACGCGATAATTCACTAGAACCATAAAATGGTACATAGCCATTTTCAAATGCGTCCTGCTTCATCAACGAGCCCTTAAAAACCGTCGTTGTTTGTGAATTAGCGGCTTGATAGATCGAATCCCGTGAAAAAGTACGTTCCCAAGGTAATAGGAAGATAACCAGTAACAAGATAAAAGCGCAAAGAACTGGGCCAAAAATCTGCCACAGTCGGCGTTTGTTACTCATTTTCTAAACTTTCCACCTTTGCGACAATTTTGCTTGGAGTATCCCATTCTTCACGATCAAATTCAGAAACAGGTACATCAATTTCAAATTTTTCCTGTAAGTTTAACAGCATTTGTACGCTAGCCATTGAATCCATTAGGCCGTTGGCAAAAATGTTTTCGTCCATTTTATCTGATAAGTCTTCACCAGTTAAATCTTGTAAAATTGCTAAAACTTCTTCTTTGGTGTTCATAATTAAATCTCCTTAAATAACTTTTTTCTACATCCAGCCAAACCATAACTGGCTAAGGAAGCCGGAAAAGATCAAAAAGCTGAAACAAACAACGTTAAATGTAACAAAAATTGACAAGCACTTGGTAAATTTGTTTGATGGCAGTTTATCTTTATGCTTCTTTTTATATCTAATCCAGTAATCATTAATAATGATTGCAATCGCATGGAACAAGCCATAAACAATGTAGTACCAAGTCAGGCCATGCCAGAAGCCCATTACTAAGAATAGAAGTAAGTAGGCTACTTGCGAAAGTCTAACTGGATTTTTGAACAGTTTTTTCTTCATTGCAAAGAAAGTGAAGCGCATGTAAATGTAGTCACGGAACCAAAATGATAGCGTCATGTGCCAACGGTTCCAGAACTCTTTAATGTTCTGTGACAGAAATGGCTTATTAAAGTTCATTGGTGTGTGAATACCCATAAAATAGGAAATTGACACAGCAAATAGTGAGTAGCCCGCAAAGTCAAAGAACAAGTACATGCTGTAGCAGTACATGTAAGCTAGTAGCCACCATGACAGCTTCAGCCCGCCGTTCGCGGTACCCGCAATTAACGCCATCCGCGAAATGCGCGGTAACCAGTAAGTGCCAAAGAACCAGCCTAAGACAAACTTATATAAGAATCCTTGGAACAGGTACCGGGTTGCCAAGCCCAAATCATTCACATATTGGTCACGCTTAGGGGCAACATCACATTCTTTAGCAAAGCGCCGGTAACGGTCAATCGGACCTGATGAAAACGTTGGAAAGAATAGTAGAAAACGTAGATAGGTGCCTAAATTTACTTCTTTGATGGCACCGTCACGTATTTCCATAATTACCTGAACGGTTTTAAACGTAATGTACGAAATCCCTAAAAATGCTAATACACCCGGTATTTTCGCTTTTGGAAAAGCCGTTTGCACTTTTACCATTATTAAGGGAACAATTGATAGGAAAACAGCTAGGTAAAAAGCCCACGTTTTATTTTTACCCTTTTTACGATAATAGAGATAACAATATGTAATTACTAGCTCAATTAACAGGTAAATGATTAGACTAACACCTTGTTGCCATTTATCGGCATCGAAGATAAGAAATAAGAAAACGACTGAAAAGATGCATTCATAAATCTTAAAACGGCGTCCATAATATAGGCCTAAAATAATTGGAATTAGTCCAATCATTAGGTAAATAAAATAGTGGGGATTTCCGTAAGGCTGTAAATTAATGAAGTTAAAATTCACTACTTATTAACCTCCTCAATCACAGCTTTAATATCAACTTTACCGTTTTGTGATACCGGCAATTTTTCCCGATAAACGTAGCGCTGCGGAATCATGTAAGGCATCAAGTTCTCAGCTAAATCAGCACGAATCATTTTGGTGATTTCTTCTTCTGAGTACTGCTCTTTGACGTCATCTTTTAGTTCAACTTCAGCCACAATTTGTTTAACAGTGTGATCTTTGCCATATTTCGGCGCAGCAACTCCATGGCTTACTAACTTGTTTTTACCCAAATAAAAGTTGATTTCTTCAAGCTCAATTCGGTAACCGTTAAATTTGATTTGAAAATCAATTCTGCCACGGTAAAATAGCATTTCGCCGTCAAAGAAACCCTCATCACCTGAACGGTGACTTGCATATTGATCGGCAGAATCCTTAAAGAATGCCTTTGCCGTTTTTTCAGGATTATTTAGGTAACCCTTTGATGTGCTAGGTCCTTCGATGACAATTTCGCCTTGGTTAGGCTGATCTCCCTTTGATTTGTCAATGGTAATTCTAGTATCTTCCTTGACTTTACCAATTGGCAAACGATCATATTTAGCCAAAATTTCATCGGTAATTTCCACTTGCGTCACTGCAACTGTTGTTTCAGTTGGGCCATAGGTGTTGAAAACTTTTGCATTTGGAAACTTCTGTTTTAGCATCTTAGCTTCTGTATGTGGCAATTCTTCCCCACAGAACAGAAAATGCGTAAGGTCTGGATGATGTTCACCATCAAATGTTTTGTCCAAAAAGCACATCTGGGCAAATGAAGGCGTTGAGACCCAAACGTTAAATTGCAATTTAGGCATTGTCACAAATAGCTGGGCAAAGTTTTCTGTAACATCATGTGGCAGAACCACTAACTTGCCCGCACCAACTAGTGCTGGATAGAGGCTCATGACAGAAAGATCAAAGGAATATGGTGCCTGTGATAAGAAACTTGGATGGTCCGGCAAAGCAAAGTCAGTCATTTCCCAGTTGATAAAACTGAGCAAGTTATTATGACTAATTTGAACACCTTTTGGCTTTCCACTGGTTCCCGATGTAAAGATGATATAAAAATTATCGTCTCCCTCAACGAATTGCTCGACATCAAGGGTAAAGTCACCATTTTTGACTTCATCTGGCTTGATAACTTGCATTGGTGGAAGAGTGATATCAGGAAGCTGATCAATCGCAATAATTGTTTCTGCTTCAGAGACTTCCTGGATTGTTAAGATTCGATCCGCATTAGAATAGCTGGCAATTGGAATATAAGCATGCCCTGCTTTAACGCAGCCTAAAAAGCTAGCAATCATTTCAAATGTTTGGCCACCCCAGATCATTATTGGACTACCCGGAGAAAGACCTAGTTGGTTAATTTGATATGCCCATGCATCCGAGCGTTTTTTCAGATCACCGTAAGTATTGGTTTGACCAAGATAGTCATACGCAATACGATTCGGTTCGTTTAAGGCAATTTCATCAATCTTTTTTATTACATCTTTAATCATTGTTTACCACCTTAAAATTCGTTGTAAATAAAGTGAACCGAAGTTAGGCCGCTATATTGATATAAATAAATTAATACCATTAAGATAGCACAATAAATGATTGTCGTTAAAACAAATTTGCCGATTTGTTGCGCCCGCGAAGTTTTTCTTTCTTTTTTAACCATACATCTTCATTCTCTTTCGACAGTTATTTCAGCATTACAATACTATATCAAATATAGTACTACTATTTTAAAAGGATAATACACCATTAAGAAGTTTTTTACAAAATTTAAATAAATTTTACAGGTCTAGTGATTATTCAATTTTCGGCTCGCATTGTATGCAAACCATAAAGTAAAAAAGTCAATTACACTGACAAAAATAATTGCAAACATCATTAATTTGAAAATGTTGTCTGGCTTCTGCCAGCGCTCGCTATCAGCAGTAGTCAAAATATAAACTGCAAAGATGACGATTAAAAAGACTTCTATTAAAAACAGATACTGGTGACCGATCATTATTCTAAATAGATAAAGCCATGCAGCTGCTGGTAACAGGCAAAGCCACCCTGATACGCGAAGCCAAAAAACAATTTTTTTACGAGCTGATTGTTCTTTCATATTTCCCCTTGAATTCTAGTTAAATCTGACTAATTAATAAAGCTTTTTCTAATTATAGCAATGCGTCCTTTGACAAACAATTTTAGCAAATCAGAAATTTTATGCTATTTTTTGCTTTCGTCATACTTTTTTCACATTTACTAGCTATACTGAAGCTGTGATATGAGATGGAAGAGATTCCATCTCATATCATACTCAACTTTTTGTTTTTCATTCATACTCCTCCAAGTATAAATAATGAAAAAACTTGAAATGACCTTTACGGTCGTTTTCATATCTATCCCTTTCGACTCACGTGCATTACGTGAGTTTTTCTATGCCTTTAAAACTTCTAAAGGAATTCTTTACTATTTCATAAGATATTTTGTAACTTTACTTCATATTTATGGGTTAGTATTCTAAATGTAGTAAGTAATAGCAGCTTACTACATACTCCCACTTTTTTATTTCATTCATTCTTACTCCTTCAAAGTAGATGAAAACTAACAGGCTCGCATAATTTGCGGGCCTTTTTCCTTTGCTGTAGGATGGTTTTATTAAGACAATTATTCACTAACGAAAGGCATATTACATGTTTTCACCATCTATTCAACGTTTATTAGAAGATAAGTCCGGCTCATTTATTATTCCTGCATCGCGTATTGCATTCGTGGAAGATGATAACCCTCTGTACCACGCGTTTATGATTTTGACCCGTGTCAAATATTCAAAAGTCCCGGTGCTTGACAGTAAGAATCGGGTTGTTGGTCTATTAAGTCTCGCCATGATTACCAATAAAATGATGGCAACTGACAAAATTACGCTTGATCCGTTAACAGAATTAAAGGTAAAAGACGTCATGCAAACAAATTTTGACAAAATTAATTTTGCTCAAACCACACTTGAAGCTCAGTTACATTTACTAGTTGATAATGCTTTTTTACCAGTAGTAGATAATCATGGTGTTTTCCAAGGCTTATTAACGCGACGTGAATGGATAAAGGCATTTAATTACGTTGCACATAATTTTGAAAATAAATATCAAGTCAAACAAATTTAGGACAAAATAAAGTTACTCATACCAATTTGTTTATTGAAATTATTTTAGGCTTTTTTACCATTTTTATTTAAACTGTAATATAATTAATATATTGAAAATATATTGTTATTACTGCTTATCTATATGCTATAAAAATAGTACAGTTTATGTTACTTATATATACGTATATGTGTATTTATATATATTTATTAACTATAGTTGTTGCTTTCTTTGGTTATTTCATTTAATAACAGTTAATTTGTTATATAGACAAACTCAGCACAATTATTCTTTAATTAATCAGAATGGAAGATACTAAAATGACAAATAAAACTATTTCTGAGCAATTAGCATTTTTAGTCAAGGCTATTATCGAAAATGGTACTTACCCAGGGGGTTTAGAACTCTCAGAAAAGCAACGACATGACCTAGCCGAACAATTGAAAAAAATGGTGCGAAATTCAAACGATTTAAAAGATGCTGGAGTTATTACCGATGCCTTCTATAAAGATCGTGTAGTTAAACACTTTAAATCAATGGACACTAATTTCTCTTGGCTTTTAGAAATTTTGGAACATGAGCTTGTCTCTGCAAGCCGCTTACAAAAATTACTACTTGATTTAGCACAAGAAGAGCATTTTTCAGAAAAAAGTATCAAGAAAATAAATCAATACTTTGAGGAATCAACTGATCACGGCGATAACGATAATTTCGTTACTCTCTCATCAGCAGATATAATCGATTCGATTGAGCGTACAGAATCTTTTAAGCTTGACGAAAAGCCAAAAAAGAAGAAAGCTCACAAACCAGATCAAGATGATAAAACGGAAGATCCTAATGACAATATCATTAATTTAAAGGACTATTAATTTAAAGCTAAACTATTTCACTTTAATGAATTGGCTTAAGTAGATTGCTCTGCAATTTGCCATGAGTTACGAAATAGATTTAGCTTTTTTCTTTGCCAAATAAAAATTTTTAAGCAAAGTTGTTTAGACTTATTCTAATTTAAATAATTTAGTGTTAAAATTTAAAGACGTAAAGTTATATTCTTATATTGAGAGGAAGAAACTATGAGTTTTAAGCAACAATGGAAATTTATCCTTGTCCTTTTTATCGGTTTAATTGGGCTTGTTTGTCAATTTGGTATTCATACTAAGAGCCTTTTTCAAATCGGTAATTTACAATTTCCCTTCGAAGCCATCCTGATAGATGTGATTGGAATAGCAATGGCACTTTCCTTACTCCTTGAAATCATTAATGATTTTAGGTCTGGACGATATGGTGTCGATATTTTAGCTGTTATTGCCGTTGTTTCAACCATTTTAATTGGTGATATCTGGGCAGAATGGATGATTCTAGTAATGATGACTGGTGGTGAAACACTTGAAAATTACGCTACCGGCCAAGCAGACAAAGAGCTTCGTTCATTACTAAGTAATTCTCCAACCACGGCCAACAAAATTGTCGGGAATGAATTGGTTTCAGTTGACGTTGATCAGTTGGAAATCAATGATCAAGTTTTAATCAAACCCGGTGAACAGGTTCCTGTTGATGGTAAAGTGATTGACGGTGCATCAAGCTTTGATCAATCATCACTTACAGGTGAGTCAGTCCCAGTTCAAAAAAATATTGGGGATGAATTAATGTCTGGCTCAATCAACGGTGATGTTGCAGTTAAAATGGTTGTTACTAAAAAGGCGAGTGACTCAGAATATCAAACGATTGTTTCACTTGTGGAATCTTCACAAGCAAAGCCAGCTAAATTCGTTAAAATGGCTGACCGTTACGCTGTTCCATTTACAGTTATTTCTTTAGCTATCGGTATTGCTGCATGGATTCATTCTGGTAACCCAATTAACTTTGCGGAAGTAATGGTTGTTGCCTCCCCTTGCCCACTTTTAATTTCCGCTCCCGTTGCACTCGTTTCAGGAATGAGTTCAATGTCAAAGCACCATATTATTGTTAAATCTGGTCCGACAATCGAAAAGCTTGCAACTGCAAAAACTTTTGCTTTTGACAAAACTGGTACATTAACAGAAAACAGGCTTGTAATCGACCAAATTGTGCCCGCAGAGAATAGTGATTTTTCAGCTGAAACTTTACAAAGCTACGCTACAAGTGTTGAACAGCAATCCAGTCATATTATTGCTGATTCACTTGTTAGTGTAACAGACAAGAAGATGCTAAAACCGGCTACTAATATTAAAGAAACAACAAGTCAAGGGGTTAGCGGAACAGTTGATGGTCATGAAGTCAAAGTTGGTAAATTAGGTTTTGTCACTTCTGAAAAGCACGCAAAATCGGTTAACTCTACTGCGATTTATATCTCAATTGATGGACAATACGCTGGCTACATTACTTTTAAAGATCAGGTACGTCCTGAAAGTGCTGAAACAGTTGCTCGTTTAAGACGTCAAAGTGATGCACATATGATTATGCTAACTGGTGACCATGAAGATGTTGCCAATCAGATTGGTCAAACAGTTGGTATTAAAGATATTCGCTCTAATTTGTTGCCAGCACAAAAAATAGAAGCAATTAAAGATGTAACTAAGGATAATCGCCCCGTAGTTATGACCGGTGATGGAATTAACGACGCTCCTAGTCTAACAGCTGCTGATGTTGGGATTGCGATGGGTGCCAAAGGTGCATCTGCAGCAAGTGAAAGTGCAGACGCCATTATTATGGTTAATGATTTATCCAAAATTAATGACGCCGTTGCAATTTCGAAACATACAATGAAGGTAGCAAACGTTGATGTTTTGACTGCTATCACGATTGTTATTATTATCGAGTTAGTTGCATTCACTGGTGTTATTCCGGCATTCTGGGGCGCGATCTTACAAGAAGTTGTTGACATGATTTCAATCAGTTTAGCTCTTTTAGCCAAAACTAAGCCTAAAAATCCTAAACAAACAGGTCTTGTTGCTAAAGAATAGTTTGACTAAAAACTAATACATACTTACTACTAAAGCAAAAAAGAAAGGTTTTTAACCTTTCTTTTTTATTTCTTCCATTAATTAGAGAAAACCGAGTGAATTATACAGCATATGGGCAATAATTGAGTAACGCAAATCCTTTGTCTTGGTATAAATCCATGCAAGTACACACCCAAGCGCCCAATAAACAAAAATATACTTAGTAAAGCCCGAATCGTGAAGGACGGCAAATAGAAAACCACTAAATACTATTCCTACCCACCTATTTAAAGGAGTCTCCTTTGCAAAAAAAGTGTTGAACACCATACCCCGAAAAATGGTCTCTTCAAAAATTGGTGCTATCAAAACAATCATGGGCTTATAAAAATCACCTGCCTGTCGCGCCAATGCATCTAGCGCTGACTGATTAGCTGATGTTGTCTTAGTACTAAGTCCCAATGCAGCCTGAACAGCTATGTTAACCAGTACCAGCAAGATGGCACCGATAAAAGAAAGCAAAAGGCGATGCCAATCCCAATGAGATTTCCTATTAAACCCCCAATCATTTTCGTTTTTTAATTGTCTGCGATACATTCCATAAACAATTAATATGCCAATAATAGTGAATAAGATAGTTATGGCAATAAAGAGCTTACTATCCAAATGATATTTTCGTTGTAGTTTAAATGGATAAAAATAAAGCAGTTGAATGAGTGAATAGATAAAAAATGACACAATAATTGTCACAATATTACCCAGGAAATAAAAAAATCTCTTCATTAGTATTTTCTTCCTTCATACATTAAGTGGTGGTGATTTTCAGACTTTAACTACTAATATTATCATATACTGACGTTAATATCTTATCATTAGGTCACCTTAGATAGATTCGATGCAGTTTTTTTGTATACCAGAATATTTCCTAGGGAATATTTTTCAAAGTGAACACAACGTGTATTTTGCTCTAGTCAATTACTATGACTTTTAACCTAGCTAATCTATAATAAGGTTAGAATATCTCTTGTAGGAGGAAAATATGTCTAACTTTGTTCAATTTTTTACTCAAAACAAGCCATTTATTTATTTGTCGCTAATTGTTTTGGCTTCTTTAGCCCTTTTTTTACTTTCATGGCTTAAAGAACCACGCCGTTTACTTAATGGCATATTATTCACAATTTTTCTTCTCTTGCTTGGTGTCTGGTTAACTGTTGCCGTTCTTTCAACCAGTTTGCGGCCGTTGATTCTAACCTACGAAGTCATTATCGTGTTGATAATTGCCATAATTACGTTAGTAACCACCTTTTCCTGGCTTTTCTTTTTGTGGAATGCTTACTTTGTCTGGAAAAGAGAAGCACATACGCTATCAAATTTATTGACGCTCTTCATTGGTATTGCACTACTTGTTTCTTGGTTAATTATTTTTATTGCACCATTTAGCAAACTGCCTTCCTGGCAAAAGACTTTAATATATACACCTTCTGCAGTAGTAAACTACCTATTATTAGTCGCTTATAACTTTCTTATTAACCTAGCACTTTACCAATTTGTACCACGTCAATATAATCAAGACTACCTCATTGTTTTAGGGGCTGGCTTAGCAAAAGGTGAGACTGTTACCCCGCTTCTTGCTAGTCGCATTAATCGAGCAATTCAATATGCGCAAAAACAGGTCGACAAAGGAAGGAAAATGCCAAAATTAATTATGTCTGGTGGTCAAGGAGGAGATGAAAAGATTCCGGAAGCCAAAGCAATGGCCGAATACGCAATCGGTCGTGGTATTAGTCCTGAATCTATCTTATTAGAAGATAAATCAAAAAATACTTACCAAAATATGCAATTTTCAGCCAAAGTAGCAGCAAAAGACTTTGGCGGCGAAAAATATCGTGCCAAATTTTTCAGTAATAACTACCATATTTTTCGTGCCGCTTTATTTGCTAAAGCGGCTGGACTGAATGCAAACGGAGTTGGTTCATACACAAGATTTTATTTCTTGCCCAATGCAATCGTCCGCGAATTTGCAGCTATTTTGGTTACCAATAAAAAGCGTCATATCATAGTGATTAGCTTAATAATTCTTTTCTTCCTAATATATGCACTATTGCAATATACTAAAATCGCACAATAACTCAGATAAAAAGTCTCTAATTTGTTTAAGAGACTTTTTTAGTTGCTAAATTTAAAAAAATTAAATTGAGGATGGCTTTTTTTAACTAATTGGCTTAATATAATAAGAATTTTAGTGTTACTTATTTATAAGTGCTAAATTATTTTTATGAATTAATAAAAAGGAAAAGAGAAATATCTCATGCTTCAATTAAAAAACTTGCGTAAGTCTTACCACGTTGGTGATACTACGACTAAAGCGTTGGACGATGTCTCAATTTCGTTTCGCAATCAAGAATTTGTCGCAATTCTAGGCCCCAGCGGTTCTGGTAAAACGACAATGTTAAACGTTATTGGTGGACTAGATCGTTACGATAGCGGCGATTTGATTATTAATGGTAAATCCACTAAGAATTTCAAAGAAACTGATTGGGACGCATATCGTAATAACTCGGTTGGTTTTGTTTTTCAAAATTACAATCTAATCTCACATCTATCAATCATTGCCAACGTTGAATTAGGAATGAACTTATCTGGTGTTCCTGCTTCAGAAAGACACCAACGTGCAGTTGATGCTTTAACACAAGTCGGCTTAAAAGATCACATTTCGAAGAATCCTAACCAACTATCTGGTGGGCAAATGCAGCGTGTAGCAATTGCTCGTGCCTTAGCAAATGATCCTGATATTTTACTTTGTGACGAGCCAACTGGTGCTCTCGATACCGAGACTTCTGAACAAATCATGAAGCTAATTCAGAACTTGTCAAAAGATCGGTTAGTGGTCATGGTCACACACAACCCAGAGCTAGCAAAGGAATACGCAACTAGGATTGTTAACTTCCAAGACGGTAAAATTTTAGATGATTCAAATCCATTCACACCAAAAGATGAAAAAGACACATTTAACTTAAAGCGTACAAAGATGTCTTATTGGAATGCTATCAAGTTAAGTTTTACCAATATTATGACCAAAAAAGGTCGTACAACTTTAACAGCTTTTGCTTCAAGTATCGGTATCATTTCCATTGCCATCGTTTTATCGCTATCCAATGGCTTTCAGAAGCAAATTGATACTACGATGAGTAAGGCACTTGCCAAATATCCTGTTACAATCTCGCAAACGGCCACGGACGTTAATAGTATCAGTGACCGTGATGATTCAGAAAAGAACGTTAAAAATCGTGGCTATTTAACTGCTAAAAAGGATAAATTGCAGCAATCGGCACATAAAAATAAAATTACGCAAAAATACGTCGATTACGTAAAGAAGATTAATCCTGAATATGCTAACAATATTTCTTATCAAGTTGGTGTTAACCTCAATCTGATTGGTAAGGAAAATGGTAAAGTTAAGCCTGTTCAATTTTCACCACTACCTGCTGGTACGGCTGCTTCTCAAGCGTACGAGCAAATGCAGTCTCAAGCAGCAAGCATGTCCTTTATGGGTTCAACCGTCTTTCCAACCTCATTAGATAAGAAAAAAGGTAACTTCTTAAAGGATAACTACCAATTACTATCTGGAGCTTGGCCGTCCAAACCAACTGATTTAGTTATGGTCGTTGATAACAAGAACTCCCTTAACATTAATATTCTGAAAAATCTGGGCATTAAAGCTAAGGCAGATGAGAAACTTAATTTTAATAAGTTAATTGGTAAAGAATTCAAAGTGGTCGACAATAATGACTACTACCAAGAACTACCTACTGGTATGTTTGTCCCACAAAAGCCTGACCAGGCAATGTACAACAACAGCAAAATTAAGTTACGCATCGTTAGTGTAATAAGACCAAAGAATAAGGATTCAATGGCTCTATTATCAAGCGGAATTGCATATAGTGATCGTTTGGCTGTTAAGGTTATCAAGCAGAACCAAAATTCTGCTATTGTAAAGGCACAAAAGAAATCTGACCGTAATGTAATGACTGGTCAAAACATGAATGGCAATGCTAAAAAGCTGATGATGCAATCGATTGGTGGTTCTTCTCTTCCTGCCGGTATTATGATTTATCCAAATGATTTTGATTCAAAAGATAAAGTCTTAGATTACCTTGATCAATGGAATAAGGGTAAAAAGAAACAAGATAAAATCATCTACACTGACATGTCAAGTGCCGTTACCTCTATGACAGGTGGTTTGTTAAGTGGTATCACAGCTGTGTTAATTGCCTTTGCAGCCATTTCACTTGTCACTTCAATGATTATGATTGGTATTTTAACTTACACTTCAGTTTTGGAGCGAACAAAAGAAATTGGTATTTTAAAGGCTTTAGGTGCACGTAAAAAAGACATCACGCGCGTCTTTGATGCAGAAACATTTATCCTTGGTATATTCTCAGGTGTCTTGGGTGTAGTGATTGCTCAATTACTCGTCTTCCCTATCAACAGCATTTTATATTCAATGACTGACTTGGCAAATGTTGCTCAATTAAATCCTGTACACGCCTTGATTTTAATTGTCATTTCTACTATTTTAACGATGCTAGGCGGACACCTTCCTGCAAGAATGGCAGCTAAGAAAGATGCTGCAATTGCACTAAGAAGTGAATAATCGCTGATTCCCTTTAATTAGTCTCAAATAATGTTACATGTGAAACAAACATTATTTGGGACTTTTTTGTTATCAAAATTAGCCTTAGTTAAAAATGCGTCCAGAGTGAAACCTATTTTAGTTGGAAAATATTTAACAAAGCTAATTGACAAATTGGCATATACCAATTTATAATGAATTTAACTTAATTGGAGGCTCAACTATGAAAATTATCATTACAAACAACAAAGAAAAAGGTAGTACTGAAGGCTTTAAGCTATTTAAAAAAAGCATTGAAAATGGTGCTAAGGTAATCGGCTTAGCAACCGGCTCTACCCCTGTAGCTCTATACAACGAATGGACTCAAAGTGATCTTGATAATAGCAATCTTATTAGTATCAACCTTGATGAATATACTGGTTTAACTCCTGATAATGATCAAAGTTACCACTACTTTATGCAAAAAAATCTTTTTGACAAGAAGCCATTCAAGAAATCATATATTCCAGATGGTATTAAAGCCATTAACGACCCTCAAGGTGCTTCTGATGACTACAACAAAATTATTGAAGAAAACCCAATTGATATTCAATTATTAGGTCTTGGTCAAAATGGTCATATTGCTTTTAATGAACCAGGCACTTCTTTTGATTCTGTCACTCACGAAGTCAAGTTAACTGAGAGTACTATTCAAGCTAATTCACGCTTTTTCCGCAATATTGATGATGTGCCAAAATCAGCAATTTGTATGGGAATTGCTAACATCATGAGTGCAAAGGAAATCGTTATTATGGCTTTTGGTGAAAATAAAGCTGATGCCGTTAAGAAAATGGTCGAAGGTCCTGTAACTGAAGACGTTCCTGCTTCCGTTTTACAAAATCACTCTAATGTCACATTAATTATTGACGATGCTGCTGCAAGCAAGCTCAGTGAAGAATCAAAGAACTAATTAGACAACTTAACTAACAGATTAAAAACGATGCAAACTTGCATCGTTTTTTTGTGCCACTAATATTCCGTGTTAGCGCTGTATATAAACAGGTGCATATCACTAACGCTAACAAAATAATCCGTATTATGATTAGGTTAGAGCATGAGAGGATGTGATAAATTGAAACGAAGTAAAAAATGGTTACTGGTAGTTTTTCTGCTTTTACTACTGCCTCTGCCAATTTATCTCTTATGGGAAACTAGTGGTTTTTGGCAAAAGTATTTAAGGCTTAGCATCCCCAAAATGGGTACATTAAATCCCATTTTCGAATGGTATCTAATCGGTGCTAGTGCCATTGTTCTTTTGGCTTTAATCATTAGTTTATTAATCATTCTATTCTGGCCAGTTCAGCGCTACTTCACCTTAATTCATAAACGCGATGGACAAGTCAGAGTTAATAGTAAGGCGATTAACGGTTACGTCATGAATTCTTTATCTGAATTACCTTTTATTAATAAAGCAAAAGTTGATTCTAAGCTTACTAATCATAAGATCAAAATTAGGATTAGTGGCAATTTAGGACATGGCGACAACGTTAACGCTGTTCTTGAGCAATACCTTGAAGAGCTTAAAGGTAATCTTAGTCAACTTTTGGGAATCGAGCAGAAACCAAAAATCAAAATTAAGTTTGTTAACTATCAAAACTCTGATAAGCCCGAGACACGCGTTCAATAAAGGAGGCAAAAATGAATAAAATTTTGCAGGAACACCTCCCAGAAATATGCGGTGCAGTAATCGGCTTGTTACTAGCATTTTGTTTTTTGGGATTAGGCTTTTTTAAAACTATTTTTGTCATTGTATTACTAGTATTAGGCTTTCTAGCTGGGCATTATTGGCCCCTGCTAAAAAGCTTGGTAAGTAAACAACAACATTAAATGAAAGGAATTTAATCATTATGGTACAAAATAACAACAACTCAAAACAAGAAGTTAAAGGCGATTTAACATATGACTCTAAAGTAATCCAAAAGATTGTCGGCATTGCTTTGGCAGACGTTAAAGGACTATTAACTGTTAATGGCGGCTTCTTCTCTAACTTAGCTGATAAGATTGTTAACAGTGATGACGTAACTAATGGTGTTAACGTCGAAGTCGGTAAAAAGCAAGTTGCTGTCGACATTGAAATCGTTGCAGAATATGGAACTAACATTCCTAAACTTTATGACGAAATTAGACAAAAGATTTATGACAAGGTTAAAGAAATGACAGGCTTGGATACTGTTGAAGTTAACGTTACAGTAGTTGATATCAAGACTAAGGAAGAACATGAAAAGGACTCTGTCAGCTTGCAAGATCGTCTAACCGGTGCCACTCAAGACGCCAAAGAAAAGATTGACGAACAAAAAGATAAGGCTGAAGATAAAAAAGAAGGAAAGAAAGAAGATCGCGTTAAGTAACGTGTCTCAACCAACCTATTCAAAAAGTGAAGTGTTTCAAACTATGCACTTCACTTTTTGTTTTACTTTAGTTTCACGTGTAACACTTCTTAAATCTTTTTATCTTGAAAATATATATTTACATATCTTTATCAAACTATAAGCAATTTTTTTTAGTCTGCACTATGCAAAATCACTTGACATTTTTGCCCCAATGCAAATTAAATTTCTTCTTGTTTACCACTATATCTCGTATTAAACTAGATATTAATCTATATATTGTATTTAAGAAAGAGCGTGATTCAAGTTATTGTTTTAAGCGGGCCTATTGGAGCCGGTAAATCCAGTTTAACCAGTATTTTAGCTGAACATTTAGGAACTCAAGCCTTTTATGAAGGCGTTGATAGTAATCCGGTTCTTCCTTTATATTACCAGGACATGAAACGGTACACTTTTTTGCTTAACATTTATCTGCTTAACCACCGGTTAGCACAAATCAATCAAGCAGTTAAAGAGAAAAATAGTGTTTCTGACCGTTCTATTTACGAAGATGCCCTCTTTTTCCAAATGAATGCGGAAAGCAATGTCGCTGATCCTACCGAATTTAAGATTTACGACAGTTTACTTGAAAACATGATGGAAGATACCCCAGGAAATCCTAGTAAAAAGCCGGATCTCTTGATCTATATCCGTGTATCATTAGATACCATGCTAAAACGTATCGAGAAGCGTGGTCGGTCTTATGAGCAAATCTCGACTGATCCCAGTTTGAAAAATTACTATGCGCGCTTAATTCGCTATTATGAGCCTTGGTACGAAAAGTATGATGCCTCACCTAAGATTGTAATTGACGGTGACAAGTATGACTTTATCGGTGATGAAGACGCTAAAAGGGAAGTTTTAAGCCAGATAGATAGTAAGCTGCGTGAAATTGGCAGTCTAGAATAAGAAGGAACGTGATGACAGTTATTGTTTTAAGTGGCCCTATTGGAGCCGGCAAATCCAGTTTAACCAGTATTTTAGCCAAATATTTAGGAACTAAGCCATTTTACGAAAGTGTTGACGATAATCCAGTCTTACCACTTTTTTACGCTGATCCTAAAAAGTATGCGTTTCTGCTTCAGGTGTTTTTCCTTAATACACGTTTTCGCAGCATTAAGGACGCATTAACCGACGATAATAACGTGCTTGATCGTTCCATTTATGAAGATGCACTCTTCTTCCAAATGAATGCCGATATTGGACGTGCAACTAAAGAAGAAGTTGACACTTACTATGAGCTTTTAAACAATATGATGAATGAGCTCAAAAATATGCCAAAAAAGAACCCTGATTTGCTCGTCCATATCAATGTTTCATACGAGACGATGCTTAAACGTATTCAAAAGCGTGGCCGCCCGTATGAACAGCTTAGTTATGATTCAACGCTTGAAGATTATTACAAACGACTATTACGTTATTACAAGCCTTGGTATGAAAAGTATGATTATTCACCTAAAATGGAAATTAATGGTGATGAGCTTGATTTTATGACCAATGAACATGATCGTGAGATTGTTTTAAATCAAATTGTCGATAAATTAAAAGAGATTGGTAAATTACCTGAATCATGGGATAAGCCAACCAAGGTCGAACTTGATGCATAATCAGTAAAGCAATCAACTTGCATATAGTAGTGAAAAGCCGTTTTTAGATATTTAGTCTAAAAAACGGCTTTTTGTTTTGTTAAATTTCTTGCTGAGCAGTCTAAAATAACTTTTTACACTATTACCATTTTATTATTAAAAAAATATGTGCTATTCTATCACAAATGTAATTTTTTGCTCATTATTTCAATTTACGCTTTAAAGGAGAATAAGATGAATTATATAATCTCAATCATGCCTTCTCTACTTTCTGGAGCTAAAATGACCCTGATTCTATTCTTATGGACCTTAATCATTTCTATCCCACTTGGAATCATTGTTAGTTTGGGTTTAATCTCACATTTTAAAATTATACGTGCTATTTTAAAATTTTATATCTGGATTATGCGTGGTACGCCATTGTTACTACAACTAATCTTTATTTTTTATGGACTGCCAATCATTGACATCATTTTCCAACGATACAATGCTGCCTTATTCGCTTTTATCTTAAACTATACTGCTTACTTTGCAGAAATTTTCCGTGGTGGTTTTCAATCTGTGCCAATCGGCCAATATGAAAGTGCACACGTTCTCCAGCTCACAAAGTGGCAAGCTTTGCAACATATTATTATTCCCCAAGTAAGCAAAATTGTTATACCGTCAATTGGCAATGAAGTAATCAATTTAGTCAAGGACACTTCCCTTGTTTATGTTATTGGCTTGGGTGAACTCCTACGTGCAGGAAACGTTGCAACTGCACGAGACGTTACCCTTGTGCCCTTAGTTCTAGTTGGGATTATCTATCTACTAATGACCGGTATTGCATCATTTATTTTAAAGAAAATCGAACACAGTTATTCTAAATGGAAATAATAAGGGGAATGATCCATGCTTGAATTAAAAAATATTACTAAAAAATTTGGCTCTCGAACAATTTTAAATAAGCTAAACTTAACAATTCCCGATCAGGAGATATTAGCAATAGTCGGGCCTTCTGGTGCCGGCAAAACCACTCTTCTACGTTGCCTTAGTGGCTTAGAAAAAGTCGATTCTGGTCAATTTCTCTGGAACAATCAAGAATTTGACCCAACTGAGCCGAGTAAAGATAATCAAATTACTGGTGTTGTTTTTCAAAGTTACGAATTGTTTCATAATTTGACCATCATTGACAATATCACACTCGCACCAAAATTGGTTTTAAAAGAAGATAATAGCAAGGCTCTACAGACAGCTAAGCAATTGCTTCATTATCTAGACTTAACGGGTAAAGAAGAACTGTATCCATATCAGCTGTCTGGTGGACAAAAGCAAAGAGTTGCGATTGCGCGAGCATTAGCAATGAAGCCACAAATTCTATGCTATGATGAGCCAACCTCAGCATTGGATCCTGCGCTGCGTACCAAAGTCGGTGAAATACCAAAGTCGGTGAAATCATTTTACAACTCAAAAACAATAATAAGATGACGCAAATTATTGTTACACATGATATGGATTTTGCTCATCAAGTAGCTGATCAAATTTTTACGGTCAAAGCGTTAGATTTTAAGAAGGTGGATTAAGTGAAATGCAAACGTCTACTGGCACTATTGACCACCATCCTTTTTACTCTTATCTTATCAGCCTGTAGTGGTATTTCGGTTAACAGGCAAGCTAGCAAAGTTGACAATTGGACTCATATTAAGGATCGAGGCTACGTGGTTGTCGGTGTTGACGACACATTTGTCCCAATGGATTTTCAACAAAAAAACGGAAAACTAATCGGTTATGACGTTGACTTAGCTAATGCAGTTTTTAAATTATATGGTATCAAGGTCAGCTTCCAAACAATTGATTGGTCAATGAATACAACTGAATTAAGAAATGGGACAATTGATGTAATTTGGAATGGTTTCAGTAAAACTCCCGCTAGAGAGGCAAAAGTCAATTTTAGTAAAACCTATTTGGATACAACACAGGTCATAGTTGCATTGAAGAAAAATTACATTAACAGCGTTAAAGACATGCAAAATAAAGCACTAGGCGCCCAATCTGGTTCATCAGGTTACAATGACATCATAGATTATCCAAAGGTACTTGCTAACCGAATTAAAGACCACTATCCAATTCTCTACGATTCCTTTACTAACGCCTTTATCGATCTAAACGCAGGTCGAATTGATGGCTTGTTGATTGATAGTTCCTATGCAAATTACTATATTTCGCGTCAAAAGCATCCTGAAAAATTCACTGAAATTGATAGTTCTTTTCCAAAGGAACAATTTGGCGTTGGTATGCGCAAGAGTGATATAACTTTACAGCGAAAGATTAACCACGGATTAGATATTCTTGCTAAAAATGGAACCTTAGACCGAATTAATCATAAGTGGTTTGGGGATAAAGCACAGTCCCCACTTCTTAAAAAGTAATTAGCTAAGCTCCTCAAGAACTTGCGCAATGCCATCATGGTTGTTATCAGAAGTCACATTTACAAATTGCTTTTTCAATTCTGCTGGAGCGTTACCCATCAAAAATGGATGCCCAACTGTTTCTAGCATTGAAACATCATTGTAGTTGTCACCAAATGCCCAACAATCAGTCAGCTTCACATTAAATTCTTCTGCCAGTTCTTTAATTCCCTCGCCTTTAGATACACCATTAACAACTATTTCTAATAAATTGGGAGCCGATTTAACTAAGACCAAGTCTGGATATTCGGCAGTCAGATCTTTTTGCTCTTGATCAAGTTGTTCTGGATTGCCCATAATAAGGACCTTGTGAACACCTTTAAGTTTTTTAACTTCAGCAATTGAACTTGGTGTCGCTTTAACTTGAACAATCTGCTCCTCTTTTTTTACCAATTCAACATTATTTCCTGGGAAATAAAACCAGTCATAGCCACTATAAACATTCCAAGTAGTCTGATTATTTTTCTTTTCGATATATGAACAAATCTCAGCTGCTTCGGCTGCTTTCATGAAGCGCGAAGATATTGGCCTTCCCATTTCATCTAAGACTAAAGCGCCATTGTATGCAATCATTGAACAGTTCTTAGTTATCTGGCCAGCCGCAGTCATCACTGCTTGCGGCATTCTTGCAGAAACTGGGATAAAAACATTGCCATTAATGATTTGCCGTCTAATCGCATCTCTTGTTTTAGGTGTTACTTCTAAATCTGTATTTATTAATGTTCCATCAATATCTGAAAACAACAATTTAGCCATTTTTTCTTCAACCTTCTTATACTCATTAGCTTACTAAGATAGTTTATTTTAAAAACTATTTCATCTTGCGGTCAATCTGTTAGAGAACTTGTTCATTCTTAAATCCCACTCAGATGTAAGGCTTTTCATTGCATAATTCGTATTTGATTTTATATATCAGCATGCTACACTAAAATAGTCGTTAGATGTAAATAAAACACGAACATTATTATAGTGGGAGAGATTAAATGAATTTTATTAAGAGCTACTTTCAGCTCGATAAATATAAAACCAGTGTTAAAGTTGAGTTTCTCGCTGGACTGACTACTTTTATTAGTATGTCTTACATCCTATTCGTTAATCCAAGCGTTTTGGGTGCCAGTGGAATGGACAAAGGTGCTGTCTTTACTGCAACAGCACTGGCAAGTGCATTAGGTACAGCTTTAATGGGGATTGTTGCTAACTATCCCATTGGTGAAGCACCAGCACTTGGTATCAATGCTTTCTTTGCCTATACAGTTTGTGTAGGTATGCATGTTTCATGGGAAACAGCATTAGCTGCCGTTTTCGTTGCCTCAATCATTTTTATTTTAATTACTATGTTCAAGTTGCGTGAAAAGATCATTAACGCAATCCCAGCTGATTTGAAATTTGCCATTTCATCTGGTATCGGTCTTTTCATTGCATTCTTAGGAATGCAAGACGGTGGCCTTATTGTTGCTAATAAATCTACATTGGTTGGCCTTGGCTCACTTCATGATCCAGCTGTTTGGATTACAATTTTTGGACTTTTAGTAACCGTTGTTCTAATGATCTTGAATGTCCCAGGTGCGATTTTCATTGGTATGATTTTGGCCGCACTTTTTGGTGTTGTTACTGGTCAAATTGCTCTACCAACCAAGATCATTTCAGTTGCACCTAGTATCGCACCAACCTTTGGTCAAGCAATTTTCCATGTTAAAGATATCAATACTCTGCAAATGTGGGTTGTTGTTCTAACCTTTTTACTTGTTACTTTCTTTGATACAGCGGGAACTTTAATTGGCTTAGCTCAACAAGCTGGCTTTATGAAAGATAATAAAATGCCTCGCGTAGGTAAAGCCTTAGCTTCCGACTCAACTGCCATGATGGTCGGCTCAGTCTTGGGTACATCTCCAGTTGGCGCGTTTGTTGAATCAAGTGCAGGTATTGCTGTTGGTGGACGTACAGGTTTAACTGCAGTTTTCGTTGCTATTTTCTTCTTAATTTCGATGATTTTCAGTCCTTTACTTGGCCTATTCACCACACATGTTACAGCACCTGCTTTAATAATCGTTGGGGTGCTAATGGCACAAAACACAGCTCATATTCATTGGGATAAAATGGAAATTGCTGTGCCAGCATTCTTGATTTTAACTGGTATGCCACTTACCTACTCAATTTCAGATGGCTTGGCTCTTGGCCTTATTACTTACCCAATCTGTATGCTTGCAGCAAAACGTGGTAAGGAAGTTACTCCTATGATGTGGGTGCTCTTTGTAGTATTCATCATTTTCCTATGGGTGCTGAACTTCTAAAATAAATTATGATAAGATGAATGTGTTAAACAATCATCTTATTTTTTTAACTTTTTGAAAAGAGGAGTCATGAAGACACTAGAAAAAATAGACTATAAAAAATTTATTTTTCCAGTTTTACTTGGATTAGTTTTCTGGTTTACTGCACCTATCAGACCTGCTGGGGTTACCGTCCAGGCCTGGCACATGCTCGCAATCTTTATCGCCACCATTGTTGGTTGTATTACATTACCAATTGCAATTAGTGGCGTTACACTAATCGGTTTTACATTAACAATCTGCCTTGGCCTCGTACCATTGGCCGATAAAGTAGTTAATGGTAAATTAATTGAAAAAGGTGCCATTAACGCTTTTGCCAACAGTTCGGCCTGGTTAATTGTAATGGCATTTATGATTTCACGTGGAATCGTAAAAACTGGTTTAGGACGCAGGATTTCATTATATTTTATTAAATGGTTTGGGCAAAAATCATTGGGTCTTGGCTATGCAATCGGTGCAATTGATTTAATTGTTTCGCCCGCAACGCCTTCTAATGGTGCCAGAGCCGGTGGTGTGGTTTATCCTTTAATTGAATCATTGGCTGAAACTTACGACTCTAAGCCAAATGATCCCTCGAGAAAGAAAATGGGAGCCTATCTAATCTTCACGGAATTTCAGGTTAACATTATTACTTCGTCTCTCTTTATGACAGCTTGTGCACCTAACTTAATTGCTGTAGCACTTGCTGGTAAAGCAAGCGTTACACTTACATGGATGCAGTGGTTTATGGCTGCACTTGTGCCTGCCGCAATCTGTCTGCTTGTAATTCCATATTTTGTTTACAAGATCTACCCACCAGAAGTAAAGGAAACTCCTAATGCTAAGGAATGGGCAAATAAGCAACTTGAGGAACTAGGTAAAGCAACACTACCTGAAAAAATGATGGCGATTATTTTTGTGATTACCTTAGCACTCTGGATGCTTTCAAGCACACTTGGAATAGATGCAACTTTGATTGCATTCATCTCTGTTGTGCTGCTTCTGCTTACAGGTGTTCTTACTCCTAAAGATATTTTAGGTGAAACTGGTGCCTGGAACATTCTAATCTGGCTTTCAATTCTAGTTTTTATGGCTGAAAAATTAACTCAGTTTGGCTTCATCGGCTGGCTTTCAACTACTATTTCAAGTAGCATGAAAGGCGGCAACTGGTTAATCACTTTGATTATCTTAGCCCTTGTATTGTTCTACACCCACTACTTATTTGCCAGTGCAACAGCACATAACTCTGCAATGTTCTTGCCACTTTTAACTGTAGCAATTGCTGCTGGAGCACCTAAAGTTATGGCTGCACAATTCTTAGCACTGTTTTCTGCAATCATGGGTTCAACTACTCATTATTCTAGTACCGCATCTTCGGTGCTTTCTTCAACTGGTTATGTTAAACAAAGTGAATGGTGGAAGATGAGTTTTATTTTCGGTATTTTCTACATCTTAGTTTATGGTGTAATCGGACTAGGATGGATGAAAGTTATCGGCATGTGGTAATTTTAAAAGCGAGCTTGAAAGGGCTTGCTTTTTTATTTCCCAGGAAATATTATTCCAAGCCCGTTTGCTTATGCTAAACTAGTTTTATTGGTTCTTTTATAAGATAATTTTTTGGAGGAAAAAATGACGACACTAGATAACGTCTTTCATTTAAACGATGCTCATACCACTATCAAACGTGAGTTAATTGCTGCTTTAACCACTTTTGTTAGTCTCTCCTACATCCTTTTTGTTAACCCTAATATTTTACACGCAGCTGGGATAGATAAAGGTGCTGCTTTCACAGTTACTGCAGTCTCAATCGCAATTGGTTGTTTTATCATGGGCTTTGTGGCTAACTACCCCATAGCTCTTGCGCCAACACTAGGTAGTGCTGCGTTCTTCGCTTACAATGTTTGTGGCGAAATGAAAATCAACTGGCAAACCGCATTAGCAGCTGTCTTAGTTGCATCTGTCTTGTTCATCTTAATCACAGTTTTAAAACTACGTGAGAAAGTAGTCGATGCAATTCCGCAAGACTTAAAGTATGCTATTTCCGCCGGAATCGGTTTATTCATTGCTTTCATTGGCTTACAAAACGGCAAGCTCATTGTTAATAGTGATTCCAGCTTAGTAACTTTGGGCAAATTTAACTCACCTGCTGTCTGGATTACACTTTTTGGTTTAACCTTAACTGTCATCTTAATGGCAATGAATGTTCCAGGTTCAATTTTTATCGGGATGGTTGTGACGGCAATCTTTGGTATTCTTATTGGTCAAGTCGAGGTGCCTAAAGCAATCATTTCAACTGCTCCAAGCATTGCCCCAACCTTTGGTCAAGCTGTTTTTCATCTAAAAGATATTAATACACCTCAGCTGTTCATGGTCGTCTTGACATTTTTACTAGTCACTTTCTTTGATACTGCGGGTACTTTGATTGGTATGACTGAACAAGCTGGAATGGTAGATCAAGATGGCAAAATTCCACGTATCGGTAGAGCCTTCGTTTCTGACTCCCTAGCAATGGTTGAAGGGGCTGTTTTGGGAACTGCCCCTCTTGGTACATCAGTTGAATCCAGTGCCGGTATTGCAATGGGTGGACGAACAGGATTAACCGCAGTTTTTGTTGGTATTTTCTTCTTAATCTCAATGATTTTTAGTCCTTTATTAGCAGTTATTCCAACTACTGTTACTGCACCCGCCTTAATAATCGTAGGTGTTTTAATGGCTGGTAACCTTAAGAAAATTAACTGGGATAAGTTTGAAATTGCTTTTCCTGCATTTTTAACAGTTATTGGCATGCCACTTACCTACAGCATTTCAGACGGTTTAGCACTTGGAATGATTGCATACCCAATCACCATGATTGCCTCTAAGCAAGCTAAAAAGGTCTCACCGATGATGTACGTGCTGTTAGTAGTATTTGTCATCTTTTTCTTGATTACAAACATGTAGCTCAATTAGACTAGCCAAAAAGCCACTTCATAATGAAGTGGCTTTTTTCTTTACGGTATTCTAGAATTTATAAAAGATGATTATTATATATTTTTCCCAGCAAAAAGACCAGTCAAAGTCGAAACTTAACTGGTCTTTTTTGTTACACGTGTAACACAGCTTATTTTTCTTCATACCATTCAGTGTGATATACACCGTCGCGGTCATTTCTGAAGTAAGTGTGAGCACCAAAGTAATCTCGCTGTCCTTGAATCAGGTTAGCTGGAAGACTTGGGTTAAAAATGGATTCCAAATAATTAAGAGATGCACTTAACGTTGGAGTAGGAATACCAGCCTTAGTTGCTAATTCAAGTACCTTACGCAATGCAGGTAAGTTCTTTTCCATTAAATCTTTAAAGTAAGGATCTTGGAACATATTATCAAGTTGCCTACCTTCGGCAAAAGCTTTTTCAATATCCTTTAGCATAGATGAACGAATGATACAGCCAGCTTCCCAAGATTGGGCAATAGCTGGATAACGCAACTCCCAATTATACGCATCAGCTGCCATCTTTAATTGCTGGAAACCTTGAGCATAGGCAACGGCCTGACTTAGTTGCAAAGCTTTTCCAAGATTATCAATTAAGTCTTCAGGAACTTCGCCTTCCCACTTAATTTCCTTGCCTTCACGCGTTGTTGCCTTAGACATAAATCTACTGATAACGGCTTCTGCAATCACACTAATTGGTACACCCAAGTGTACACCGTCTTCAAGCATCCAGTTACCTGTACCCTTGTAGGAAGCTACGTTCAAGATATGATCAATGACATGATCTGGAGTCAAATCGTCTTCTTGCTTCAAAACTTCTGAGGTGATTTCACTCAGATAGGCTTGAACCAGACCCTGATTCCAATCGGCAAAAATTTCTGACATTTCATCGTTAGTTTTTCCGGCAACCTTACGCAAGATATCATAGACTTCGGAAAATTCTTGCATAATTCCATATTCGATACCGTTATGAACCATTTTGACATAGTGTCCACTACCCTCAGGTCCAATAAAGCTAACACAAGGATGACCATCATCGTTCTTAGCAGCGATTGCTTCTAAGATTGGTGCAACTTCCTTGTATGCTTCCTCGTCGCCACCAGGCATTAAAGCAGGGCCATTTAGAGCACCTTCTTCACCGCCGGAAACACCCATGCCAATAAAGTGGATCCCGTGTTCTTCCATTTCATGAAAACGACGATTAGTATCGTGGAAGTTTGAATTACCACCATCAAGTAAAATGTCACCTTTATCAAGCAAAGGTAACAGCTTGTGCAAGGTTTCATCTACTGGGTTACCAGCCATAATTTGAATCAAAATTTTACGTGGCTTTTCAAGCGAATTAACAAATTCTTCCCAAGAATAAGTCGGTTTTAGCTTATCATCCTGATATTCTGCAAAAGCATCAACTTCTTTTTTATCGATACTAAAGCCTGAAACGGAGAAGCCACTATTTCTAACATTTAAAGCTAGGTTTTTACCCATGACGGATAAACCAATAATCCCGAACTGTTGCATATATATTCCTCCATCGTTCAAGTTCATACTCTATTATTATACTTGTAAGAAAGTAAAAAAGCGAAACTTTCAAGAGTCTCGCTTTTTTTGAGTTCTAATATTAAATATTAGTGTGCTGAAGCACCTGAAGTTGTATCAGGTTCTTCTTCTGGTTCAGGTTCTTCCTCTTCAGCTTCGGAAGCGCCTGAAGCAACATCTTCAACCAAACCATACTTGTCAGCAAAGTAACTAAATGGTTTCAATGCTTCTGCTTGATACTTCTTAACGAATTCAGGATCATCAAGTGTGTTCAATTCAGTTGAGTAAGGCATGTCATGAGTGAACTTGATGTCGATTAACATTGGTCCATCCATTTGCTTGAATTCCTTAACTGCGTCTTCGAATTCCTTCTTAGTACGTACAGTTACACCCTTAACGTTCATACCTTCAGCAACTTGTGCCCATTCGTTGTTTGGTAAGATAACACCTGATAATGGTTGGTGTGATTCATCAACTTGTTCAGCTTCGATGTATCCTAAAGTGTCATTAGTGAAGACAACGTTTAAGATATGCATGTTGTAACGAGCTTCAGTCAATAACTCTTGACTCATCATTGCAAAACCACCGTCACCGCCTAAGTTCCAAACTTCACGTTCTGGGTGAACAGTTGCAGCAGCGATTGCAGCTGGAGAGCCAAAGCCCATAGTTGCGTACAAACCTGAGGTTGCCCAAGTTTGTTCATCGTGCAAGTTTACCAAACGTTGGAAGTCAATGTTGATGTTACCAACATCAATAGCGAATTGTGCGTTGTCGTCAGCATATTTGTTGATGATGTCAAAGATTGGCTCACGACGAATTGGCATTTCGTCTGAGTCATCAAAGCTGTGCTCCCAGTCTTCCCAGTTCTTGCGGTCAGCAATTGCAGCCTTGTAAAGTGGTGATTCTTCACGAGCTTCACCAGCATCAATCATAGCTTGCAAAGTCTTAGCACCGTCAGCCAAAACTGGAACATCTACTGCATGACGCTTACCCAATTTTTCTGGGTCAACATCAATTTGAACAACCTTAGCCTTTGGATCAAAGAAAAATACTGAGAATGGCGAGTCGTTACCTACCCAAATAACCGCATCTGCGTGCGTTTGAATATCGTCACTTGGCTTAGGAGCAACACGACCAATTGAACCCATGTATGCTGGACATCTGTCTTCAACAACACCCTTAGCCATAACTGAAGACATCAAAGGAGTCTTGAATTTTTCAGCGAACTTCTCTAAAACATCACCGTGACCCTTCATACCTAAACCGAAGTAAACAACTGGGTTCTTAGCTTCTTCAAGAATCTTAACAGCTGCGTCAATTTCTTCTTTCTTAGGAGCTGCGTAGTTAGGAATAGCTTGCAATGAATTGTAAGTTACACGGAAGTTATCGTTAATCTTTTCCCAACCAAAGTCTTTAGGAAGGATTAATACAGCTGGACCCTTCTTAGCATAAGCTTGACGAAGAGCTTCATCCATCATTGATGGAATTTGATCTGCGCGCTTTATTTGGTGATTCCAAACTGCAACGGGATCAAACCAAGGCTTTTCATCGAAAGCTTGGAAGAAATCCATGTCTTGACGACTGGTGGGAACGTTAGCAATGATGGCTACCATTGGAACCTTGTCGTACTTAGCGTCGTATAAACCGTTCATTAAGTGAACGGCACCTGGGCCAGCTGAACCAAAACATACACCAGCTTGACCAGTGAATTTATATTCAGCTGCAGCAGCTAAAGCGCCAGCTTCTTCGTGCCGTACTTCAATATACTTTAATTTTCCCTTAAAGTCGTGAATAGCATTCATAGTTGAGTCGAATGAACCACCCGGGAAACCATAGATATGATCAATATGCCAGTCCAATAAAACTTGGAGCATAGCATTTGCGCCATTAATTTTTGCCATTTTTAAAGTGCATCTCCTTAAATACATTTACTTACATATTGTATTAAAACACATAATTTCACAATTTCAAGTGAGGAAAACCAACGTGGTAATTGAGATGTAAGCGCTATGCAAAAATATCAATTTCACAAAGATGCAACTGTAAAATGTCATTTTTGGATAACAGCAATAATTAAATTTGTGATTCTTTGATCATTCGACCATTTTTTGTGAATTTTTTTGATTTATTCTCTTTCGAAAAAATATTTTTGTTTTTTGAATTTTTTTACAAAATTTAATTTTTAATTTTTGAATAGCGACCATTTTGCACGTAAACGCTTAAAATGGCAAGATCAGCTGGGTTTACACCTGAAATTCGCTCAGCTTGTGCGAGAGTCTCTGGTCGAATTTTCTCAAATTTTTCTCTTGCTTCCGTTGCTAAACCTTCAATTGCTTGGTAGTCAATATCAACCGGAATCTTCTTAGCTTCTTGCCGGTGTAACCGATTAATTTGTTGCTGTTCCTTTTTAATGTAGCCTTCGTATTTAACGTTAATTTCAATTTGTTCCTTGACATAGCGCTCATTAGAAATGTGCTCATGGGTTAATTTTTCAATGTCGTCAATCTTGACTTTTGGTCTACGCAAAAAGACATCAGCTTTGACCCCAGCCTTTAGCTTCTCCTCGCCAATACTTGCAAGATAATTTTGCACTTCTTCATTAGGATGAACGGTTATTGATTTAACTGCGTGCTCCGCTTGAATAATCTGCTCTTTTTTAGCTAAAAACTTGGAGTATCGTTCTTCAGAAATTAGTCCTAATTGGTAACCGTAATCGGTTAGGCGCAAATCGGCGTTATCATGACGCAAAATTAAGCGATATTCAGCTCGAGAAGTTAATAGCCTGTATGGCTCCTCGGTCCCTTTTGTAACTAAATCATCGATTAAAACACCAATATATGCTTCATCCCTGCCTAAGGTAAAGCCAGACTGGCCAGATGCTCGTAAAGCAGCATTGATTCCAGCAATAAGTCCCTGACCAGCTGCTTCTTCATAGCCAGAGGTACCGTTCATTTGTCCAGCTGTAAAAAGATTTTTAATATTTTTAGTTTCTAGTGTGTGCTTCAGTTGCCATGGGTCAATTACATCATATTCAATTGCATAGCCTGGGCGCATCATTTCAGCATCTTCAAGTCCAGCTACAGTGTGTAACATCTCAAGCTGAACTTCTTCTGGCATTGAAGTTGAAAAGTCACCAACATAGACTTCTTCGGTGTTCTTTCCCTCTGGCTCCAAAAAGATTTGATGACGCGGCTTATCCGCAAAGCGAACCACTTTAGTTTCAATCGAAGGACAGTAACGTGGTCCCACACCCTTGATTTCGCCTGTAAACATTGGCGAGCGAGTCAGATTATCATTAATAATTTTGTGCGTGTAGCGGTTGGTATAAGTCATCCAGCAGGATACCTGATCTTTGAGGTAATCTTCATCCCTACTTTCATATGAAAAATGACGCGGAACCTGATCTCCTGGCTCTTCTTCGGTCTTAGAATAATCAATTGTATTACTATTTACTCTAGGAGGAGTACCAGTCTTAAAACGGCGTAACTTAAAGCCTAATTTTTCCAAATTTTCAGACAATTTAATCGCTGGAATGGTGTTGTTAGGACCAGAAGAATAATTTAATTCACCAATATAAATTCGTCCACGTGCTGATGTTCCAGTTGTTAGAACCACACTTTTAGCATGATATCTAGCACCGGTATTTGTTACTACCCCTTGGCAAACACCGTCTTCAACCAATAACTCATCAACTGTTGCCTGACGCAAAGTTAAATTAGGTGTTTCTTCAATTACACGTTTCATTTGTTCATGATATTGCCACTTGTCAGCTTGTGCACGTAAAGCCTGAACTGCAGGTCCCTTACCTGTATTTAGCATTCTCATCTGGATATAAGTAGCATCGATATTCTTACCCATTTGGCCGCCAAGTGCGTCAACTTCACGCACAACGGTTCCTTTTGCAGGGCCACCAACAGATGGATTACATGGCATAAAAGCCACCATATCTAAGCTGATTGTTAATAGTAATGTTTTTTGGCCCATTCTAGCACTTGCCAATGCAGCCTCGCAGCCGGCATGACCTGCACCAACAACAATTACATCGTAAGCATTCGAATCATAGCTTTTAATCATTTTTACACCTATTTTCCTAAACAAAATTGACTAAATAACTGGTTTACCAGCTCATCAGGGCTGCTCTCTCCAGTAATTTCACCTAAAGTATCCCAAGCACCATTAAAATCTATTTGTGCAATATCAATTGGAACATCAATTTCTAGTGCCTTAATTACTTCATTGAGTTGCGTTTTGGCTTTTTCCAGTAATCCTGACTGACGCTGATTAGTAACCAATACTTGGTCATTTGAATTTTCAATTCCATTGAAAAAGAGCTCTTTAATTGCTTGCTTCAATTGATCAAGATTCTTTTGCTGTAGAACTGAAATCGCAATTACTTTACTGCCAGTCAATTGCTTAATTTCTTCTACCGTTACCTTTTGGCCTAAATCTGTTTTATTCAAAAGGACAATTCGCTTCTTATCATTAGTTGCATCAATCAAAGCATGATCTTCAGCAGTTAGAGGCTTACTTGAATCGAATAATAGTAATACCAAATCTGCCTTAGCTAGTGCTTTTCTTGAACGTTCAACACCAATTTTTTCAACTTTATTATCGGTATCACGAATACCAGCTGTATCGATCAATTTCAGCGGCACTCCTTCCACTGAAACATATTCTTCTAGAGTATCACGAGTCGTTCCCGCCACATCCGTTACAATAGCTGTATCGCTCTTAGTTAGATAATTGAGCAAAGAAGATTTACCGACATTAGGCTGACCAATAATTGCAGTTGCTAAGCCGTTACGTAACGCCGTTCCTTCTGCAGCAGTTTTAAGCAGGTCATCTATTTCTGATATGACAGTCTTTGACGTCGCAATCATTTGCTTAGCCGTTACAGTATCGGCATCATATTCAGGGTAATCGATATTAACCTCAACGTTTGCTAAGACGTTTAAAATTTCTTGGCGCATCCCTTGGATTTTTTCTAACAATCCACCTTCAAGCTGTTTTTCCGCAACTTGGCGTGCTCGGTCTGTCTTAGCTCTGACAACATCCATGACACTTTCAGCTTGGGTTAAATCAATTCGCCCATTAACAAATGCACGCTTGGTAAATTCACCAGGATCAGCCATTCGTGCACCAGTTTTTAATAGTAACTGCAAAATCCGATTGGTAACGACAATACCACCATGACAGTTGATCTCAACTATGTTTTCACGTGTAAAAGTTTTAGGTGCGAGCATAACTGAAACCATTACTTCATCAATAACTTCTTTATTTGCGGGATCAATGATGTGTCCATAATGAATGGTATGACTTGCCGCTTTAGTCAAATTGCCGCCCTTAAATACTTGATTGGCAATTTTAACTGCATCTTCACCAGACATTCTAACAATCGAAATTCCACCCTCACCAATTGGAGTTGAAATCGCTGCAATCGTATCAAATTCTGTTAAAGTTTGCGCCATGATATTTTCCCCTTTTCAATAAAAAAAGCGCATTATAACACCATGAATAAACCATGATGTATAAAGCACTTTGACTACTTTATCTAAATCACTTTAGATTGAATATTTACTTTTTATTACGCTTTAACCGTTTATATGTCTTACGCAGTTTACGCTTACGCTCGCGTTCAGCTTCAGCTTTTGCTTCCTGCTCACGACGATATTTAATTGGGTTTTGTAAAATAAACGTTTGTACTACTTGGAAGAGGTTAGAAACTACCCAGTATAAAACAATTGCTGATTGGAAGTAGATTCCCATCACACCAACCATAATTGCCATACCATAAGTCATAATCTTCGACGAGAAGTTTTGTGACTCCTTCGGAGTTGATAATTGACTGATATATGTCGACAAAAAAGTTAGAACCATCGATAAAATCGGCATAATAAAATATTGATCCGGTTTACCTAAGTCCATCCACATAAAGTGACCAGTCATCAATTGTGGCGTTTGCGCAATCGCTCCATACAATGCAAGCATAACTGGCATTTGAATTAGTAGTGGCAAGCAACCAGCATAAGGATTAATTCCTGCTTCTTTATAAAGCTTGTTGGTTTCTTGTGAAAGCAAAGTTCTCGATTCAGTATCGTTACCAGGATATTTTTTGCGCAATGCATCAATTTCTGGCTGAATACCTTGCATCTTAGTTGTACTCTTAATTGAAATAGCACTTAGTGGGTACACAATTATACGTACAATAATGGTAAAGATAATAATTGCCCAACCATAATTATTGCCAATAATCTTAGCAAGCCATAGTAAAAACGTTGACATGTAGTAAATAACCCAACGATTCCACCAGTTGCCGCTAGTATGCGAAATAGGTGCAGGCTTGTTACTTGTCGCACAGCCTGTTAAGACGACAGCGACCATCATTACTGTAAGCACAATAAGTATTCGCTTGACATTCTTTTTAGTTAAAATGTCTTTCACTCTAATCTTCCTCAACTTTATCTGGTATCTCTTCTATGATATTAGCCAAAATGAGTGCATGAAGCAGGTTCTTCCGAATTTCAGTCATACTAAAATCACGGACATACGGGCGCGCAATCACCAAAAAATCGATTTGCGGTTCAATTCTTGCTTTGTTTTCAGTAAGCACGGCGCGAATATAACGCTTGAGTCGATTTCTGACTACAGCCGTATGACCGACCTTTTTACCGACAGAAATACCTACGCGAAAGTGGGCATTTTCTGGCTTCTCTATTTTATAGATAACAAAGGCCCGATTTGCTACTGAATTACCAGATTTAAAAACTCGTTGAAAATCATTTTCTGTTTTAACTCGATAAGACTTTCTCAAAACGCTTCATTCCACTCTTTGATATTAAAAAAACCACTGGGATTTCAGTGGTTTAAGCAGATAAGACTTTTCTACCCTTTGCACGGCGTCTAGCCAAAACCTTACGGCCATTAGATGTACTCATCCGTTTCATAAAGCCATGAACTCTTGAACGGTGACGCTTTTTAGGTTGGTAAGTTCTTTTAGTTGTCATTAAACTACACCTCCATTTTTAATATGCTAACTGCACAATTTAGTATCTAGAATACCATGATTAAAGTAAAAAACCAAGGAAAAACTAAAAAAGATGTCGTAAATTACCAATTTAGGGATAATTTGCTACTTAGTTTAAGCTGTTAGCGACAAATACCTTATAAATATCTCAAGTATTTAATTTATTCAGATTAAAAATCTTATTTTCTTGATCTACGCGCTATAGGAAAAATAATCATCTCGATAATTAACACGAATGCAAAGAAACTTGCTAAAGCTGCCCAACGCAAACTTGTTGTTTGAGCAAGTCTTGATCCATCAGCCTTTCGAAACCAAATTATTGCCGCAAACAAGATAAAAAGAATAGAAAGAACAATATTGGTATTACGATATGGATGCTTCGTAATTAAATCATTTCCTAAACTTTATCTGGTACCTCTTCTATAAACTAGACTCCAATATGTGCTAGTTACAAAATTTATATACTATAGTACCATGATTAAAGTAAAAATATCTAAAAACTTAAATTATTTGCTTCTATCCTTTATTAGTTGTTCTAAACCTAACTTACCTTAGGAAAATTTACACTAAATCTTCTTTTGAAATTTCAAGTGATGGGTAGTGTCCAAGAGACGGTAGAAACGTATCCAATGGGCAACTATATACCATGTAATAGGCTTCATCATCATTAGTAGCATTAAGTTCATAATACTTTTGCTCAGCTTTTTTAGGATCATCAGTAATATAAACCACGCCGATCACTCCCACTTTTTCAGTATCAGCTGTTTCTACATATCCTTTTAGAATAAGCTTCAAGTTACCATCATCTTGTAATGCCATTTTTAAATAATCTTTATCGTTCATAAAAATCCTCCTTTTATATTAGGTTGACTTACTTAAGAAACAGCATACCAAGCCAAAGGTAAAATGACTAGAAATATTTAATGCTCCGCACTTAAAACCATTCGCTCAATAATTGCATTTAATCAAAGAAACCTAATAATGATTAATCAGCCAAATTCCAAAATTATATCTCGTGGCATCCTAAGTCAATTCACTCTCATTTGGGATGCTCTTTTTATACGCACTTTTTGCTGCAAATAATATGTCATGACAAAAGCAAAAATGTTTCATTGCTCAGAGGTAAAGTTTTCTCATAACACGAACTTTACCTGTTTAAAATTTTGTTGTGTTTTTTATCCACAGAAAGACAAACACAGAACTTTACACAGCTTTATGCACAGTCCCCAACCTGTTTAAAAATTTATTCACAGCATGTGGATATTTCGCCACTAAAATCGCTTGATTATCTGCTACTGCAATAAAAAATATCCACATAATTTGTTGTATATTACTAAAATTTTTGCATCCATCATCTAAAATTTGTGTATTTTAATAAAAAAATAATCCACAGCTTGTGACTTTTGGATTATTATTATTCACTTGTGGAAAACATTTTTATTAGATGGTAAAATAGGTTTTGCTTAACGTTATCGGAGGGTCTTATTTTGTTTGACATCAATAAATTTTGGCAACATTTTAATGAAGAAATGCGTGCACGCTTTAACGAGGTCGCATACAATGCTTGGTTTAAAAATACTAAGCCTATTTCTTATGACAAAAATACTCATGAATTAAAAATTGCCGTCCAAAATCCGGTAACCAAGGGTTATTGGGAAAAGAATCTAGCATCAGAGTTAATTCAATCTGCATACGGATACGCTAATATTGAGGTAATTCCCGTTTTTCAAATTGAAGGCGACACTAGTAGCGAACGGATAGTAACCCCTAGGCCTCAAGCACAAATTACGCAAGATAGAATTCAACCCGCAAGCGATAATACATTTGTCCGTAACCTTAAGCTAAACGACAAATATACTTTTGATAATTTTGTTCAAGGTGAAGGAAACAAGTTGGCTGCCGGTGCTGCCTTAGCAGTTGCCGATAGTCCAGGTAGTTTTTACAATCCGTTATTTATCTTTGGTGGCGTTGGTCTTGGTAAAACGCACTTGATGCAAGCGATTGGTCATCAAATGTTAGCTGAGCGACCAAATGCGAAAGTCGTTTATATTCAAAGTGAAACCTTCGTCAACGATTTCATTAATTCGATCAAAAATAAGTCGCAAGATCAATTTCGTGAGAAATATCGAACCTGCGACTTATTGCTAGTTGATGATATTCAGTTTTTTGCTAAAAAAGAAGGTATTCAGGAAGAATTCTTCCATACATTCGAAACCTTATATAATGATCAAAAGCAAATTGTCATGACTAGTGACCGGTTACCAACCGAAATTCCTGATTTATCAGAAAGGCTGGTTTCACGGTTTACCTGGGGCTTACAAGTTGAAATTACGCCACCTGATCTGGAGACGCGAATTGCAATTTTACGCAAAAAAGCTGAAGCCGAAAATCTGACAATCGATGACAGTACACTTGACTATATTGCCTCTCAGGTTGACACCAACATTAGAGAACTCGAAGGATCTCTAGTTAAAGTCCAGGCACACGCAACGATTGAACATGAAGACATCAATGTAAACTTAGCACGAGAAGCTTTAGCCGATTTGAAGTTAGTTCAAAAGAATCAGGGATTGCAAATTTCTAAAATTCAGGAAGTTGTTGCCAATTATTTTCAAACCTCAACTTATGAGTTGAAAGGAAAAAAGCGGGTCCGCCAAATAGTGGTACCGCGCCAAATTGCAATGTACCTTTCGCGAGAGCTAACCGATTCAAGTCTACCTAAAATAGGTCAAGAATTTGGTGGTAAAGATCATACGACTGTGATGCATGCCTGCGAAAAGATCAGTCGCGAAATTAAAACTGATTCTGATATTAAGACTGCAGTGTTCGATTTGAAGCAAATGCTTGACCACTAATTCAATAGTGAAATGTGGAAAACTTTTGCTTTTGTACACATTTTCTTAACCGTCACGATTACGTTATTTTAGGGCTGTTAATGTTTTTCAACAGAAAACACAGGACCTACTAATACTACTTAATTAAATATATAATTAATATAAATAAAACAAACACAAACTCAGGAGGTAACAAATGAAATTTACCGTAAATCGCAATCTCTTTGTCGACAATCTAAACAATGTAATGCATGCTATTTCTTCACGTGCAACAATTCCAATATTAAGCGGAATTAAACTTAACCTAACTGAAGATGAATTAATCCTAACTGGTAGTGATACTGAAATTTCAATTGAAATTCATATTCCTGTCAGTGAAGACTTAACAGTCGAATCTACTGGATCAGTGGTTTTGCCTGCCCGTTTCTTCAGCGAAATTATTAGACGTTTACCTGGTAAGGAATTTTCTTTAGAAGTAAAAGAGAGTTTCCAAACCCAAATTATTTCTGAAAATAGTGAATTCATAATTAACGGTCTTGATGCAAACAACTATCCAAGATTACCGGAAATTGCTGACGAGTCTTCTTTTGTCATTTCTGGAAAAACATTCCGCGAAATTATTAATGAAACTCAGTTTGCGGTTGCTACTCAAGAAAGTCGTCTCGTCTTAACTGGAGTTCATTTCAATTTTAGTTCTGATAAAATTCATGCTGTTGCAACTGATTCGCACCGTCTCTCGAGTCGTGCCTTAACTTTGGAAAACGGTCCACAAGTTAAGACAGATTTGATTATCCCAGGAAAAAGTTTGCTAGAACTAGCTCGTATTATTGGCGAAACAGATCCAGAAATTAAAGTTTGTCCTGGTGAAAATCAAGTACTGTTTGAAATTGGCAACATTTTATTCTATTCACGCTTACTTGAGGGTAGCTACCCTGACACTGAGCGCTTAATTCCAACCGAAAGTACAACAACGGTTGAATTTGATTTGGCTGAATTATCCAGTGCGCTTGATCGAGCAAGTTTGCTGACACATGCTGGTCGGAATAATGTGGTTGATTTGACCCTAGACACTGAAAACCAAACTGCTAAATTGTCAGGTGAGTCCGCTGAAATTGGTAACGTTGAAGAAGATGTTAGCTTCAAAAAGCTTGAAGGTAAGAATTTAAAGATCTCCTTCAACCCAGACTATTTACGTGACGCCTTGCGTGCATCTGTTACTGATGCAGTAGTAATGGACTTCACCCAACCATTACGTCCGTTTACTGTTAACCCAGATAAGGATGAAATTGATTTTGTCCAACTGATTACACCAGTTAGAACTTTCTAAGAAATTATTTAGACTAAATAAAAAGAAAAAGTCATCGGTCGATGGCTTTTTCTTTGCCCATTTTTTCAAAAACAAGCCAAAAAGGCTGTTCCTTTATTTTTGGTGTCAACTGCTGTGATGTGTTTATTTGAAAAAAAAACGTTTCTAGGGCGTTATATTGCGTTTAAAGTTGTGTTTTGGGCCCTAAAAGCCTATACTAACTATAGTAATTAAAGTGATGAAGGTGGATATTATCAAGGAATTTAAGGTAAAGGGTGAGTATGTCACTCTTAGTCAATTTTTGAAGGAGGAAAGCATTATTTCCTCTGGTGGTCAGGCCAAATGGTATCTGCAAGATAATCCTGTGTTATTTAACGGGGCAAAAGAAAATCGGCGTGGTAAAAAAATTAGACCCGGCGATCAGATTGAGGTTGACCATGAAACATATCAGTTTCGGTAGTTTTAATGTATCTCAAGCATTTTATTGCGCAAAATTATCGCAATTTAGAACAGCTCGATGTTGATTTTGATCCTAATGTCAATATTTTTATTGGGCAAAATGCACAAGGAAAAACTAATCTACTTGAAGCAATCTATTTTTTAGCATTAACACGATCCCATAGGACGAGTAGTGATAAAGAGTTGATTGCTTTTGGCAAAGATTTTGCAAATATTTCTGGTCATGTATACAAGAGCCAGGTTGATGTCTCGTTGCGTGTTTTACTAAGCAAAAAAGGTAAAAAAGTCTGGATTAATCGAGTGGAACAGGCTAAGTTATCCAAATATGTCGGACAACTAAACGCCATTTTGTTTTCACCAGAAGATCTTGATTTAATCAAAGGTGCGCCTTCGTTAAGGCGCCGATTTATGGATCAAGAATTCGGTCAGATTAATGCGGAATATTTGTATTTTGCTGGTAAATATAAGCAAGTCTTACAGCAAAAAAACAATTACTTGAAGCAGTTAGCAAGTGGGGCTGCACATGACACCTTGTTTTTGGATGTTTTGTCAGATCAACTTGCAGGTGTTGCAGCAGAAGTGATTGTACGCAGATTCAAATTTCTGCATTTCTTAGATAATTATGCTCAAAACGCTTATACGAGCATTAGTTCTAGCAATGAAAAACTTAAAATTAGTTATCGACCTTCAGTTAAAGACATAACAGAAGACGATGATGTTGAAACTGTTTATCAAAAATTGCTTGCTAGTTTTCAGAAAAACAAGCAAATGGAACTGCTTAAAAAGACAACTTTAAGTGGGCCACATCGGGATGACATCGAATTTAAACTGGATGGTAAGGATGCCCATTTATATGGGTCTCAAGGGCAGCAGCGTACGATTGCTCTGAGTGTTAAACTCGCTGAGATCCAACTGGTTCACCATCTGACTAGTGAATATCCATTACTTTTACTTGACGATGTAATGAGCGAACTCGATCATAGCCGCCAAAGTGCCTTACTTAACTATATCCATGGTAAGACACAAACTTTTATTACAACAACAGATCTTGAGGGTATTTCCTGGGAAATAATCAAGAAGCCGAAGGTATACCGAATTAAATCTGGGAAGATTTATTTAGAAGAGGGGAAAATGAATGGCAGACAAGAGTAACGAAGACCTCAATCAAATAGAAAAATATGAAAAAGAAGCCGATAAGTATGATGCCAGTCAGATTCAAGTCTTAGGTGGACTTGAAGCTGTTCGTAAACGGCCCGGTATGTATATTGGCTCGACTAGCTCTCAAGGCCTTCATCACTTAGTTTGGGAAATAATTGATAACGGAATCGATGAAAGTTTAGCAGGTTTTGCGACAAAAATCGAAGTTACCATCAACGAAGATGGTAGTGTTACCGTTCAAGATGATGGACGTGGTATTCCAGTCGATATTGAAAAGAAGACTGGTCGTCCTGCGCTTGAAACTGTTTTTACAGTTCTTCATGCCGGTGGTAAATTCGGCGGTGGCGGATATAAGGTTTCTGGTGGTTTGCATGGTGTTGGTGCTTCAGTAGTTAACGCTTTATCTACAAAGCTTGATGTTACAACAATGCGTGATGGCAAAAAGTACTATATCGACTTTAATCATGGACGCGTAGACCATGAAATGAAAATGACTGGTTCGGTCCCACTTTCAGAGCATGGTACAATTGTTCATTTTTATCCAGATCCTGATATTTTCACCGAAACCACGTCTTTTGATGATCAAATCTTAAAGAATAGAATTCGTGAACTTGCCTTTTTAAACAAGGGTCTAAAATTAACCTTTACGGATAAACGTAAGGACAGTGCAGAAACAGATGTTTATCACTATGAAGGTGGTATTCAAGAATATGTTTCATTTTTGAATCGCGACACAGAGGTTTTGTTTGATAAACCGATATATGTTGAAGGTGACTTTAATGACATTAACGTCGAAGTTTCGTTGCAATATACACAAGGCTATAAAACAACCTTAATGACCTTTGCTAACAATATTCACACCTATGAAGGTGGGATGCATGAAGCGGGCTTTAAGACCGCTTTAACACGTGTAGTTAATGACTACGCGCACAAGACTAAGTTGTTAAAAGATAATGATGATAACTTGTCAGGTGAGGACATTCGTGAAGGGATGACAGCGATTGTTTCAGTTAAGCACCCGAATCCGCAATTTGAGGGGCAAACCAAGACCAAGCTTGGTAATTCTGATGCTAGAACAGCTGTAGACCGTGCTTTTTCAGAAACATTCACCTCGTTTTTGATGGAAAATCCGCAGGTAGGACGCAAGATCGTTGAAAAAGCGCAATTAGCTGAAAGAGCCAGAACTGCTGCCAAAAGGGCACGTGAAGTTACAAGAAAAAAATCCGGACTGGAAATTGCCAATTTACCAGGTAAGTTAGCAGATAACACTAGTAATGATCCAACAATTTCAGAATTATTTATCGTTGAGGGTAATTCAGCTGGTGGTTCTGCAAAGCAGGGACGTTCTCGTTTGACGCAAGCTATCTTGCCAATTCGTGGAAAAATATTAAACGTTGAAAAAGCTTCAATGGATCGGATTTTGGCTAACGAAGAAATTCGTTCACTGTTTACTGCTTTGGGAACAGGTTTTGGTGCTGATTTTGACGTTTCAAAGTCTCGTTATCACAAATTAATCATCATGACGGATGCCGATGTTGATGGCGCGCATATTAGAACTTTATTGTTAACGCTGATTTACAACTACATGCGTCCAATGATTGATAAAGGCTATGTTTATATTGCACGTCCACCTCTATATCAAGTTCGTCAGGGTAAGGTGATTAAGTACCTTGATACCGATGAAGAGCTACACGATTACTTAGGTAGTTTGCAACCTAGTCCAAAACCGAACGTTCAACGATACAAAGGATTGGGCGAAATGGATGCTGACCAGTTATGGGATACAACAATGAATCCTGAAAATAGACGCCTTGATCGTGTTAGCCCTGAATATGCCAAAAACGTTGATGAAGTTTTTGAAATTTTAATGGGGAATGAAGTTGCGCCAAGACGCAGTTTTATTGAAAATAATGCTAAATACGTTGAGAATTTGGATGCTTAGGAGGTTTAAATGGACAACGACAATCAAAGTCAAGATCACAGAATTAGAAATGTCGATTTGACCAATGTGATGAACAGTTCGTTTTTGGACTATGCGATGTCAGTTATTGTGGCTCGGGCCTTGCCAGATGTGCGTGATGGCTTGAAGCCAGTTCAGCGTCGTATTCTTTATGGAATGAGCGAACTGGGTGTTACACCAGATAAACCATTTAAGAAATCTGCCAGAATTGTTGGGGAAGTTATGGGTAAGTTCCACCCGCACGGAGATTCCTCAATTTACTTGGCTATGGCGCATATGGCACAGGACTTCAGCTACCGGTATATGCTGGTTGACGGCCACGGTAACTTTGGTTCTGTCGACGGTGATGAGCCAGCCGCAATGCGTTATACAGAGGCGCGGATGAGTAAAATTGCCGTTGAAATGTTGCGTGATATCAACAAAAATACGGTTGACTGGCAACGTAACTATGATGATTCAGAAAAAGAACCAGTTATTTTGCCAGCCAGAATTCCTAACCTTTTAGTCAACGGAACTAGCGGAATTGCTGTCGGAATGACAACTAACATTCCACCACACAATCTTGCAGAAGTTATTCAAGGCATTCATATGCTGATGGATAATCCAGATGTTTCAACTAAAGAACTGATGAAGGCAATTCCAGGTCCAGATTTCCCAACTGGTGGTACCATTATGGGCCGTGGTGGAATTTACCGTGCCTATGAATCAGGACGAGGCAACATTGTTGTTAGAGCAAATACAACAATTGAAACTGAAAAAAGTGGTCGTGAACGAATTGTTGTAACCGAAATTCCTTACTTAGTAAATAAGGCTGAATTGGTTAAGAAAATTGCTGATCTAGCTCGCTCTAAGACAATAGACGGGATTACCGGTGTTCGTGATGAATCCGACCAGTCTGGGATGAGAATCACAATCGACGTTCGTCGTGATGCTAGTGCAAGTGTTATCTTGAACAATTTATTTAAGCTAACTCAAATGCAGGCTAACTTTGGAATGAACATGGTTGCAATCGTTGATGGTGCGCCACATTTCCTTAGTCTTAAAGAGATGCTGCAATACTACTTGAAGCATCAAGAAGACGTTGTTACACGCAGAACTAAGTTTGACTTAGCTAAGGCTGAAGCAAGAGCACATATTCTAGAAGGTTTGAAGATTGCTCTTGACCATATTGATGAAATTGTTCATATTATTCGTCAAAGTGAATCAAGTGATATTGCTAAGGCTGCCTTAATTAGTCGTTTCGGCTTAGATGACAAGCAATCACAAGCTATTTTGGACATGCGTCTGGTTCGTTTGACTGGATTAGAACGTGACAAAGTTGAAGCTGAATACAACGAATTAAAGGTTAAGATTGACGATTACAAGGATATCTTAGCTAAGCCAGAGCGGATTAACGAAATCATCTATGAAGAACTGCTTGATATTGAAAAGCGGTTTGGTGATGAGCGCCGGACCAAGATCGGTGAAGGTGAAGTTATTTCAATTGAAGATGAAGATCTAATTGAAAAACAAGACGTTTTATTAACTTTGACACACAGCGGCTACATCAAACGGATGTTAATTAACGAATTTAAGACACAAAACCGTGGTGGTAAAGGCATTAAAGGAATGGGTGTTAAGGACGGCGACTTTATTGAAAAGCTGATCTACTCAAGTACTCACGATATGCTTTTATTCTTTACCAATAAGGGAAAGGTCTACTCGAAGAAAGCCTACGAAATTCCTGAATTTGGTCGAACAGCGAAGGGCTTACCAATCGTTAACTTACTTCAACTTGAAAAAGGCGAGAAGATCCAGACCATTATCAATGTTGCAGAAGATGCCAATGATCAATACCTCTTCTTCATTACCAAGATGGGAACAGTAAAGCGCACTAGTGTTAGTGAATTTGCTAATATTAGAAATAGCGGTTTAATTGCGTTAACCTTGCGTGATGGGGATGAATTGAGCAATGTTTTGACAACTGATGGCAAACAAGATGTCTTGATTGGAACCCATCTAGGCTATGCTGTTCGCTTCAACGAGTCAGCGGTTCGTTCAATGGGTCGAACTGCTGCTGGTGTACGCGGAATTAACTTACGTGAAAATGATTATGTTGTTGGTTCTGGTGTTGTTAAGGATAGCGATGAAGTTCTTGTTATTTCTGAAAAAGGTTATGGTAAACGCACCTCAGCTAGTGAATATCCAACTAAAGGGCGTGGTGGTAAAGGAATTAAGACCGCTAACGTTACGGAAAAGAATGGACCACTCTCTGGTGTAACTGTAATCGATGGAACACAAGATATCATGGTCATTACGGATGATGGAATCATGATTCGTTTCAAGGTTGATAATGTTTCTCAAACTGGCCGTAGCACAATTGGTGTTCGCTTAATTAAGGTTGGCAATGACAGTAAAGTAGCTAGTCTTGCTGTTGTTCCAGCAGAAGCAGATCAAGAAGTTGGCGATGCAGAAGAAACTGAAACACCATCTGAAGAAAATAATTAATAAAAACAAATAAAAATTATCAGGCTGTTTTACGTATTTACTGTTATGAGAATAAAAATTCTCGGAGGATCACGTGAAGATAGTTTGGTAATTTTTTGTTTCTGTGCTAGAATTAGAGATTGCGAGTAATAAAAAAGAATTACTCCTTGTTCTTGATTTTTAGCAAGAACCATTTAGTCCAAAAGGAGGTGCACTAGTAATGACAACTACTAAGTATGAAATAACTTACATTATCAAGCCTGATATTGATGAAGAATCAAAGAAAGCTTTAGTTGAAAACTATGATAAGGTTATTGCCGATAACGGTGGTACGATGGTTGAGTCAAAAGACTGGGAAAAGCGTCATTTCGCATATGAAATTAATAAATATCGTGAGGGTTTATATCACGTTATGACTTTCACTGCTGATAACGCTGATGCAGTTAACGAATTTGACCGTTTATCCAAGATTGATACTGCCGTTTTACGTTCAATGACTGTTAAAGTTGGATAATTAAGAACAAAAACGTTATCGTTTTCGTGATTTAGGAAAGGAAGGACCTAAAGTATGATTAATCGAGTTGTACTTGTTGGCCGTTTAACACGTGATCCTGAATTACGTACTACTGGGAGTGGAATCTCGGTTGCTACGTTTACTCTTGCCGTTGATCGTCAATATACTAACGCTCAAGGTGAGAGAGGTGCGGATTTTATCAGCTGTGTCATTTGGAGAAAATCAGCAGAAAACTTCTGTAATTTTACATCTAAAGGTTCACTTGTTGGTATTGATGGCCGAATTCAAACCAGAAGTTACGATAATAAAGATGGGCAAAGAGTATATGTAACAGAAGTTGTCGTAGACAACTTTGCATTGCTTGAATCACGCAAAGATCGTGAAGCCCGTGGTCAAAATGGTGGATTTGCACCAACTGACAACGGAAACTTTGGTAATTCAAATACCAATAATCCGCAAAATATGGGAACATCTAATCAGAATAACCCAGTAGGTAATCAACCAGATTCTATGCAGGATCCGTTTGCTGGCTCGGGTGATACAATTGATATCTCTGATGATGATCTTCCATTCTAATTTCTAAGAAAGGACCGAGGATATGGCTCAACAAAGAAGAGGTGGCGGCCACCGTCGTCGTAAGGTTGACTTTATCGCAGCCAACCACATTGATTACGTTGACTACAAGGACGTTGATCTGTTGAAACGTTTTATCTCTGAAAGAGGTAAAATCTTACCACGTCGTGTCACTGGCACCAGCGCTAAGAATCAACGTAAGGTAGCTAAGGCAATCGAAAGAGCTCGCATTATGGGCTTGTTGCCATTCGTTACTGAAGACTAAAACAAATAGTTTTGAACCCTTTAGCCGGATTAAGTTTTGGCTAGAGGGTTTTTTAATGCTTAAAAAATTGAAAAGTCTCAGAAGCTTAGTGTTTTTGAGACTTTTTATATTTTAAAAATTAATTAATAATAAAAAATATATTAGTAAAAAAGAAAGCATATGATAAAATGAACCTTAAAGTACTGTCGTATAAGCTATCATCATGTGGTAATGCAGCACATACATAGTACCTCAAGGTATCAGCCACAGGGTTAGTCTTATTACTAGGATGTATATTAACGTTCTATCTAAGTAATTGTAAGCGTAGTTGATTACCTGTCAGCTATGCTTATTTTTTATGGAGATTCTTATGAAAAAAATAGTTCTTGCCTGTCTAGCTATTGTTAACATTTTAACTTACATGATGGTTATTAATTTCTATCAATCACGTGATTATGACCAGATAGCTAAAATGGGAGAAACAAGTGATTCTTTTCAAATATACTTGCAAGATAGTTCAGTTAATCCTGACAGTCAGATTAGCTTTTTTAAAGAACTTTCTCGGAAGTACGATGTATCTGTTATTTTGACTATTAGGGAACAAAATAATGTAGTTGAAAAATCAGTGATTGCTAGTCCTACTTCCTTTCCAGCTGCTTCTTTTCGATTAGATAAAGTTGATTTACAAAATGATCAAGACTTCTATGCAAGTTTCAAAACTAACAGTGCTAAGCAAAAAGGGAAAATTCCTGTTTTTGTTAAGGGTAACAAGATTGTCTTACAAAGTATGACACGATACTTTAAGAACAAAAAAACAGTCGATGGAGTCTACACGATTATTCCGGGAAAATCTAATCAAAAAGAACTTCTTAAGCAATTCTCTCAATTTTACGGAGTTTCACGTGATCAACTCTTAAAACAAACAATAGGACGAAAACAAGTATATTTTACAAGGGAAATCTGGGTTTTAAGTTTCATTTTTGTTCTAGCAAGTCTAGTCTTTATTCTAGTTAACGTTTATTACCCGATTTCACAATCAAGTTCAATTGGGATTAAAAAATTGAATGGCTGGAAAAACAAGGACATTTTTCTAGCAATGATCAAGCAAGGGGTAATAATAATTGTTGTAACATCAATCATTATTAATCTTACAACTCTTCTGATTTTTTCATACCGACCAAATGGCTTTATTTTGACATGTATTCTAGTGCAAGCACTAATTTTATTCCTGTATTTATTAGCTAATTCTGTTACTTATTTAATAATTAAACGTATATCTATCGGGGATTTATTAAAAGGAAAGTTTCATTTTGGTTACGGTATCAGTCTTGCCTTGATAATAAAAATCTTGATGACCGTTGTTTCAACATTCTTGTTGATTAATATGTCAACGGAGATTAGCGACGCTGTGGCAAGCTACCAGTTACAACAGGAATGGGCTAAAGAAGGCAAACTAAAAACTGTTAATAGTGTTGGCCCGGTATTTATTACTGATGAAAAAGAGACAACTAAAACGATGGCTGCTTGGTTTAGTAAAATGGCTCAGAACAAGGGCGTTTATTATGTAGAAAGTGGTTCTTACTCAACCAAAAATGTTTTACCAAAAAATGAAGCAAATAAGAAACCGGAACAAAAATACGATTTGATGTCAGTCAACCGCAACTTTATTAGAGCAAAATTGCCAGAATTAAAAAGATATTTAGATGCGACTCAGCATGCTTTTCTTGTTCCTTCTAAGTATCAAAAACATCCGCAAGAAATAAAATATTTTCTTCAAAATTACAGCTATAACAATCTAAGCAGTGCTCAACAGGGCAAAATAAACCCTCAACAACTTAAGATAAAGATTAAGTATTACCATGAAGATGTACAGCCAATCACTTATAATGTTCGACTAAAAAAGAGTTTTACTAATCCAATTATTGAGGTTGTTGAGGATCATAATTTGACTTTCTGGCAATCAATAGCCCTAAGTAATACAGATAAGACAAGTCCAATTAAGATTGAAGACAACCCTCAAACTAGTGAGTTATTAAAAAAGACAAGCAAAGAACCGCAGGTCAAACGATTGCAGATGAGGTTTGTGTCTCTAAATCAGATTTTGGCAACTAGTTCGGATTCTGCTTACAAGGGCTTGCAAGTAGTTATCGTTGTCTTACTTATTATTTTTGTTATTAACTTATTTGCGACTATCTTTTTACTTCTTTATGTAATTTCTAATCAGCAAAAGAAGCTATCAGTTCTGCGCCTGTTGGGCTATCGCAAATTTGACCGTTATCAAGCAGAAACATTGATTCTGCTTGGTCTAGGACTAGGTGAAGTAATTACATTAATTTGTTTTAAAGTATCACTAATTCCAATACTTTTAGCAGTTTTAATGATGTTAGCGGACTTATTAGTATTTAGCTTAGTGGTCCAGCATGTGGAAGCGCGTGACTTGTCGTTCTTACTTAAAGGAGGGTTATCATGATCGAATTGAAAAATATCACTAAAAAATTTGAAAACAAAACGGTGTTTGCTAACTTTAATTTGCAGATTGACCAGAATGAGATGGTCGCAATTATAGGTCCAAGTGGTTCTGGCAAAAGCACATTGCTCAATATTTTAGGACTAATTGATAAAGTTGATGATGGTGATTATCAATTTGAGCGGTATACCAACATTAAGCCTAATAGTAGACTAGCCCAAAAGATTATCAGGGAAAAAATCAGCTACCTTTTCCAAAATTTTGCCTTAATTGAAGAAGATACGGTCTTACAAAATTTGCTCTTATCATTAAAGTACGTCAAGCAAAGTAAAAAAGAGAAAACGGAAACCATTACCGCTGCACTCCAAAAAGTAGGACTATCAGAATACTTGAACAGTAAAATTTATGAACTATCAGGTGGTCAGCAACAAAGAATAGCTGTTGCAAGAGCAATCATTAAACCAAGTGAACTGGTATTAGCAGACGAGCCGACCGGTTCTTTGGATAGTAAAAATCGTGATGAAATTATCAAGCTCCTCCTCGAACTTAATGATGCTGGTAAAACGGTTATCGTTGTTACTCACGATAGTCATGTTGCCGAAAAGTGCCATCGGGTACTAGAGCTTAAGTAATTGGATATAGTAAGGTCAAACAACAAATACGGAAAGTTTAGCTTTCCGTATTTTGCTATATGCAATCATCTAGAAGAATGAGGCAAAGGTTTCTTATCAAGTAAAACCAAGGTATAATAATACTGATGTACTATACATTAATTTAGGAAGGATCTTACATGAAAGATTTTTTACGTAAGCTTGAATTTCCTGCTTTTATTAAAGATTCGCGCTTAACAGCTGCGGTTGTGATTATTCTCGCCTTGTCTTGTTTGGGCAGTATCGTGGCAATGATCATGAATCCATTATTTGGACTGGCGATGGTAGTGATTTTTATCCTAACTGTTGTCTGCATCGTTTATGGCACTTATATCTTAGCTGGTAATGCCAATAACTTTGCTGTCAGTTTGTCCTATCGAATTAAGCGTAGTGAACAAGAGGCAATGATTAAAATGCCGCTTGGAATTTTGCTTTATGACAAAGACAGGCAGATTCAGTGGGTAAATCCCTATTTACAGCTTTATTTAAAAGATGATGACTTAATTGGACATACGATTAAGTCGGTTGATCCAGATTTAGACAAATTAATCGATGATTCTTTAAAAGCCAAAACTGCAGAAAACCAAGTTGTTAATTGGGATAATCACCAATTTGAAATGGTTGTCCAAGACAATCTTGGGGTTATTTATTTATTAGACATAACACGCTACGCCAAAATTGAGCAAAAATATAATAACGAATTGCTGGCAGTTGGACAGATTTTTATTGATAACTACGATGAATTAAGTGAAACGATGCATGATCAAGAGCTGACAACCACAAGCTCTTATGTGCAAAATACACTAAGTGATTATGCTAAAAAATATCACGCCTACCTCAAGCGAATTGATGAAGATCATTTCTTGCTTTTACTACATACGCAGGATTTAACGCAAATGGAACAAGACAAGTTCTCAGTTCTTGATAAATTGCGCTTAGAAACTAGTCGTAACAATACCCCGTTGACCTTATCAATCGGGATTTCTTATGGTAGTAGCCTAATAACCGAGCTAGCTGATCAAGCACAGTCAAACCTTGATTTAGCCCTTGGCCGTGGTGGTGACCAGGTAGTTTTGAGTCAGCCAGGCAGTGCCGCTAAATTCTATGGTGGCAAGTCAAATCCAATGGAGAAGCGGACTAGGGTCAGAGCACGGATGGTTTCCCAGGCAATTAGTGAGCTTTTCAAAGATGCTGATCGAGTTTTCGTTGTGGGACATGCTAACCCAGATATGGACTCTGTTGGTAGTGGAATTGGCGTTGTTAAAATTGCGCGTCTACATGATGTCAAAGCTAATTTTGTCTTAGACGTCAATAAAACTAATTATGATGTCGGGCGGCTAGTTGCCAAAATGCAACAAACCCAAGATGATCAGGAAATGTTCATTTCGCCAGAAGCGGCCTTAGAAAGTCTGACCGACAAATCTATGCTAGTTATGGTTGATCATTCAAAATATTCAATTACATATTCAAAAGAGCTATATGATCGCTTAAGGAACCGAATCATTGTTATTGACCATCATCGTCGCGGCGAAGAATTTCCTGAAAATCCAATGTTAACTTATGTTGAGCCTTATGCTTCATCTGCATGTGAGTTGGTTACCGAAATGGTAGAATACCAGCAGCCTAATTCCGGTCAGCGAGTATTGACTGACATTGAAGCAACTGCAATGCTTGCAGGAATTACGGTTGATTCACGTGAATTTTCGCTACGTACAGGTACAAGAACCTTCGATGCTGCGAGTTATTTACGCTCAATTGGAGCTAGTTCAGTTGGTGTAAGTGAATTATTGAAAGAAGACATTGATAGTTTCTTGCAGCGGACACGGCTAGTCAGCAGTCTAAAAATGATTGGACCAAAAATGGCTGTTTTGTGCGGGGATGATAACAAAATTGTTGATCCAATCATTACGGCACAAGCAGCTGATACTGCATTAGACTTAGAAAATGTTGAAGCTAGTTTTGCGATAACTCGCCGTGCCAAAGACATGATTGGTATTTCTGCACGTTCAATGGGCGACATTAATGTACAAGTAATCATGGAAAAATTAGGTGGCGGGGGACACTTGTCCAATGCGGCAACACAAATTAAAAATGTCACTGTACAAGAAGCACTTGAAAAGTTACTCGATGCAGTTGATACTTATGAGAAAGAAAATGAATAAAGGAGAGCAGAAAAATGAAAGTTATTTTTACTAAAGACGTCAAAGGCCGTGGAAAACGTGGAGAAGTTAAAGATGTTCCAGATGGCTATGCTCAAAACTTTTTATTAAAGCGCGGCTTAGCTAAGGCAGCTAATAAAGCCAATATGCATACTTTAGAACGCGTTGAAGCCAATGAAAAAGCTGCTTACGAAAGTGAAAAGGCTGAAGCTGAAAAGGTTAAGGCTGTTCTTGATAAAGACGAAACTGTCGTTAATTTCAAGTCAAAAGCTGGTGCTGATTCACGTTTATTCGGTTCAATTTCTAGCAAGAAAATTGTTGAAGGCTTAGAACAACAATTTGGTGTTAAGGTCGACAAACGCAAATTAGTCCTTCCTGAGCCGATTAAAACTTTAGGCTACACAAATGTACCCGTTAAACTTTTTAAAGGCGTAGAAGGCAAAATTCGCGTTCACATCACAGAACAAGACTAAAGCACTCGTTAAATTAATTAAAGAAGTGGTCATGATTAATGGATAATATTGTCTCACAACAAATACCGCATGATGATGAAGCTGAAAAAGCTGTTTTAGGTGCAATTTTTATTGATCCTGATGCAATTGCGGATGCAAGCTCTGAAGTTCAGCCGAATGATTTTTATAAAAAAGCAAATCAGCTAATCTTTCAGGCAATGCTGGATCTTTCGGATCGCGGTGATGCAATTGATCCGTTAACCTTGCAGGATGAATTAACAAAGAAAAATCAACTAGATGATATTGGTGGGATTGCTTATGTTTCAGAACTAGCAATTGCAACCCCAACAGCGGCACACGTTAGCTACTATGCCAAAATTGTGCATCGAAAGGCCCTCTTACGTCGCTTGATTTCTGCCAGTCAAAAGATTATTTCTAACGCGATGCAGGATTCGGATGATGTCACTGATATTTTGGATGACGCCGAAAGCGAGATTATGAATGTCTCTTCCGAAAACAACGCAAATGGTTTTCGGGAAATCAAGGACATTGTTAATGCTGCAATTGAGGAAATTAATAATATTCCTGAAGATGGATCAATGGTCACGGGCTTGCCCACAGGCTTTATCGAACTAGATAAAATGACAACTGGTTTTCACGCCGATGAGCTAATTATTCTTGCCGCTCGGCCGGGGGTTGGTAAGACTGCTTTTGCAATGAATGTGGCCCAATACGTTGGCCTTCATACTGATAAAACGGTCGCCGTCTTTTCACTAGAAATGAGTGGCGAGCAGCTAGTACAGAGAATGCTTGCCTCAGAAGGATTGATTAATTCGCAACACCTGCGGACAGGGCAGCTTGATGAAGAAGAATGGCGCAAGTTAATTGTTGCTTCCGGTTCACTGGCTAACGCCAGCATCTACATTGACGATACACCTGGAATTAAGATGAGTGAAATTAGGGCACAAGCACGCCGCCTTGCTAAAGAAAAAGGAAATCTTGGCTTAATTGTAATTGACTACTTACAGTTAATTGAAGGACCGCGTAGTGAATCTCGCCAACAAGAAGTTTCTGCAATTTCACGTCAATTGAAAAAATTGGCTAAAGAATTGCACGTTCCCGTAATTGCACTATCGCAATTATCACGTTCTGTTGAACAGCGTCAGGATAAAAGGCCTGTTTTATCAGATATTCGTGAATCTGGATCTATTGAGCAGGATGCCGATATTGTTTCATTTTTATACCGGGATGATTATTACCGCGAAGAAAATGAGGAGGGCAGCAGTGAAGATCATGAAGAAGTCGGTGCCGAGGATGACAATGGTGAAGTTGAAGTAATCATTGAGAAAAACCGTTCAGGTAGTCGTGGCACGATTAAATTGATGTTCTCTAAGCCCTATAATCGCTTTTCCAACTTGGATTATAGTCATGATCAACCAGGATAGTATTAAATAATATAAGCCATGAACTATTCATCAATAGTTCATGGCTTTTTTGTTAGCAAAAAATAAAGCTTATTGTGTGACTTTAAACAGCAGAGCTTGTACTATGAAGGTGTAAATAGTTAATTAGCAATAATTTTTTGTGAAAGGATCGATAATTATGGCTGACAAAGGTTTAAAAGATAAAGTTGCTGGTAAAGCTAAAGAACTTAAGGGCAAGATGCAACAAGCAGCAGGCGACGTTAAGGATAAGGCACAAGAAGCAACTGATAACGTCAAGGATAAAGTTGATGACGTTAAAGAAAATATGAAAAAATAACTGAATAAAAAAAGATGACTGGAAGTTATTCACTTCCAGCCATCTTTTTGCGTTACACATGAAACAATTTGCTAACGCAGTTTCTTTTTTATTTCATCTGGTAGTTCTAGATTAGGCTCATCTGAGTCATAAAATTCGTAGAATACAGGTGCTTTACTTGAATCATTACTTTTAGGATAAAGTTCATAATTACTAGTTAAAAGTGGCAGATTAACACTATCTTTAAATGAATTCCAAATATTAGTAAAAATTTGGGTAATTAGTTTACGCTCTTCTGGTTCCAAAGTCATGAAGACGCGGCTAAGACGATAAGTTCCAACCAATTTGTTATTGGTCAATTGTTGTAATTCTTCAATGTCTGAGTTCTCAAATGCTTCAAACAGATCGGAAAAGGTTTCATTCCGTTTTTCGTCTGGAATTGAATTGTTGAAGTTGATTAAGGCATGGCGGATAACGCGGCTGCTAGCTGTTAAGCCGTCAGCGAGAGTAAAACTATCACGGCCGACTGACCAACGTCTTGGATCATGTTGATTACGCATTGCTGCAGTACTTTTTACAACGAGAGTCCGCTCTGGATGATCGAGCATTGCCCCAAAAATCGATCCTTGGGGGATATAAGTTTTCATCTTAGGCATTGCACGTACAAAACCTGGAGTAGTATAAACCTTGCGGAAAAAGCCAGGACCGTCAAAGCTAAAAGCCGCAATTACACGATCTTGAATTTCTGGAGCAACGGCACTTAATGCATACTGGGCAAAATTGCCTCCCTTTGAGTGCCCAATAAGATAAATTTGTTTATCCGGGAACTTTTCGGCAATTTCTTCAAGATATTTGGCTGCGACTTCTTGGCCATAAATCTCGGATAAGTAGTTCATACGCATATCTTCATTCCAGCCAATCATTGAGCCGTCGGTTCCACGAAAGGCAATAGCAACTGAAGTATCATCAATGAGAAATGTGGCAGCATTAAATTGTAACGGATAAGGTGCTTTTTCTAATCTATCTGTCCAATCCAGAATTTTCATTCCACCAATTCGTGGACTATCAGGCAGGAGAATAATTTCAGCTGCAGTTTCGGAGTGCATCTGATGTTGAAAAGAGGGCAGCGCACGCAGTTTTGTTGCCACATCAGATAATGTATGCCCGACAGCAGAAGCGTCTGCGGGAAGGTAAACTATGGATGCCAGCAGTGCAGCATCGATACTATTAAAGCGGCGTTCTTTATAACTGAGGTCACCACGCCAGCGTAAGTAATCAAGAGATCCAGACATGAAAATACCCCTTTCTAGAACTTGAAATTTGTAATTAAGTATTATTGTAGTTGATTTAGTTTTTTAGTACAAAAAAATAAGCAGCCAGCTAGTTAGCGCTACTACTTATTTTTCAGACATTATTTGCCTAAGCTAGTGTAGCTAATGCGTTTAATGTCAGGATATTTACGTAATGCCATAATAATGTTATTTTCATCAATATTATTATTGATAATGCCATCAACGAAGAAAATTATTTTTTCGTCGCTAACGTATAAAATTTTAACTGACACATTTTCAACATGATTGGCCGATAATTCTTTTTCGATTGTCTTCAAAATGCCATGTTTGTTGACCGCTTCGATTTGAATGTTAAAACGAATATGCATGATGATTTTATTAATGATAGTATCATCATGGAAAATCATTTGAACTATGAAGAGAATCGCAGTAGCAATAATGCCCAAAAAGTATAACCCGGAACCAATCGCCATGCCGATTGCAGCTGTTGCCCAAACACCGGCAGCGGTTGTCAAACCGGAAATCTGACTTTTCTTAACTAAAATAGTTCCTGCACCAATAAATGAAATACCGGAAACTATTTGTGCAGCTATACGAGAAGCGTCATATTCCATCCCGGAAATTTTCATCAAGTCAGCAAACCCATATTTAGAAAGAATCATAAATAACGCAGAAGAAAAAGCTACTACAATGTGGGTTCTGACCCCTGCACTTTTTCTCTGAATTGCTCGTTCGTAGCCGATTAAAGCACCACATAAGGAAGCTATTACTAGGCGTAATATCCAAGGCAGTTGAGCGCTAATCGGTGATATATCTACCATCATCTCACTCCTTTGAAAAAACAATAGTTAATATTATACACTTAAAAAGTGTTAAATGAGAGGTGTTTTTTGGTAAAGTATAGAAAATTAAGTTTGAGATATTTAGTAAAAAAATATTTACTTTTACTTTTTATGTGCTATAACTATTAGCAACATTTAGTAATACTGGAAGTATAAAGAATTTAATCCTATAGTTGGATTGAGATTGTCAGTTACTAATAATTATAACGGAGAAAATAAGATGATGGAACAACTTACAGGTGTTGTAGGAATCCTGCTTGGGATTTGGGAAATATATGCTGTTTATAAGGCTTTTAAGGACACTAAGCAGCAGGGGAATAAAAGTACTTCTACCTTTCTACCATTGGCTCTATGGAGCGGAGTGGTTTTAGCTTTAGGATTTATAGGGATTGGCATAGCACTAGTCATGAAAATGTATTAAGCGAATTATTGAACACTAAACTCATCAATAAGATTAATTGGTGCAGAAGCAACTATTGCAACGAGCGATTTTTGCTTCTGCGCTTTTTTCTTGCCAAAGTTTTGCATGATATCTTATATTCTGTTACTGCTGAGCAAAAAGAATGTGGTAAGGTATAGAAAATCGCAAAAAGTACTTGCGCAAACCAAGCTAATATGTTTTAATAAATATCGTTGTCGAGTTGACAATGCTGACTTAGCTCAGTTGGCAGAGCACGTCACTAGTAATGATGAGGTCGGAGGTTCGAATCCTCTAGTCAGCATTTAGAAGAATCATTTAAAGTAATTAACCTTGATTTATCAGTATTTTAAGCAGATAAGTTAAGGTTGATTTTTAGTTATTAAAGATATTTGACATAAAAATGGCACACGACTAAACGTTGTGTGCTGCGAATTTATTTGAGTTCAGAATAGAGAGATTGATATGGCGGGCTTTGTTGCCCGTTTTTGTGCCATATTTAGAAGAATACAAATGCTAATTTTTCTTAAATGTAAAAAATGAGATGGATTGTCTCAATTCATCTTTCTGATCATTATAGAATTTATTTTTTACTATCTAGAGAATAAGTATGTTAAAGAAAAATATGAAGTGAACAACTCTAGAAAAGTATCTAGAATTTTCTCCAAGTTATATATTTCTTATACTTTAAGTGGATTATTTTATTTATTTGGAATATATTCTCATTAAAGAAGGTTGGAAACTTGTGATATCAGGCTTCTTTGCGGGTTTTAGAAGTAGATAATTAAATTAGAAAATGGAAACAGCTAATATTAAAAAAATTATTGATTCAAAAAATTTTAAATTGTATTATTAAACAGGTAGATATTTATAACTTGTTTATATAGTGTGGGTTTTCAATTTACTTGTCTTCAATAATATTATGATTTTTGTTACTGAAATCATGTCTTCGTTGTTTATAGCAAGTATCGCAGTTCTTCTATCACTGACTTTAGTAAAAATCCAATTGCTATTCATAATAACTGTATTTTTGTTAATTATTTTAATCTTTGTTTTAAAAAAGGAACGTGAAAAAAATTATGAATTACTACAAAGCTTTTAGTACTGGAAGTTGTATATATCTGGTAATATTTATGATTGACTATGTTGTAGAATTATTTAGTATTAGCAGTTCGGGTACAACGAATACTGCATTAGGACTGGAAATAATTACCAAAATGAACAATAATTCTCTAAATACTACTTTTTCATTAACTTGGAAGGTATTAATATTATATTTGGTTTTTATATTACTCTTTATGTCAATTTTTTATTTCTTTAAAAAAACAAAAAACAGATAGCTATGTTTTTATTTACAATTAAATTTATTAGTTATTGTCCAATTATTGTGACTGCACATTAAGCAATTCATTTTTGTGTAAAAAAACTTTTCAAACTGTAGCCTTCTTTTTGTATTACATGGTTCGGGACTCTAATCGTTGAGTGTAAGAATAATAATTATTATTTTGGAATTTTTAAATATTATGAATTTGTGTAAAGAAATCTAAGCGAGTACATAAATAATTTATAATATTTAAAGTGGTGTTCAGAAACTGGATTAGTGAGTTTAATAATTTAGTTGAAGTTTGGTGCCGATACTCAATCGGCGCCAAACTTTTTTGTCTGTGCTTTGTTCATTCTTGACTGGAGTAAGTAATTGCATAACTTAATCCAGTCAAGTTATGGTAGCGTTTTTCCTGACTATAGAGAATTTTGCTTTTAGAATCAAAAGAAGTTTACATGAAACCATTATTAAGTGAATTATTCTCGTGCCACCTTTTTTGCTTATTTTCCTGTAATTTAAAGGTAGGTTGATAAGCAGGCTTTATTATTAGTATCTTTGAGTGAATTTGAGATTTTTATATCAAAACGTGAAACGTGTTTCATAAAAATATTGACTTTTTGAAACAAAATGCTAATATTTATCTGTAAGCGATTGCAAATTGGTGCAATTATAAATAAACAGTAGGAGTGAATAAAATGTCGGAGAAAAAAGAGAATAACTTTCTCAACGAGAAGCTAATTCCACTTTTTAATAGAATATCAAGTGCTAGGCACATGGTTGCATTAAGAGACGGAATGACTGCAGCTGTGCCAATGATTATCATTGGTTCAATCTTTATGATTATTGGTCAGTTTCCAGTAAAGGGCTATTTAGACTTTATGGCCCATATTTTTGGCCCTAATTGGTCAACTGTTGTGCAATATGTGACAAATGCTTCGTTTAATATTATGGGTTTAATAGCCGTAGCTGGTATTTCCTATAGTTTGGCGAAAAGTTACCAAAACATTGATGCATTTTCAGCAATGATTGTTGCAATAGGTGCATTTATTTTAACGATTCCAATGCAAATTGGAAAAGATGGTGGATTACTAATTCCGTTAAAACAGTTTGATTCATCTGGTCTTTTCACAGCCCTACTAGTTGGTTTATTTGTAACTGATTTGTATGTTTGGTTAATGCACAAGAATTTGGTTTTCAAGATGCCAGATACAGTTCCACCAGCTGTAAGCAATTCATTTGCGGCCCTGGTTCCAGGTGCAATTTCCTTATTTGTAGTTTGGCTAATTAGGATTGGTGTTGAAGCAACACCGATGAAGAGCATTCCAAACGTAATTACTTTCTTCCTACAGGACCCAATGAGCAAGGTAACCAATAGTTTAGGTGGTGCAATTGTTATTGAGCTAGTGGTATGTACGCTTTGGTTCTTCGGTATTCATGGTGCCAACGCAATTTCAGGTATCATTGACCCGATTATGTATGCAGCGCTGGCTGCTAATGCTTCAGCACTTAAAGCTCATCAGGCTATTCCAAACATTGTTACCAAAACTTTCTTTGATAACTTTGTTAGAATTGGAGGCTGTGGTGCTACATTAGGCTTTGTTATCTTGATGACCTTCTTTGCTAAAGACAAAGAAATGAAGGCACTAGGTAAACTTGCTATTGGTCCGTCAATTTTTAATATCAATGAGCCAATTGTCTTTGGAACACCTATTGTATTAAACTATCGGATTATTATTCCATTTATTTTGGCTCCAATTGCCAACATTATTGCAACATACACTGCAATGAAGCTAGGCTGGGTTGCTAAAACAATCGGAATCTATCCTCCTTGGACAACACCAGCAATTTTATCTGGTATTCTATCCACTGGGCACATCTCGGGTGGTATAATGCAATTGTTTAATATTGTTATGGATACATTAATTTACTATGGCTTCTTCAGAAGCATGGATCGTGCTAAATTAAAAGAAGAGCAAGAAGCAGCAAAGCAATAGTATTAGGTAGGAGTAGAAGTGCAGACAAGGCAGAAGCTAACAGCAACGCAGCTAAAAATATATAATTATGTTGTTGCGAATAAAAAACAAATAACAGAGATAACTCTGCGTGAGTTAGCAAGTATATTAGGTGTTTCACCGGCTTCTGTTGTCCGTACTTTAGAAGCACTGGGCTATCAGCATTACTATGATTTGCAAAACGAAATTAAAGAAGAGTTGAACAGAAATAAAGTGGTTGATGATATCACTTATCAGGCACAATATTACTTTTCGCAAGCTTTTTTAGCAGATTACGATCAAAAAATTGTTACTTTTCAAAAAATTGCTAGAAAAACGACAGATTTCGTCTTTTTTGGAATTGGTTCATCTGGTGACTTATGTGATTATGGTGCGCGTCAATTTGTTAATAATGGGCGTAACGCATTTTCGATTGATGATCCATACTACCCGGTTGAATTAAGCCGAGATCGTTTTAAAAACAAGACTGTAATAGTTTTATCAGTCAGCGGTGAGGGTCAACCAACAATTGACCAAGTAAAAAGTTTTAAGCAAGAAGGTGCGACAATTGTCAGCATCACTAATAATGAAGATAATACCATTGCAGGCTTATCGGATTTGAACTTTGCGTACCACTTAGAATTCAAAATAATCGGTGAAACAATCAACTTAACGTCACAAGTTCCAGTTGTTTATCTACTTGAACGACTGTCGCGTGCACTGCGTGTTGATAAGTAACAAATTTTATTGAAGGACTAATTCCAGCTTTATTGCAGGAATTGGTCCTTTTGCATTTTTCAAGTTCTTGACTACTTTTAATTATATTTTGGCTAAGAGGAGTCATCACAATATATGAAGGTTATAAGCCAAGCATGGTAAGGCTAAAATCGGCTATAGCAAGATCTATTGCTTCACTAAACATTGCAATTGCTATAATAATAGTTATTAATAATTTTTAGCTATTAAAAAGGAATAATAAAGATGAAGAAAGCAAAAATTTTAGTGACTGGCATTATTCCAGAAGCAGGATTAACAGAATTAAAAGAGAATTTTGAAGTGGTTCATGCACCTGAACATGAGACTAGAAAATGGGTTTTAGCACATTTATCTGAATACGAAGGCTTAATACTCATTGGGATGAAAGGTGACCGAGAGCTAATAGATGCGGGAACTAACCTAAAAATCATTACAGCTAGTGGTGTAGGATATGACCACATTGATATTGATTATGCTAAGCAAAAGGGAATTGTTGTTGCGAATTGCCCTAAGAGTGTTCTGGTTCCGACTGCTGAAATGACGTTTGCCCTATTATTAGCAACTGTAAGGCGGTTGCATTTTTATGATAAAAATATTCGCCAAGGAAAATGGGTCAATGTTTCTAAACCAGAAAATATGGGAACAGGACTTCAAGGAAAAACACTTGGTATTTATGGTATGGGGCGAATTGGTTCTGAAGTTGCTAAATATGCTCAGGTATTTGGGATGAAAGTTATTTATCATAACAGACATCAATTAGCGTCTGAGGTTGAAAAAGCGGAGCATGTTAGCTACGTCGACTTTGATACGCTAGTTAAAACATCAGATGTTATTACACTCCATGCGCCAGCTTTACCTTCAACAACTGGCGTCTTTAATTCGAAAGTGTTTAAGCAAATGAAAAAGACTGCTTATATTATTAATGCTGCGCGTGGACAATTAATTAACCAAGATGATTTGATATCAGCGCTAAAAAATGGAGAGATAGCTGGAGCCGGACTAGATGTTTATGAAACTGAACCACATGTTCCGCAAGCTTTATGTGAATTAGACAATGTGATTTTAGCTCCTCATGCAGGTACTGGAACTTTAGAGGCTAGAACGGAGACAGCTAAAGAAGCATCTAGAAACCTTATTTCTTATTTGTGTGACCACAAAGCTTTGAATCAAGTTAATGAATAAACAATTCATTACGATATCAGTAGTGTTTATGCTGGTTGGTATTTTCTATATTTTTAAAGATTACAAAGCAAGTTAGTTAAAATTATAATTGCTATTTTTGTTTTTTAAGAATAAATAATAATGGGTAAATTGTAAAATGAAGTTA
>CAMLRL010000003.1 GCA_946482465.1 uncultured Lactobacillus sp.
CTCAAACTAAATGTTTTAAACTATACCCCACATAGTATTGTAAGCTATTTTTTGGTAAATTAAAATAAAAAAGCACCAATTAATTAAAACTAAAATGAAAAAGGAAATAACGTTAAATATTCTATCAAAGCGTGTATTTGCTTGTCGTAGTTGCATATACGAGATTACTTAAAAAGTTATCTAAAAAAATCTGTGGTTCATATAGTTAGTTATTATAGAAAGCGCTTTTATTTATATTTTTACATTTTTTAAAGGTTATTTTAAATAAGTAAATAAAAGAGCAAACCTTAAAAGACTATAATTTAACAGCAAGATTTTATTTTTTAAGCACAACAGTTCAATTATATTTTGAATACAATTTTTGTCAAAGAATTAAATTTAGGCTTTATTCTGGTAAAAATAGTTTGATTACCAAAGAAATATAAATTTTTATTTTTGTATTTCTATGGTAAAAGTAATCGAAGAATAATACAAGCGGGGCAGCAAATCTGATAAGCTCTAAGGTGTGATATAACTTCGTATAATATATATTATGTAAAGTAATATCAAACTTTTAGATAGACTTCAAATAGAGGTACTTATTTCAAAGTTGTTGACGACGAAGTTTTAAACGATTTTAAATTAGTTTTACGTATGATTAATCACGTAATGAACTTAAAATCTTCATCTCGTGTCGTGTTTTTAAATTACCAGTGTCTATTTTGATGTACTTGGAACCTAAATTAAAATTTTTATTTTTTAGGTTAATGCGACTAAAAAATTTAGAGTTTGATAAACAATACTGTGTAAAACAGATCATGATAATGATGTGGCTGAGTTTGTTGTTTTGACTAAATAGTTCTTAAAGGTGATATATGAAAGCTGAATAAATTTAATTGTTGAAAAGCCTTTTAGATAGGTATTTTGAAAGAATGCTTTCATTAAAACTATAATTTTAATGAAAGATAATCAGATTTATATTTTGAATATCAAAAATGCACCTCAACTTAACAAGGTGCATGTCAATTAAAAATATTCTTTAATTTTATTGGTGATTAATAAATTTTGCTACCGCTGATTTAATCGCCCCTTCTGCATAGTCATCCATTGCTGTCCCCACTGTCACCACATTTACGCCGGTATTTTTAAAGGCTTTCACATTGACTTCATTTATTCCCCCTTCAGCGAATGTAGGAACTGAAACAGTCTCAATCAATGCTTGCAAACGGTCTTTAATTTCCTGAGGTATCTCTCCTGCTGCGACGCCTTCATAACTCATTCCTGTCATCATACCAATAAAGTCGGCGCCAATTTCTTGCATTGCTAAGGCAACTTTTTTTCACTTCTGTAATATCTTCGGCACCAATACCAAATTGGTGTAGATCTGATTTTTTACCGATATAAGAATCGACCAGTAAACCGTTCTCATGTGCTAAGGTAACAACATCTTTTAAATCGGCTAAACTAGATTTGTGGCAATGAACACCATCTGCACCTGCTAAAGCCAATTGACGAAAATCTTCACTTGTTAGCGGAATAGGTTCTCTTTCTGTAAAGCTTCCAGGAAAACCAACGGTTAAATAAATATCCGGTCCGACAACTGCACGCACTCCCCTCACACATTCGAGCATACTTTTTAATGGAAGTTCGTGCCGCACATATTCGGCGTCTCCCATAGTTGAAACACCCTCTATGCCCCTTGCTAAAGTAACTGCAGGATGGTTTGCTTCTAAAATTTTAGCTCCCCCTGCGACCGCTGCTTTAGCTAGTCGTGCGTCATCACCTGTCATGCCAGTACTCATTAATGTGGTACCATTGTCTTTTTTGATGGCCTTTTCAACTTTTTGCCGTGCTATCTCCATTTTATTTTTCATGTCCTGTTTTATCATAATTTCCTCCTAAATATTTGCAAATTTGAATAATAAACACCATGCGATTTTGAGTTCAATCTTTTTGGCTACGAGAGTTTGCCTTTTTCGAGTTTGTTAATTAACAAAACCATTATGAATGCAGATACAATACCCGTTAGCATTGCAAGTAAAAAGCCCAACCAATTATTCGACATTGCGGGTCCTAAAAACGATGGCACATAAGCGGTACCACTCACGTTAAATAGGCCTACGACGCACCCTGCAAGAGTTGAACAAATTAACGTGCCAATCATTTCCAATTTATTTGAAAGAATAAAAGGATAAACTGATTCGACATACGTTCCAAAAAGTAGATTTATAAATAAACCTGGGACTGCTAAAGCTCTATCACTTGGTTTTTGGGGATAGAGGACGTTTGCCAGATTTATTCCTGTAGCAACCATTATTAAAGAGCACATGTCAATCGCACCTAAGAAACTGCTACCATATTTAGACATTTGTAACATAATTAAAGGTAGAAATATCGCGTGGTAAGCCTGTCAATATGGCTGGGAAAATGATGAAACCCGCAACCGCCCCTGCTAAAATAGGATTAATAGCGATCGCGGTATTTAAAATAAATTGTAAAAAATCGCCCAATTTTGCCGATAAATGAGCAATTAAATAGTAACTTGTTAAACCAGAAATTAACCCGGCAAATGATCCTGCACAAATATTTGCTGTTGTTCCCGGAAAATGCCATTGTAAACATTTTTTAAAAATGACACTGACCAAAATTCCGGCCATAATACCACAAATTATTCCGCCAATCAGACCACCTTTTGTTGAAAAGAGTCCAGCGATCACGCCGGCGCAAATAGCAATATCGTTCAAGCCAGATATTTGTTTGGCGGCAACGGCTGATATTATCACTGGTAAACCGTTCAGCATAATGTCAAAAAGCGCATTGGTCGACTTGGGAATACCGGGTATCTTCGATATTAAAAGTGTAATTGCCATAGTAATAAAAGCTGGCAAACACGCCATTAAAATTCCGCGTAAGCTAATATTTTGCCAAATATTTTGACTAGCTCCGTTATTGTTTTTATCAGTTCCACCAATTAAGGGTGAATATTTAATTTGCCATTTTTTGGTTAAAGCAAACATTGCGCTTACTGCCCTAGTTTCATTAGTAGTACCTGTAGTTCCAGATACGGCAACTACATCCAACCCCATTTTTTGCGCATTAGACATAGATGTGCCGCCGGTTCCAGCAGCAATAATATGATGTTTAATTGCCGCAGTGATCGCCTTTTTATTCGTTCCTGCGGGATCAGCGCTCATTAGTATTAAGCCATCAACCTGATTAGAATCTATTAAATCTGACATTTTTTGATCATGCTCTTGGGCAACTTTATCAATTTCTTTTAAAGTGCCCTCAGCAATAATTACTGGTTCTTGTCCATTCCATGACCATAAATGTGCTGCAGTGGTCGGTTTAGCGAAATCTAATGAAGCAGCTACAGCAACGAATTGTATTGCTGCTATTTCTGTTTCTGTGGTTGATTGCACCTGTCTAACTACGGCTTCTAAAAGACTTTTTGGATCTTTTCCTCCAAGATTGTATAAATTGCCCCCACTGCTTCCTAAAATCAAAATTCTTTTCATAACATACCCTTCCTGTTTGTTAATTAAAAACTTTAACTTGGTAACCTTATTTTTTTGAGCTCAAAACCTATGAAATCAATCAAATATATTATTTTTTTGATTTCATTTTTATCTTAATACGAATTTTGAAAGCGATTGCCTTTCTGTTAAAAGTGCAACCTTTTTATTTTTTCTCCTTGACCCAATGTGTAAAATTACACATAATTGAATTAAGATTTATAAAGTTTCTTGAGAAAGGAGTTGTAAAAATGCTAAGTTTTAAAGAAGTTTATCAGGCTCATGAAGATGAATTAACAGATTCAGAAGAATATATTTGCGACTATATTCTTGCACATAGTAGTCAGGTCAAGAACATGTCCATAACCTGTTTGGCATCTAATACTTCAGTAGTACCTAATACTATTACTAGGTTGTGTAAAAAGCTTAATTATAAAGGATATACCGAACTGAAATATAATTTAGATACATTCTCTGAAGACAGTCAGGCTTTTTCTCAAAGAATTCTCTTTGAAAATACGGTTAAGCTAATTAACAAGAAAAAAGAAGTACAGATAATCAACTTATTCAGTAAAGCTAAAAAAGTTGTTTTCTGTGCTTCTGGTGAAACCGGCAATGTTGGGCGTTATTTTACTTATGCGTTTAACGCTGTATATAATAATTCGGTTTTTTGCAGTTATACAGAAGAAATTTGGGATATTCTTAACCACTATTCTAATTTAATAGTTTGTCTGCTTAGTTTTTCTGGCGATTCAGAGCAAACTTTAAAAATTGCCAAGTTAGTTAAAGAAAAAAACATCAAACTAATAACTGTCAGTGATGTCAGCCATTTCTCCCCTTTAGCAAAAATGGCTGATATACCCTTATTTTGTTATTCACCTAACATTTTTTATAAAGGTTATAACTTAACTAACAAAATGCCAATGTTTGTTGTGCTTAATTCTTTATTGGAACAAGCTATTAACTACCAAAAATGATTTATTTTTAGGAGGAGACTTTATTACGTGGAAACCAAAAAATATTTAAACTTAATTGATGATGAATTAAATAAGATGCCAGATTTTGTGAAAGAATATAACTTTGGCACTACCCATTCCTTGGCCACTTCTTACCAGTATTTAACAGAAATTAGACGTTTTTTTAATTGGCTTCGGCAAGAAGGAATTTCAGATGCTAAGGATAACCAACATGTGACAACAGAAACCCTGGCAAATCTTCAGCGAAATGATATTATGCTTTACATTAATTATCTTGGTCACGTCAAAAATAAGCAGGGCAATTTAAGCTCTCCCACCACTATTAATCGTTCAATTAATGCACTTAGATCTCTTTTTAAATTCTTAACTATAACTGCAGATAATATCAACGGACAGCCTTATTTTGAGCGCAATGTGATGCTTAAGATTGATTCACTCAATAATACAGAAACTTTAAATTATCGTGCACACGTGCTTGAATCACATATGTATACCGGAAAGTTAAAATACCAATTTTTAGACTTTATTGAAAACGACTATCAGAATATTTGTAACAAACATGCCCTACCAAGCTTCAAAATTAATAAAGAACGAGATATGGCAATCATTGCTTTAATACTTGGTACTGGAATAAGGGTTTCTGAATGTGCTGGCGTAGACCTATCAGATATTAATTTCAAGAAGGCTACACTTGATGTCACCCGTAAAGGCGGTCAAAAAGACAGTGTGCCAATTGCTGAGTGGACTTTAAGTTATATTACAGCATATAAAAAAATTCGTAGACAGAGCTATTCTGCTACGAAAAATACGAATGCTTTCTTCCTCACTCGTTGGCATAATAAAACTAGACGGATTACGGCAAGTGCAATTGAGAAAATGGTTAGTAAATATTCGGCTGCCTTTGGGCACCCGCTTACGCCCCATAAGTTACGTCACACCCTGGCCTCTGAATTATATGGTGTAACCAAAGATCAGGTTTTAGTAGCCCAGCAATTAGGGCAAAAAGGTACTACTGCAACAGACTTATACACGCATGTCGATCAAAAAAAACAACGTGCAGCCTTAAATAAAATAGCAAATGTAGACCAAAATGTGGCTACTGACGAAAAGGATACTAAAAATAAAATCCGGCCTTAAAATTTTTATTCAAATTTGGTTTGCCATTGTGGATCATTGTTTGCTGCAAAACACATTTTAACTTCTTCTAGGGTATTACGTGGTAAAGATAAGGCTGGTAGATTGGTTAATGAAAAGTACTTGCATTCTTTAGTTTCAGTGTTTTGAGCAAATTTACCTCCAAGATCATGACAAAGAAAGATTACGTTGCAAACATTGATCACTCGTTCTACTTGTTCTTTATTATGAATATTAGTTGAGTGATTATTAACCGCAATGATGTGTTCTACAGTAATTTGATGACCAGCTTCTTCTTTTGTTTCTTTAATACAATTTTCTTTGACTGTTAAATATGGTTCACACCAGCCACCTGGCATTGACCATAAGTTATCTGTACTTTCCTTGACCAGCATTATTTTTTGATCTTGAAAAATTGCTGCTCTGGTAGATACCTTGGGCGTTTGATAACCATCTTCGCTGCCAAACAGACCCTTAACTACCTTAAGCGGCAAATCCGTCTTAGCAGCCATTATTTTGGTGGCAATCTCTCTTATTTGCTCATACCTTTCCCTGTCAAAGCGGTCATGACCATATTCCAAACCATTTTGGGCTATACTTTGCAATTCTACTGCCCATTTTGTAAGTTGATCTAATTTTTTCATTAGTAACCTCATAATTTCATAGCAAAAAAGCAGCTCTTAGCAGCTGCTTTTATTTTTTTAAGTCAATTTTGTCAATATCAATCATCCAACCGATTGCAAAAGATTTTTCACCTAGGTGTGTAGCAATTACCGGGCTAAATTTAGTGACTGAAATACTTTGCTCAGGAAATTTCTCCTTTAAGAAAGTTTTCGCTTCAGCAACTTGACTACTGTCATTGGAATCGATGATAAATAGCTTGATTTTATCCTTATACGATAGTTGATCAATTTTTTTCACAGTTAACTTCTTGATTTTAAGAAATGCTCGCTTCATTGAACGTATCTTATCAAAAGCAACTATGTTACCATCTTTAAACGTAAGTAGTGGCTTAATATTCAGCATTGAGCCGATAAAAGCACCAGCATTGCTTAGCCGTCCTCCACGACTTAAATTATTCAGATCGTTGACAACAAATATTTCATCAATCGTTGACCGAATTTCATCAAGATGAGTGAGAATACTCTCCAATTCAACACCGTTTTTGATCATCTTTGCCGCTGCTAAAACTAGGTTCCCTTGCAAACGCACAGTCATTCGGGTGTCTATAGGATGTAAATTATATTTAGGATTATTATCTGCGATATTGCATAGTGTCTGATAAAAGCCTGAGATACCACTTGAAAGTGTAATAGCGATGATTGCTTCATAACCTTGGTCAACCAAGTGGTCAAAAAGGCGAATTAAACTTCCAGTACTTGGTTGAGAGGTTTTGGGGAAGTCTGCCCCTTCACGTTGCATTTTAAAAAGCTGGTCAGAGGTAATGTCAACATTTTCCAAATATTCTTTTTTACCTATGATAATGGGAATTGAAACAACAATGATATTGTTTTCTTCTGCCTCTTGTTTTGTTATGGCGCTAGTACTATCAGTTACTAATGCAATTTTCATCTAACTTACCTTCCGCTTTTGTCACAATATAAAAGAATTATAGCATAAAAAAGTAGGTGTTTCGACTATCAGCTATATAGAAGTTGATTTTTCAGTTTTCTGAACTAACTTAGTGAAAATCTGATTTAAAAGTTTAATTTCGTCGTCTGAAAGTCCCTGTAATAAAGACTCCTCAATTTCTTTTAGAGCCTTCCTTAATTCTTCAATTTTTGCCAGGCCATGTTGATTTAACCAAACAGTTTTACTTGAATCTGTTTCAGAACGTTTAATAGTCACTAGACTCATAGTTTTTTTCTGCTGTAATTGTCTGCTTAAAGTTGATAACGAAATTTGTAGTTTGTTAGCCAAATCCCCCATTTTTAAAGCTGTGTTGTTATTTCGGTAAAAATACAGTAATATTCTTGTTTGTGACAAATTCAACCCACATTTTCTGCTGATTTCATTTTTGATATTGCCCGCAATTGTACTAAATGATAAAACGTCCATTTAACTACCTTTTCTGATTAAAATAAATCATAAAAAAATTTTATAAACTAAATTAAAGCAATATTATGCTTACTAAGTAGATATTAGAATAGCAGTTAAAAATTGTGAAACAATTGTGCTTAACTTTTATAGTAATATTAGTAGCTATTAATTTTAGCTTATAAACATTCGCTGTGATAACTTTAAATCTATATTACCAGTATATCAAGTTTTTGCAATGTTTTCTTTTTTGATGCGTTATAAATTAATATATTAATAGCAGTACGCTATTTTAAGTTTAAGGCAATTTTGTAGTTTACAAAATGTAATTTGTCCCTTATACATATCAACAAATAATTGGTATAATAGAAAACGTGTTTTGAGGTGATAATTATGGCTTATGATGGCTTATTCATACATAGTCTGTTAAATAGTGTTAGACCTTTAGTTGTAAACGGCAGGCTTTCAAAAATATACCAGCCATTTGCACAGGATTTAATATTAACTTTTAGAAAAGAACGCAAAAACATTCAACTCCTGCTTTCTGCTAATGCGCAATATCCACGCTTTTATGTGACGAAACAGGCTATAGTTAATCCGGACAAGGCCCCTACTTTCGTAATGGTCTTACGCAAATACTTAGAGGGCTCTGTCTTACAATCGATTGATCAGGTTGGCGTTGACCGTATCGTCAATTTTAATTTTAGTAATCGTAATGAACTTGGTGATCAAGTTCAACTGGTTTTATCATTAGAGCTAATGGGACGTCACAGCAATGTTATTTTGTATGACAAAAAAAGTGGACAGATAATAGATCTGCTAAAACGGGTTAATCCTGATGAAAATCGGGTTCGCTTATTGCTGCCTAAAGCAAAATATGAATTACCTCCTCTTATCCCTGGAATTAATGGTTTTAAGATTACCGAGGCAGAATTTAATTTAAAAGCGACTGATACAGCTCCTGCAACATTAGCCAAGCAATTTGGTGGCCTTGATCGTGATGATCGCCAAGAGCTTGAGGGCTATTTAGAAGATGATTTATCATTTTCATCTTTTAAAACTTTTATGGACCAGTTCGATAAAAAAGGTGCTTTTATATTAAAAACGCCGAAAAATAAACGAAAAATTTTCCCTTATTTGCCGTATCATTTGGACTTAACAAAAGAAGCTTCCGATCCTGATTTCAACCACGCGTTAGACGAGTTTTATCAGTATCAGTCAAATCAGGACTGGGTCAAACAAAAATCTAGTCAAATTGAGCGTGTCATTAAAAATGAGCGTAATAAACTGACCAAGAAAATTGTTAAGCTAAAAAAGCAGTTGGATCAAGCAGAAAATTCCGAAGGCTATAGGATTCGGGGTGAGATTCTTAATGCGAATTTAGCTCAAGTAAAACCAGGAATGAGTCAAATAGAATTACCTAATTATTACGACAATAACAAACCAATTAAAATTAAACTTGATACCGCACTCTCTCCTGCTCGTAATGGTCAAAAGTACTTTACTAGGTATAAAAAGCTACGTGATTCAATCAAGCATGTTAAGGAGCAAATCAGTATTGCCCAAACTAATTTAAACTATTTTGATACAATTCAAACAGCTATTGACAACGCGGAACCCCAAGATATTGACCAAATTACTGATGAATTAACGAGTCAAGGCTATTTGAAAAAGCCACAAAAACCGAAGCGCAAAAAGAAAATTACGGAAAAAAATCTTAATAAATTCCGCATTTCATCGGGCAAGACCGTTTTGGTCGGTAAAAATAATTTACAAAATGATTGGTTAACTTTGAAGAAAGCTAATAAAACTGATATTTGGTTCCATGTCAAAAATATTCCAGGATCACATGTCATATTACAATCTAGTGAAGCAACTGATGAAGACATTAAAGAAACTGCAGAGATTGCGGCCTATTTCTCTAAGGCTAAGAATTCAGCCCACGTTCAAGTAGATTACGTGACCGACAAGCGAGTTAAAAAACCTAATGGCGCAAAGCCGGGTTTTGTAATTTATACGGGGCAGAATTCAATCGAAGTTACTCCCGAAAAAGAACGTGTTTTAAGTAAAAGAATCAAATAAAAACGAGGATGAACAGATCATCCTCGTTTCTTTTGCTGTTAAATCGGTTGCGTTGTTAAAGACAGTGATTCTAAAACAGATAAAATGAGTTCGGAAGTCTCAATACTGGAAAATACAGGGATATTTTGATTGAGAGCTTCATCTCTTATTCTAATGGCATCATCACTGGCAGAATCTGATAAATTAGTAATGTTAATAACCATGTCAATTTTATGCTGTCTTATTTTACTTAATAGACTACTTGAACCACAGTTAATTTTTGATGCAATTCCCGTTGTGATACCAGCTTCAGCTAAGCAATTAGCCGTCCCCTCCGTCGCAATTATTTTAAAACCTAAACGGTAAAATCGTTGGGCCAATTCTGTTACTTTTTTCTTATCCTCGTCTCGTACTGAAATAAAGATTGTCCCAAAACTGGGAATACGTAAACCACTGGCTTCATAGCCTTTATACAAAGCTTTGGCTAGCTCAGTGTCTCGGCCCATAACTGATCCCGAAGACTTCATCTTTGAATCGAAGGTATTTTCACTTTGGTAGTCAATATATGAGAAAACAGGCATTTTGACAAAAATAAAATTATTTGAATGCCACAGGCTATTCTTAAATCCTAATTCGGGCAAATTACCACCAATAAGCACCTCTGTAGCACACTCAGTTATGTCTTGACCGAGTGCTTTAGAGAGAAAAGCGATGTTATGTCCCGCATAGGGCTTGATTTGAAGTAGATAAATTTTCTTTTCTACAATCAAAAAATGAAGTGTAAAAATGCCCCGCATTTTCATACGTTTAATTAGCGCAATGGTAAAGTCGGTTAAGTGCTTTTTACCAGTTTTTGCTAGATTTTGTGGTTTAAAAACTGCAATGGAATCAGATGCATGAGATCCAGTTTGTTCTAAATGCTCAATAATACCGGGAATAGTTATATTCTGTCCATCGGATATAGCAGTAATCTCATATTTATTGCCTTCAATAAAATGGGATAAACTAACTTTAGAAAGCTGATTTTCGTGCAAATACTTTTTAAGAGCAGGTAAATCATAAACTACAGCAGACTTTTGTTTAACTCCCATATTGTTAAAACCGCCAATTAAGATTGGAAAACCATGCTCATTAATAAATTTTTTAGCCTCAGACTTATCTACTGTGGTTAAAAGCTTATTTTGGTTTAAGTTCTTTAACGGCTTATTAAGTATCTGTTCAATTCGATCTTTAGGATTAATATCACCGCTACCTATGATGTTCAATCCATTTTCAATCAATTTTTTACATAAAGCGTTAATTTCTTTTCCCGAAAATTGAATTAACACGTCTTGGATATGCTCTTTTTCGGCTATATGGAGAATACTTTCAACTGTAATTGGTTCAAAATAGACCTTGTCTGTCCTTTTATAACTAATAGCAACAGATTCGTCGTTATTTGATAGTAAAACAGTGTCATAATTATTTTTATGTAAAGTATCTAGAGCATGACTAATCATATAGTCGAATTCACTCGTAACTGAAACTTGTGAAGGCAGCATACCGACCACTAGCACCTTCTTGCGTGCTGTGAGAGGAATGCTTTCGTCTTGAACGCCAAAAGCACCGTAATATGCGTTTACCAAAGGCTTAATGGTTCCTGCTGTACCATCTATTTGCTGGTAAGCTGGCTTTAAGTGCAGCTTTTCCAGTCGTTTTTTAATGGCACTAACACTGATATGAGCCACTTGAGAAATTAAGACGTTGCGAAAACCCCTTTTTTTCGCTTCAAGCAATAAATTATCCGTTAATGCCTCATCGGCCAGTTTCTGAGCAATTTTAACTATATTTTCAAGCTTTTGAAAATATACTGGATGAATATGGATAATGTCCTGCAATTCATTGTAATCAAAGCCTTTAGCTATTGCAGCTAACAACTTAATTAAATGTAATTCATCGGGATGTCTTAAATCATCTATGATTTCTGACTTGTCTTTAGCTTTTTCACTGCGAAAGACGTTAATTGACATCTTGACGTTAACAGTTGAAGCTAAGCCTTTTAAAAAAGCTGATTCAAAGTTAGTACCTATTCCAATTGCTTCACCGCTGGCCTGCATCTTTGTGCCTAAAAGATAGTGATTACTACCTGATTGTGTTAGTGACCAGAAAGGCATTCTAATAGCTACTTTATCTAAAGTAGGTTCTACTGCAGCATTTAATCCTGATAATGGATCTGTAATTTCATCTAACCGGTAACCTAATGCGATTTTGCAGACAATGTAGCCTAAACTATATAGTCCTACTCTTTTGGCCCAAATTGCACTGCGCGTTAATCTGGGTTTGATTGACAAAATTTTGACCGCAAACTTGGTACCCTCATGTTTAACAGCAAAATGAATATTCAAAATTCCCACGATTTGAAGTTTGTTAGCAATTTTTTTAGCAATTGTGCGGATTTGTTGTACTTGATCATTGTTGAGTGTCAAAGCCGGCATTACTGTTGCCGAGTCACCAGCATTAATGCCTACAGATTCAATAGTATCTGCTAAATTAGTAAAAAGAACATTTCCGGAACTGTCACGAATGACATTGGCAATGACTTCGCCCCAAGTAGAAAGGTCTTCAGATAAGTGATAATTGCTATATGAAAAATGCTCTTTTTGTTGCTCTTTCTTCAGGTAATTCAGCAAATCAGCCAGATTTTCAAAAACAATTTGCTCATTATGAGATGACTGATTTTCTTTGATTAGCATAAGCGGGAATTGAACTTGTTCAGAAATTTGTTTTTCTAAGTTATCAACTCTAAAGTCAGTTAAATTCCAATATTTGTTAACTTCAATATTATTAGCTGTTAAAAAAGCATTCATTTTCTGATGGTTGTCCATCATCAGAGTTTGGTTATTGAGAGTTAGCAACTTAACTCCCATTTGTTGTAATATACCGTCTTTAACCAGTTCACGTGTTATTTTTAAACCTGTTGTAGAACCGTATGCCGAAATTATAGCATTAGGTTCTTCCATACGGATTATGCGCTTAAGAAATTCCAACGTCATTGGTTCAAGATAAACGGTTAATCCCGACTTTTTGTCAGTAGAAACAGTTGCCGGATTAGGATTAACTAAAACAATCTGAATGTCTTCTTCAAAAAGTGCTTTGATTGCATCATTAACTAACAAGTCAGTTTCGGAAACCTTGCCAACTAAGGTTGGACCAGACCCAATAATTAACACTTTATCTAAATCATTTGCTAAAGGCATAATTACACCATCATCTTTACGAAATTATCAAATATTGGCAGAGCATCAAGACTGCCTGGAGCTCCTTCCGCATTAAAAGCAGTTCCAATCACCTTATTTGCCTTATTGCTAAAACCTGCCAGCAGTTCACTGTGGAGATCATAAAATTCGTTTTCCATGGCGAATTGAACACTGCTAGGTAAAACTAACTGGTCAATATTCATAGCAACCTGCCAAATTTGATTTGAATTTTGCTCTATCACGGGAAAGTTAATTCCGTTATATACTTGCGGTAAATCAACTAATTCGAATTTCAAAAAATCACTTAATGCCAAGAAACCCAAGCCAATTCCCCATATAGGGATTTGACCATAAAAAGCATTCAAGATCGGTTCAAGATCTTCTCTAAGCTCGTCTACTCTGCCGGGTCCACCAGAAATGATTATACCCTGCGGACGTAAATTTTTAATGTCAGGAACTGACACATTATAAGGCAAGACGGTGGCGTTAACTTTACGCAAAGACAGCTCTCTGAGCATTGAATGTTTTAAACCCAAATCAATAATGGCCACGGTTTTGCCCACATTAGGGACAGCATAAGCATTTTTAGTAGAAACACTAGCTGATTTATTTTTTGGTAAAACCAATGCTCTTATTTGATCAAAGGCATGCTCATCATTGGTATCCATAATTGAAGCTTTGATAGTTTTCTCTTTATTTAAAAGATGAACTAAAGCCCTCGTATCCACGTTATAAATAGCAGGGATATTTTTTTCTTTTAAAAATGAGTCCAAATCTTGAAAATTTTCGCTATCAGAAATATTTTGAGCAACATCATTAGCAATGATACCTTTTACGGTCGGGTTAATACTTTCATAATCAATTGCATTAATGCCGTTTCCCCCAATCATTGGAGCAGTGTACACTAAAATCTTACCGGTATTGGTTGGATCTGTTAAAGCTTCCTGATAGCCAAAATTACCTGTTTGAATGGCTAATTCGCCGGTTGAAATAATCGAAGCTCCTAACCCTTCTCCAGGGAAATAATTGCCATCTTCAAGAATTAAATATCTTTTCATTTAGTCACTTTTTTCTTAATTCCGTCAATCTTTCTAAAAAGATTTGCGGAGGCTCAACCTTAAATTCGAGCCATTTACCTGAATGTGGTTGGTTAAAACCTAAAATTTGAGCATGCAAAAATTGACCGTGGCCTTTTAAACTATGTTGGGGGCCATATAGTGGATCACCAGCAACAGGATGACCAATGTATGAAAGGTGTACCCTGATTTGATGGGTACGGCCAGTCTCAAGGCGACACTCAATTAGACTATAATTGTGAAATTGTTCTAGAACAGTGAAATGTGTGACAGCCTCTTTACCATTTTCAACCACTGCCATTTTTTTACGGTTAAAATGATCGCGTCCAATAGGAGCATTTATTACCCCCGATTTTTCAGAAAAATTACCGTGAACAATTGCCAAATATAACCTTTTATTAGTTTTATGTGCCAATTGATTTTCTAAACTCTCACGTGCAAAACTATTTTTGGCTACCATTAATAAACCCGAAGTATCTTTATCAATGCGATGAACAATTCCAGGACGAAAGCCTTCGGGACTCTGTGCTAAATTTTTGGTGTGAAATAGCAGCGCATTAACAAGCGTATGGTCTGGATGTCCAGCCGCTGGATGAACCACCATTCCTTGAGGTTTGTTAACCACAAGAACATCTTGATCTTCATATATTATATCGAGCGGTATATCCTCCGGTGTCATAGCTAGTGGTTTTAGTTGCGGAATAGTGACCGCAATTAAGTCATTTTTTTGTACTTTATAAGACGGTTTAACTACCTTATCATTTACCAGAATATTTTTATCACGCAATAATTCCTGGATTCTTGTCCGCGATAAGTTTGGAATCTTACTTGCAAGTAAACTGTCTAATCTACCCTGTTCGTCTTGGATTATGAATTGGTATTTATCAGGCATTATTTTTTTCACTTTCATCCAAAAATAAGAGATAAACAAACACCATAATTATTCCAATTGTGATGGCAGAGTCAGCAATATTAAAAATGTTGAAATGAATAAAGTCGACTTGGATCATATCAATGACATACTTTAAGTGTATACGGTCAATTAGATTCCCGACAATACCACCTAAAACTAAGGCTACTCCAGAACTGAAAATCCTGCTGTTAAAGTTTTTTCTTAGCAGATAATATAAACAAACCACAATTGCAATTGCACTAATCAGGTAAAAAAGTCCCATTTGACCAGGTAAAATATTCCAGGCTGCTCCCTCATTTTGAATATATGTCAATGAAAAAACATGCGGAATAATCTGATGAGTTTCTCCCAGTTGATAGTTATTGACTATAAAAAACTTTAAAGCTTGATCTGAAGCAACAACTAGTAATGAAATTAATAAATAAAAAAATTGCATTGATAAAATTAAAATAAACCGCTGATTTTACCATTATTGTCTACATCAATATCTAAAGCAGCTGGGTGTTTTGGTAAACCTGGCATGTCTAAAACATGCCCTGTCGTTATAACTATAAAACCAGCACCATTTTTCAAACTGGCTCCTTTGACATGCAAAGTAAAATCAGTCGGTGCACCCAACAATTTTTGGTTGTCAGTGAATGAATATTGAGTTTTGGCAATAATTACGGGTAATTTATCCTTTCCCATTTTTTCAAGCTCTTGAATATCTTTTTCTGCCTTTTCACTATATTCGACCTTTGAGGCATGATAGATTTTTTGAGCTATTTTTTCAATTTTAGTTTTTACATCATCATCTTTTTGATATGTAGGTATCAGTTTTCCAACGCCAGAATTTGCCAGTTTAACTACAGCTTTTGCGGCCTCTACTCCACCTTTTGAACCTTGTTCGTGGTAATCAACAACAACAGAATCAATTCCTTCATCTTTAATCAATTGCTGTAAGAGTGAAATTTCATTTTCACTATCTGTTGCAAAATGGTTAATTAGAACAATAACGGGAATGCCGTAATTTCGCATATTATTCATATGTCTCTTAAGATTTGCAAAACCGCTACGTAAAGCAGACAGATTTTCAGTACTTAAGCTATCTGTAGTACCTTCAGCTTGGTATTTTAAGGCACGTACGGTAGCAACCACTACACTGGCATCGGGCTTTTTATCTAAATGACCCGAAACAAAATCCATGAACTTTTGCCCGCCCAAGTCGCTGCCAAATCCTGCTTCGGTCAATACATAATCGCTTAAGTGTAAAGCCAAGTTAGTAGCAATGACAGTATTAGCACCATGAGCAATATTAGCAAAAGGACCGCCGTGAACCAAAGCCGGTGTATGTTCAATAGTTTGCACAAGATTAGGTTTAAGTGCATTTGCAAGTAAAGCGGCAATCGCACCTTCAAAACCAAGGTCACTAACGTAAACTGGTTTATCTTCCTTGGTATAACCAACCAACATCAAACCAATTCTTTTTTTCAAATCGTCAATATCGGTGGCCAAACATAAAATAGCCATTAACTCGTTAGCAACAGTAATTGCAAAACTTGATTTGTGCTCCACGCCGTTAAATTTGGAGCCTTGACCAACAGTGATGTTTCTTAAACTACGGTCATTAACGTCAATTCCGCGCTTTAATAAGATTCTATCAGGATCAAGACCGATTGCATTTCCTTGATAAATGTAGTTATCAACTAAAGCAGCCAATGTGTCAATAGCAGCTGTCAAAGCATGCATGTCACCCGTAAAGTGAAGGTTAATATCTTCCATAGGAATTACTTGCGCTTGTCCGCCGCCAGTTGCTCCGCCTTTTAAGCCGAAAACCGGTCCCATGGATGGTTCTCTTAAAGCAATCATGGTCTTTTCATGTAACTGGTTGTTGATGGCATCTGCTAGACCAATTGTCATAGTCGACTTACCTTCTCCTGCAGGAGTAGGTGAAATTGAAGTAACCAAAACAAGTTTACCCAAGTGCTTAGTTGCTAATGTCTTTTTAATTGCCTGCCAATTAATCTTAGCTTTATCATTGCCGTATGGCTCAATATCTGTGCTACTTAAACCAACTTTAGCAGCAATTTCGTTAATGGGTAATGCGTGTGCTTCTTGTGCAATTTGAATATCTGTTTTCATTGCGCATGCCTCTTTCTGTATATTTAAATTTTAAAATTATTTTTCCATTTTAAGTAATACTCTTTTCATATTAGAATTTAGGTCCCACCTTTTAATTAATCATTTCAATTATAACAAATATTGCATGATTTTTATTCAATACTAGCCATAAATTAAGAATAACGCTAACTTTCCTCTTAGAAAGTAAAAAAGCGGGTTAAAAACCCACTTTTATTTTTCACATCTTAATAAATAATATTGCCCTACTTCTGCAACTTTTATTTTATAAATTTTGAAACAATGCCATTGCAGCACAATCTGTGGTGCTGCCACCTTTTTAATCCGTGTGCGAAATGGTAATTTCAAAATATTCTCATTCCAATAAGAATAAACATATGTATAAAAAAGCAACATAACAAAGACTAAGGCACAAATTAGTGCTGGCCAATTAAAGACTTTAGTGCTTTCATATAGCAAGATTAGGCTTAAAAGCAGCACAATGAATACCCAACTGAAATAAATCAAGCCGCACCGTCCTAAAATGACAAAATGTTTCTTTTTCATACGATCTTCTTTCCTCAATATTTAATTTTAGCTTTTAAGTTACTATGATCAGTGGTATCAAATAATGTCTTCATATACTTAGTAAATCTTGGTCTTTGACTGACTAAAATTTTAAACTCAGGAGAATTGTAAAGCTTTTTAAGCTGCTTTTTTTCAATATGATTATGTCCAGTAAAGTACTGGTAGTTCATTTCAATAAAAAGATGGTTAACTTTTTGCAATAGCTGAGATTCTTCAGTCTTTAAATGATCTTTTTTATTCGTGTTACCAGCTAAATTCCTAATCTGAATTTCTTTTAAATACGAATGAAAATGGGTTAACTCTTTATTTTGCCTCTCCTCTGCGGTCAAATAAGGACTCATATCAAAAGTTTTGCGTTCATAGCTAACACAATCGGGACTGACTTTTACATTGCCATAAGCCTGATCATAAGAACAGAAGCTTGAAGTTACTATTTCAGTTGCCGGAACTTTTTCCTTAGGACCAACAATGTTTTGCGCGTGAATATGCCCGGAAAAGACAATCTTAACATCATAGTCTCGACACAAACGACCTAATAATTGGGCATTGTTTAAAACAAATCCGCGATTAACCGCTGGATTATGAACGTAAAGATTATGATGCAAAAATAGCAGTGGCCGCAAGCCCTCTTTTTTTGCCTGTTCCAATTGTCTTTGTAACCATAAAATCTGTTCTTCCCCTAATTGTCCTTCTGTAGTTGGGGCACCACTTGCTTCGTGGGTACCATAAATATTGGAATCGAGAAAAAGCAAAAGATATTGGCTATTTAACTTAACGCTGTAGGCTAATGAATTGGGGTCTTTACTAAGTGCACAATCATAAGATTTTTTGAAAATATTTCGCCAATCTTCCGGGCTTATTTGATGGGCATATAATTGATTAGTCCCACGAAAAGATCTGGCCCAACCATCATAAATATCATGGTTACCAGGTAGCACCAGTAATTTTGTCTCTTTTAGCCTGTCAAATATTTCGGCAAACTTTTGCGCAGAAATAAGTTCACCATTGAATGTGACATCACCTGTGACTATGATAGCAGCTGGCTTTTTTTCGTTGGCAAAATCAGAAAAAGCCCGCAAGGCAGTTTCCTGGTAATTTAAATCCTTACCTTGGCTGGTACCTTGGATAAGCTGAAATGCCTTACCATCATCATGTAAACTGTCAGCAATCAGATGTGTATCGGTAATGACCCAGAATTCCGTATTTGCTTTATTTGTGATCATTTTTCTTAGTCCAGTATTGGTAAAAGTCAACTCTTAAATTACCGTTGAATAATTTCCGCTTTTTAGTTGCCTTTTTACCAAAAAATTCTTCAAACTTTGGATCTCCAACTAAATAATATTGACTGAAACTATCGTATTTTAAAAGCGTTTCTCCCATTTGTTGATAAAGATCTTCTGCTGATTTGCGGTCCTTTAATCTTTTTCCATAAGGTGGGTTGGCAATTATGACGCCATTTTCCAAATCAGTAGCAAAATCTTTCACAGCAACTTGCTTAAAATAAATATCCTGTAAAACACCGGCATTATTGGCATTTAATTTTGCTATTTCTAAGATAGATTGGTCAATATCACATGCCCAAATTGGCTGCTCAAGAGGCTTGATTTGGCTTTTAGCTTCATTTACCATGTCTCGGTGCAGCGAATGATTAAACCAGTCAAAGCCATCAAATGCAAACTGACGCCATATTCCAGGTGCGATATTCTTGCCAATTAAAGCCGCTTCAATTGCTAAAGTCCCAGAACCTGTCATAGGATCAATCAATGGATGAGTACCGTCATAAGGGGTAAGTTTGAGTAAACCAGCTGCGAAGTTTTCTTTAAGCGGAGCGCCGCCATGTTCTATTCTATAGCCTCTTTTAAATAAACTTGAACCGGTTGTATCAAGTGAAATTCTGGCAGTATCCTTATATATATGTATATCAAGTGGATATTCATTGCCACTTTCAGGCAAAAAGCCGCGCCGATGATATTGATCAGACATTTTATTGACAATTGCTTTTTTTACAATTGACTGTATTCCGGGCTCAGAATGCAATTTTGATCTAACGGAACGACCGCTAACTGGAAATTTAGCGTCAACTGGCAGCAATTCAGCCCAATCAATATCATAGACCTGGTTATAAAGTGTATCAAAGTCAGTGGCAGAAAATTCTTTAAGCAGAATTTTAACGCGGTCTGCTGCTCTCAACCACAAATTTGTCTTAACGATATCACTTTGATCACCATTAAAGAAAACACGACCGTTTTCAGTTCGCGTTTTATAACCCAGTGCTTGCAGTTCTTTAGCAACAACGCTCTCGAATCCAACACCCATTGTTGTATAAAGTTGATATTTTCCCATCTTCGACTCTTTCTTTTTAAAAAAGCGTTGAGCCCTTTGAAAAGCTCAACGCTGCCAATGCAAATTTCTATAAGCCACGTTCTGTTCAGGTATTTGCGGCATAAATACCTTTAGCAGCCATCTATCTTTGTTAAATAATAACAATCCAATCTTTAGTTCAATTTCTTAGATTGAAACGCCCCCACCAAGTTTGGGTTGCACGCTCGCAGGGTTTACCTCGTTCCACCAAAAATGTTTCCATCTTTGCTTCGTCACTGTGGCACTTTTCAGAATATTCATACATATCCTTAGTAGGACTTAGCATTTTTTTCGCCGTAATCTAAATTTTTTAAGTTGTTAAATTTGTTATTTCTGCTCAAAATTGTAGATTCTTTAGCTTATTGGGCTAAATACGATCACTACAAGCATCGCAGCTTGTGCGTGCGTGGACTTTCCTCAGCTTGATCATTTACATGTCAAACCGCGACTGCTCAAAATTTGCACCATTAAAAATTATAACAAAGCTTATTCTTTTTGTAACCCATAAACTCGTTGTTCAAGGTTATAAACTTTGCGCTCAAGTGTAGAAATTCTCTGAATAATAGCCATGTTAGTGGAATTTTCAGCTTGAGAATTTTCTTCATTCATTGAACCGAAGTTTTGACTTGCTCGCTGCTGACTAGGTGTATATGTACGTATATTTTCAGAAGTGGAAGAAAGACTTTCTGTTCTTGTTCTTTGATTCTGAAGGGAGTTTTCTTTATGTTGGTCTTCCATCAGTTCACCCTGAAGTTTACCAATTTGACCATAAAGATCTTCAATTATTTGTTCAAAGGTATCGTAATCAGCGATCACTTTATCTAAAAAAGCGTCTACTTCATCTGGGTCTAAACCTTTAACTTTAGTTCTAAATTGTTTTTTTAATATATCCTTCGTGGATAGTTGAATATCATTTAAATCTGCCATGATAATATACAACTCCTTTTCCAATCCCCCTTATTCTAGCAAAAACTAATCTCGCTTAAAACTAAAATGTTAACTTTTAAACAAAGTTATTTTTTTATTCATCGAATTTGTCTTCTTGATTTGCTTGATATTCTTCAGCTTCATCTTGCAGATCATAAAAATCAATTAATTCGAGCGGATAATCTGTCGTTTTTTGATAATCTCTGATTAAATTATAATCAAACTTAGGTTTACCAGGATTTTCCGTATCATATATCATTAGGGCACCGTCTGTGTGCATTAACATGAAGTTTTGATAATTTCGCAGTTGCACTGGACTATGATACGGTTCTTTGGAAGTTGAGGCAAAGAAATCAACTTGACTTTTTAAGGCCAAAAACTTTTCTTGATTGTTCTCATTCCATCTGCTGACAAATTCTTCATAGGGAATAATGATAGAAACACGCACAGGAAATTTATCACGTAATTCAATAGCAACTTCACTTGCCCATTGCTCAACTCCCAAATTTGCCCCAGTAATTATCCAATCAAGCTGACCATTTTCCAGCAAGTTAATCATATGCTTTTTTAAAACTAATTTAATGATTTTAATTTTAGGATCTTTATCACTATATGTATTTAATTCGTAATTGCGGTATCCAGTAATCCATAGTCTTTGCATAATAAAACAAATGGCTCCTTGTTCAAAAACTTTTTCTTTATTGCTATAATGCTAGCAGGAGTGAGATTGATGGTCAAATATCCAACCGGCAGCTCAGCTGCTTTTCGCAAAACAGATTATAAGTCTCAAAGTAAACGTCAAAAAAGAAAACATAAGAATATTAATTTTTCTGATCGAGGAATGAACCTTGAGCAAATGATTAATGAATCTAATAAGTATTACCGTGTTAAAGAAATAGCTGTAGTACACAAAAAGCCGACACCAGTTCAAATTGTGAAAGTTGATTATCCTAAAAGGTCACGGGCAGTGATCAAAGAAGCTTACTTTCGTCAAGAATCAACGACTGATTATAATGGCGTTTATAACGGCTACTATCTAGATTTTGAGGCTAAGGAAACTAAGAATAAGACCAACTTTCCTTTAAAAAACTTTCATGAACATCAAATAGTCCATTTAGCAGAATGCTTGAAGCAAAAAGGAATTTGCTTTACAATAATTGGATTTACGAGCTTAAATCGCTATTTTGTTACTCCGGCAAGTGCAATTATCAAAGCCTGGTGGACAAAAGATAAGAGCTCATTAACTTTAAAAGAAGTTGAGGAATGGTCAGTAGAGATTAAGAGCGGCTTTCAACCAACCCTTCCCTATTTGCAAGCTGTAGATCACTTTATCTCGGATAGGAAAATGAAAGATGACGAATAAAAACTTTAACTCAAATAATGGTCGTGAATCACGGAAGAATTATCGCCAGAATTTACCTAAACCATTATGGCGCAGAATACTCAAATGGGCTTTTTTAGGAATTTTTCTTCTATTAATTGCTGGTGTCGGGCTTTTTGCTTTCTATGCAAAAGATGCTCCTAATATCAGTAGAGCTGATTTAGAAAGTGGTGGTTCATCGGGTATTTATAATACTAATGGCAAATTCATCATGTCGCTTGGGACTGAAAAAAGGCTTTATGTTAAAGACAGCAAAGACTTACAGTTGTTAAAAGATGCTATTGTTTCAGTTGAAGACAAGCGCTTTTATAGAGATAACTTGGGTATCGATCCTATCCGTATAGTCGGATCGATGCTTACTAATGCTAAAAGTAAAAGTATTTCGGCTGGTGGTTCGACTATTACGCAGCAACTCGTTAAGCTGACCAAATTTTCAACTTCTGCATCACAGCGTACCCTGCGGCGCAAGGCACAGGAAGCTTGGCTGGCTATGAGGGTCCAACGTGAATACAGCCATGATGAAATCTTAGAGTTTTATATTAACAAGGTTTATATGAATTACGGCAATACCGGTATTGGTACAGCTGCTAATTTTTATTATGGTAAAAAAATTGGCGATTTAGACTTAGCGCAAACAGCAATGTTAGCGGGAATGCCTAATAGACCAACCGTTTATAATCCTTATACTTATCCGCAATATGCCAAGTATCGTCGGGACATAGTCTTAAAGGCAATGTTAAACAACAAAAAGATTACTCAGGAGCAATACGATCAGGCAGTTAAAGAAAGCGTAAAAAAGGGGTTAAAACCTCATAACAAACGTAAACAATCGAATTTACGTAAAATCAATGATCCTTATGTCAAGGAAGCAATTGCTGAAGTCAGGGCCAAAGGTTTTGATCCGTTTCGTGATAATTTAAAAATTACTATTAATATGGATCAAAAAGCGCAGAAAAAACTTTACGAATTGGCTAACAATGGTACTATTCCATTTACTAATGATAAAATGCAAATTGGTGCGTCTGTAGTTGACCCAAGCAATGGTCACGTAATTGCGATCTTAGGTGGTAGACACTTACCTTCTTCAGTTCAGTTAGGTTTGGATCGTGCCGTACAAACTTCGCGCTCAACGGGATCATCAATTAAGCCTGTGCTAGATTATGGCCCGGCAATTGAATATCTTAATTGGTCGACTGCTAAAATGCTGGACGACAGCAAATATGTCTATCCGGGCACTAATATTCAGTTATATGACTGGGACAATAAATATGATGGCGTCATGACTATGAGACACGCCTTGGAACAATCACGTAATGTTCCGGCAGTTAAAACTTTGAGGGATGTCGGCATTAAGCGCGCGGCTAAATTTGCCGGTAAAATGGATATTAATATTCCTAAAGACTCTGGTCTTTCTGTTGCTATCGGTGCTAATGCTTCTAGTCTACAAATGGCTGGTGCATTCAGTGCTTTCTCTACAATGGGCGTCTACCATAAGCCGCAATTTGTTTCGAAAATTGAAACGCCAGATGGTTTAACAAGAAATTACGATTCCGAAGGAATTCGAGTAATGAGTAAAGCCACAGCCTATATGATTACAGATATGCTTAAAGGAGTCATAAAGAACGGTTCTGGAAAGAATGCGCAAATTAAAGGATTGCACCAAGCTGGTAAAACCGGTTCTGTTAAATATTCTGAAGAAGAATTAGCCCGTTACCCTAATTACAGGTCAACTCCGAAAGATTCATGGTTTGTTGGTTACACTCAAAGCTATTCAATAGGCGTTTGGACTGGTTATGATAACTTAAAGGACGGTACAATTTCTGGTATCGGTCAACAATCTGCTCAATTGTTTTATAAGAATATGATGTCTTATTTAATGAGAAATAAAGAAAATGTTGACTGGCAAAAACCTGATTCTGTCATCAGAGCTAGAATTGCTCGCAATTCCAATCCGCCTGAAGTATCATCAACTGGCGACTGGCAATTGTTCGTGCGGGGGCACTCTCCTATTGGTATTGTTGATGACAGTAGTGATTATGATGAAGATGATGAAAAAGCCGATAATAATAATTCTTCATCGACTACAAATACCCAAGAAAATAATTCAACTCGAAATGAGCAAAATGGTACCGCTAGACAATCAAATAAAAACCAAAGAAAGTCTAAAAGTAAGAAGGAAAATCAACAGTCTACTAACGGAAATGAAAATAACTCCGAGGACTCTGGTCAGAATAATAATCAAAATGATTCTAATTCTGGCAATTCCACCGAAAATGAGCAAAAGCCTAATAAACCAGGTGGTGACAATTCAAATTCATCTAATGGCGAAGGTAGCCATCATCACTGAGTAAAAAAGAAACGTCGAAAAATTCCGACGTTTCTTTTTTATTTTCTTACTATCAAATAAACTAATAGTTCTACTAAAAGAATAAATATAAAGAAGACAATTAAAACAGCTAAGGAAACTAATTTAACATTCATGGTATTAACAGCGCCAGTTCCGTCATAAGGACGTAGCCAGAGAAATATTGCTGTGATTATGAAAAGGATTGTTAGAACTACGTTAGTTATGTGCCACTTATTCATCAAGTTTACCTCTCAAGCAAATTATATTTGCTTAAAATAATATTATATTTTTCATAAAATTATACCATTATTTTCTAACAATTAATATTATTTACACTTTAAATATGAATAAGGATCATTTTTATCGCGGGCTGTCATAGAATAACGTCCAAATAAAATCATCGCATGATGAGTATGAATCCATTCATCGCGAGGAAGAATTTCCTCCAGTCTTTTTTCAACCTGCACCGGCTTAGCATTCTGCGGTACAATATGAAAACGTTTGGAAATACGAGACACATGAGTATCAACTGCAATAGCTGGAATGCCAAAGCCTTCAGCTAAAACAACGTTAGCCGTTTTCTCTCCTACTCCTGGCAAAGAAATTAATTCATCTTTATCTTGAGGGATTTGGCTATGGTATTTTGTTACTAAGATTTCGGCAGTAGCTTTTAAATGCTTTGCTTTCGAATGGTACAACCCGATCTGTGAAATATGCTTCTCAATTGCACCAATAGTCGCTTGAGCTAAATCTTTAGGTTCAGGGTAGTCTGCCATAAATTTGGGCATGACTTTATTAACCATTTTATCAGTAGTTTGCGCGCTCATTAACACGGCACACAGCAAATGAAAATTATTATCCCAAACTAATTCACCCTTGGCATCCGGATACATGTGGTTAATACATTCCAAAACTTTTCGTGCTTCTTTTGTAGTTAAAATTTTTTCTTGCGTCATTAGTGATTCCTTCTTAAAAATTTTTGTACTTCACTACTTGTTTTTAAATTATGTCTTTGCCAATTAAGCAAAACACGATCAACGTATTTTAAGCTATATGCTTGAGCTAGAACTGCTTCTCTCAAAGCCATTTTGATAAGTACCGGATCATAATGATCAACGTTTAGCCAAGATGCAATTTCTTCACGTTCAATTGGACTTAAATAACGTCCAAATTCAATTTCAAATTGACGCACTAATTGTGTTAGTGGACTATTATCAATGCTGGAAGTAGAGCTATTATTGCCGGTTTTTTTATTACCTGATTTAATTTTATCTTCCAGCAATAAGTCTAACTGGTTATACAATTGGTCTAAATTATACTTATTGCCAATCTTGCCACTTTTGTCGGAAATTTGATCAATACTAAGAAAATTCTGTTCAATTAGCTTCTGAACTAGAGCCGTAATTTCGGAAACTGATAAATTAGTATTTGCCGCCAGTTGCTCATCAGTTGGGAAAAAGTTCCCCTTTTGAGCAAACATTTCCAGCTGAATAATGACAATCATCTCAGCATCATCAATTTTAAGTTGCGGATAATATGCAAGCAGACCATTTGAAAAAGTAGTTGTACCTAAAGCGCGGTAATCATTGTACTGCATGATAAATTCTCCTTTAAAAAAGTTGAACTAAATTAACTTTAGTTCAACTTTTAACTGTTTTATTAACTTTGAATTAAGGTTGCAAGCGATTAATCATTCTTGGAAATGGAATAGCTTCGCGGACGTGGTCTAATTTACAGATCCAGGCAATCACCCGTTCAAAGCCCATACCGAAACCAGAATGAGGAACACTGCCATACTTACGCAAGTCTAGATACCAACCGTAATCTTCTTTGTTTAAGCCAGCTTCTTCTATCTGTTTAAGTATAGTATCGTAGTCACTTTCTCTTTCAGAACCGCCCATAATTTCGCCGTATCCTTCTGGAGCTAAAACATCTGCACAGAGATATTCTTTTGGATTATCAGGGTTTTTCTTCATGTAAAATGGCTTAATTGCAGTTGGGTAGTTAACAATGAAGAAAGGACGGTCAAATTTTTCAGAGATAAAGGCTTCATCAGGTGCGCCAAAGTCGTCACCCCACTTGAAATCACGTCCGTCATCCTGCAACATTTTTACTGCATCGTCGTAAGATAAACGGGTATAGTTTCCTTGGGCAGCAGGCTCTAATTTCTTAGGATCGCGTCCTAATATTTCTAATTCATATTGGCAATTTTGTAGAACTTGACCAGTAACGTAGGATAAAAACCGTTCTTGCAGATCAAGAGATTCATCTTGATGCATCCAAGCCATTTCAGGTTCCATCATCCAAAATTCCGTCAAGTGCCGTCTTGTTTTAGATTCTTCAGCTCTGAAAGTTGGACCAAAGGTAAAAATTTTACCGAATGCGGCGGCTCCTACTTCACCATAAAGTTGTCCAGATTGTGAGAGGTAGGCGTCACCACCAAAATACTCTGTATGGAATAATTCTGTGGTTCCCTCTGGAGCAGAATGCATGAAGATAGGGGCATCAAACTTTATAAAGCCTTCTTTTTCAAAAAAGTTAACAGTCGCCTTAAAAATTGTGTTTCTAATACGCATAATTGCAAAAGGACGTTTGCTTCTTAACCATAAATGGCGGTGGTCAAGTAAAAAGTCAATTCCGTGTTCCTTGTTGCCAATTGGGTAGCCTTCATTATTGGTAATAAGCTTTAGATCTGAGATTTGAATTTCATAACCAAAATGGGAACGTTCATCTTGGTGAACAGTACCGGTTATGTAAAAACTGGCTTCCTGATGTAACGATTTTGCAATCTCAAAAACTTCAGCAGAAACTGTATTTTTACGCACTACACCCTGAAAAAATGCAGTACCATCACGTAATTGCAAGAACACAATTTTACCACTTGAACGCTTGTCAGTAAGCCAAACATGCATTTGGACTTCTTCATCAACGTGTTTGCGGCAATCTTCAATTGAAATTAATTCTGTCATAAACTTTTATTCCACTTTCCTTATCATATCAAATTAATAATACCAAAGTTTTATCGATTTAGCGACTTAACCCACTAATTTTCCATTTTTAAATTCATATAGTTGGTAGTGATATTCACCTACTAAGTTTTTAGAACTGACTTCCCAAACAGCTTTTCCTTGATACCAGCCTAAGTTAACTTCGGTAATTTTCTCATCTGGTCTTTTAGATTCGTATTTATGACGAATCACTTCTTCGTTCACACCTTTATTGGCGGGATATAAATAAGCTTTTTTGGAGCCTGGAAGATAAATAAAATAAAAAGTTTTACGCTTCTTATCTAGACCTTTAAGTGCGTAGCTGTTTATACCGCGATCTAAGTGGTAATTTTTTTCCGTATACTTAATTGGCGTTTTTTGTAAAGCAATTCTATTAAGTTCACGTGTTTGTGTTCTTTCGGGATTTCCAGCTTTATAAAAAATTATAATGAAAGCAAAGTATAAAAATACTATCAATATTAAAATGTAGGTTAAAAACTTAACGGTTTGTTTTGTATCATCATTTATCATAGTTATCTAACTTTTCTTCCAATTCGTTTAAATTTATTCTTTTGACTTTAACAGGGATAGCAGCTAAAAAGACTTGCCCATAATCTTTAGTCCAAAGCCGCGAATCTAAGATTAAAAACTGCCCTCTATCCTGTTCACCGCGAATTAATCTGCCCATTCCCTGCTTGAAACGAATAATTGCTCGCGGCATAGTGTCGGAATGAAAAACATCAACGCCGCTATCAACAAGTTGCTTTTGGCGCAATTTAACTTCTGGTAAATCTGGTGATTCAAATGGCAATTTAGTTGCTATTACGAGATCAACACCACATTCATGGAAGTCAATCCCTTCCCAAAAACTGTCTGCTCCAAGGATAATAGCTCTTTTTGCTATAGCAAATCTTTTGATAATACGGTTATTTGAGCCGGAAACGCCTTGAGCTAAAATTTCAAAATCTCGTAAGTGCGGTGAGTTAATGATTGCACTGTAAACATTCTTTATTAACTCCAAATTAGTCATTAAAACTAAAACATGATTCTTGGTTTGCAAGTCATGCTCTAGAATTTGAATTAAAATTTTTGCAAAAGCCGGTTCGTTGACATCAGGTAAATCATTAACGGATAAAACTTCCAGATGATCAGCGAGTTTAAAGGTGCTCGTGCCGACATATTCTTGTGGTGTCAGGTCTGTCAAACCCAGTTGTTTAACAATAAAATCAAACCCATTTTCACTAGTCAGAGTTGCACTAACAAACAGAATATGATCGAAACGATCATATATTTTACGTAATTCTGGAGTAGCATCGAGCATTAACCAGCTTAAGTTGGCACTCAATGGATCTTGGGGATTGGTTAAAGAAACTATAAACCCTTCGAGAGCAAGATAAGTCCTTTTCCGCAATAAATCTGATAATTGATAGCTTTTAGTAATGTAGTAGTCTAACTGATCTATTTGGGCAGAAATATCACTCAAAATAGCATCCCGATCAATATTAGAACTATCAGTTTCATTATAAAGTTTAAATAAGATCTGGTTAGTTTGCTGCCTGACATTTTCTAATTTGCGCTGCAACTCAGCTAGTTTTACTAAAAATTGATTATTTTTCGGAAATAAATCTGTACCTTTAAAGCTGAGAAGTAAGTTGCCATTAGGCAAAACACTTTGACTGACGGCTTTTTTCTTTTTAGAGCATAACAAATGTTGCAAATGATTGATTACTTTAATTAAATCTAATATTTGGGGGTCTAATTTTTCCAGTAAAAAATTAAATTGGACATCATTGCCATATTGGTTAAACACACTGTCATCAGCGTAGAAAAGCAAATTACGCAAATGAGTTAGCGCTCCCCATAGGGATTCAAATTGAAAAGAATCATTGCGCGAACTAATAACATTGTCAACAAAGCGATGTGCTTCGTCAATCACCAAATAGGGATTTTGCCCCCAAATAGTGTCATTATAATGGTTAGCTAAAAATGCGTGATTAGTTACTAGAATATCAGCTTGCTCTTGACGTTGCCTTGCCAAATTCCAAAAGTCCACTTTCGCAAAACTGCTCCCGACACGAGCATCCCCCGGATGAGCTATTTGCGCAAACAAAGGTGCTCGATAATTAGTTAACTGCAATTCATCCAAATCACCCGTATTCGTTTCAGTTAACCAAACCAAAATTCGCATCTGCAAAACCAGAGTTAATTTATTTGGTGTATCTTGGTATAAACTTTGATAAAAACCATCTAGATCAAGATAATGATTGCTGGCCTTAACTTCTTCTGCTTTTAAATCCAAGTTCGTCACATTTAATAACTGAGGTATCTCTTTATTAATAATTTGTCTTTGCAAAACTTTAGTCGGTGTGGCAATTACTAATTTTCTACTGGTATAAAGCTGATAAGAATATGCGCATAAATATGAAAATGTCTTTCCGGTACCGTTTGGTGCTTCAACTAGCAAAGCTTTTTGGTCAGGAGTATTAATGAATTGCTCAATCCGGTTAATCAGATCAACTTGAGGCTGCCTATAATTGATTTTCTTTTTAAAAAGCTTTCTTTTTGCCTGATCACTTTGAGGAAAAGTAGCTGAATGCTCTTGCTCATTATTAGCTACGCTTTTTTGTTTTCTTAAAATTATTTGACGTACCTGCTGATATTTGGCAGGTAAAGGACGCTTTTCTTTGCGAGCGTCATCAGCGATCGTGGTAAAAATCCATGACGTATCACGAATTAACCCGTGTGCTAATGAACTAAGTGTGTTAAGAGTTGCTTGCGGTAATTTTTCCAAGCGCCGAATGATTTTTATTAGCAGCACAGCAGTTCCGTAAGCATCAGAATCAGCCTTGTGCGGATTTAAGTGTTCAATCTGTAATTGGGCAGTCAAGTCACTCAATTTATAGGATGGTTCAGTGGGAAAAGCTATTTTAGCCAGCTCCACCGTATCAATTGCCCGGTTAGTAAGAGGCTCGTAGCCATGCTCCACCAATTCATAATTTAAGAAAGGCAAATCAAAGTTGACGTTATGAGCCACAAAAACCGTATCTTTGAGAATCTTAATAATTTGAGGAGCATAATATGAAAAATCCTTCTGATGAGCAACATCTTTATCATGTATGTGCGTTAAGTTTTGAACAGCTATAGGTATTTCACGGTGAGGATTAATCAAAAAAGAATACGTTTTTACAACTTTTAGATTTTTTATTATGGCACAACCAAACTGAATAATATGATTGTTGTCTTCACGCTGTGTCCCGGTAGTTTCCAAATCTACTACAGCAAAAACAGTATTGGCAAATGACTTCATTTTTTAACTTGACCCTCCTTTCATCTATTTCACTTCTACAACTTTTTGAGCATCTAATAAAATCAAATATTTGCTTTTAACTTTGGCATTAGCAAAGGAATTCAATGCCCTTTCATAAAGGCGCAACTGCCCCCGGTATTTCTGCTTAATATTTTTGATTGCCAGATCTAAATGTGTAGGATCAATGTGGTCAGTTTTATAGTCGAATAATATTATGCCATCTTTTTCAATAAAGTAACCATCAATTGTTCCGTGAATTAAAATTTTAGCATTTGGATCGTCAAAATGCTCAAAAAGAATACTAGCAGGCAATAAACTGGAAAATTCAATTTCACGTTTTAAATTTTGTGGCTCTTGCCAAAACTTGGCAGCAAAATCACTGTGAACAAACCAATTAATTTGGTTCAGGTCAAGACTTGAAACTAGATTACTGTTCAATTTGTTTTGCTTAACTAGTTGCTGAACTTCTTCTTCAACCTGCTGCGGCTTTCCCTGACCATGATAGTCATAATATTGCAAAATTAAGTGCATTGCCGTACCGATTTCGGCACCAGTAAACTTAGTTTTGAATAAAAAATTAGGCTTGGTATCAATCGGTTGCAAATACCTATTTGTTGATGAGAGTAAGTGGGCATTTTCAAGTTCATTGTCAAGTGGATCATTAAAAGCCTTTTTTATTTCAGAAACTGATTGGTAGGCTGTTGTTTTACTTGCATCCTTAAAGGGATAATCAAGCCCATACAAATCTTTAATTCTTGATAGTAAATAAGAGTTTTCTGTATCTGCTTGTTCTTGAACCTGAGTTTCTGCAACATTGATTGTTTCACCTTGATAGTCAATGTATAACAATTCTTGACCAGTTTCAGAAGCAAAATTAATATCAGAAATTTTTTGTGCGATCAATTCGTCAAATTTAATAGACGGCCCAATTAGATCCATTGGGTTTGTAGAATTTAGCTTACTATTAAGAGAAAGTTGGTTTTGCCATTTTTGCAATGTTTTCTGTAAATCATTGATATCTGCTACCAATATTAGTTTTTGCCTTGCACGGGTCATTCCTACATACAAAATCCGTGCTTCTTCTTCTAGAAGTTGCCTTCTTTTGGCGACGTTATTAAATGCTTTAATTAAAGTATCGGCACGATAATGCTTACATCTAATAGTTAAACCAACTGAATCAGAGCTGATAATATAATTATTGCTTAAGTCACGCAGCTGAAACCGATGTTCTAGTCCAAGATAAAAAACAATCGGAAATTCCAGCCCTTTAGAGCCGTGAACTGTCATGAGACGGATGGAATTACCAGCTTCTTTAGTTAATAAGGGTTGGGCTAAATCTTTTTGGCTGCGTCTCATGCGCTCAATGAAATTGATAAATTGATATAAGCCTTTAAAGCCGGCGCTCTCATATGAAGCCGCTCTTTCATACAAAGCTTCGAGATTAATTCTGCGTTGCTTGCCATTTGGCAAAGACGTCATAATTTCCAAAAGACTGGTTTTTTCATAAATACTCCACACCAATTCAGAAATTCTATGTGTTGTCGCAAATTGGCGCAATTCTTCCAGTTGATTTAAAAAGTCCTTTATTCTTTGACTTAGTTGATCACCGACTGCAACGTAAGCTGTCAACGCACTATAAAAACTGGCATTTGGCGTATGGATTCTAATCCGGCTTAAATCAGGTTCTTTAAAGTTAAAAAGAGGCGACCTTAAAACTGCTACCAACGGTATATCTTGATCAGGATTATCAATAATCCGCAGGTAATTTAAAATAATGGTTAATTCCAATGTTTGAAAATAGTTTTTAGCATCCGTAACCATGATGGGAATATTATTTTTAGCAAACTCCTGCATAATTTCAAGATTATTGCTCCGGCTCCTCGTTAAGATCACAATATCGCTATATTTAAAAGGACGGAGTTTGTTTGGTTCTTGAGAATGTTGGTCATAAACTAGCAAGTTTTCTTTTTTAAATTGTTTAATCCGGTTAATGATCATTGCGATTTCTGCTGAATCAATGTCTTCCTCATTCTCATTTTGAGTCTTATCAGTCTCTTTACTTTTATCATGAAGAAGTATTTCAGTGGCGTCCGCCAAATTTTCAGGCTGATTCTTGGAACCATACTTTAATTGCCCTTCTTTAGCATAGTCAATGCCACCAAAATCAGGGGTCAAAATGTTGGCAAAAACCTTATTAACAAAATTAATAACGGGTTTAGTTGAGCGGAAATTATCGGATAAAAGAATTCGTTCCTCTTTTGCAGCATTTTCTTGACGGGCAGCTTCTTGATATTTATGTAAAAACAAGCTTGGTTCAGCCTGCCTGAAGCCATAAATCGATTGCTTAACATCCCCCACCATAAACATGTTGTTGTGACCGTCTTTTTTAATTAATTGCAGTATCTTTTCTTGTAAGGGATTAATATCTTGATATTCATCAACTAAAATCTCGCTAAATTTATCTTGATAAAATTTGCGAGCCATTGCCGAAGCAGAAGTATCTTGACTCAATATGCGATACGCTAACTGTTCCATATCACTAAAATCAAGTAAATTCTGTGCTCTTTTTAGTTCTTCAAACCGGTCGATTAAAGCCAATTCAGCTTTTGTAATTGCCGCCATTATCTGAGAGCCCTTTTGCAAGAGATTAATTTGTTCTTTTTCTTCAGTAGCATAGAATGAAGTAAATGTCGTAAAAATTTGATCTCCTGCTTCGTTTTTTAAATTAACGCATTCTTCATAAAAAGCAACGAGATCCTCATCCCATTTACTGGACCTACGTATATTTTTTCTAAAAATACAAGCACGCAATTTTGCTCTCTGATCATCATAAGCAGCGTCATGTTTGAGGCTATCTAAATAACCGGCTAAGCACTCATTAAACAAAGTAAAGGCTTCTTTTACTTTGCCAAATTCTTTAGTATTCATGATTGCGCTTTGCAATAATTGGTCTATCTTATCTTTTAAATCATCAAATAGCGTAATCAAATACGGCTTGATTTCTTTTTGCCAAATTGCTGATGTCACTACGCTTTGGTCAATTTGATATTTTTGAGGCAATTGCTTAAGCCACTCACGGTAATCGGGCTTGGCCATGGCATAATTATATAAATCTAATAATAGATTTTGAGGTGTTTGGGCATCCCTGTCGCCAGCGAAATTGTCATAAAAAGCAATAAAACCAGTATCTTTTTCTGTTAAAAACTCACTTTCGATTTCTTTTAATGCCCGCTCTCGCATTAATTCCGCCTGAGTGTCATCGGTTAAAACGCTGAAACTGGGATCAATGTCGACAACGTAATAGAACCGATGAATCACGTCTAAACAGAATGCGTCAACAGTAGAAATGTTGGCCGAATCAATTAGATTTAGTTGCTGGCGGAAATTAACCTTGGTGTTGCCATTGCGGTATTCTACTAACAGCAAGTCTTTAATGCGCTTTTTCATTTCTGCGGCGGCTGCCTTGGTGAAAGTAACAACCAAAAGCTGGTCAATACTGGTGCCGTTCAATATTGCTCTTAACAAGCGGTATACTAAAACAGTAGTTTTACCACTGCCGGCAGACGCAGATACTAAAATATCTCGGTTGTCATCTTCAATCGCTTTTTTTTGAATATCAGTAAATGGGGGCTCAGTAGTATTTTTTGCCATGTTTAGTCGTCCTCCTGTAACCGTTCTGTGATTTTTTTGATTAATTCTGGTTTATCCATACTGCCAATTTGGTGGTACCTATTTTCTTTTAACATGGCATCGAAAAAGAAGATATCACGAAAATCGGAATATGTGAGTGCGCTAATGCCATTACCGTACTTGTAGGGATTGAGCTTGATTTGACCCGACAAGATTTGGCTAGATGCATCTTTAATTAGTTCTTCGTCATATTTGAGCAGCAATTTCAGTTCATCATCCTTAAAAGCACTTCCGCTGAAAGAAAGCGAACCGTCCTTCTTTTTGCTTTTAACTCCTATATAAAGACTGGAACTAGTACCAGGTTCCTTTAATTCCGGGTCAGCCTGAAGCAACAATAGCTGGTCGTCATTGATTAAGCCGGTGTATTTAAGGCGGTATTGGCCGTCAAGATAAGCCTTGTTAAGCTCCAATTTTTTATTATATATTTTCGTGCCATTAATTCGTTCCATTTGCCTAGTGACAGTTTGATAAAAAGCACCTAAAAGTGATAACGGCATTTCTGATTGAGTGAAAAACTTTTGATTGCGGGCCAATACGTCCAAATACGAAACCATTTGTAGCGAAATGCCATGGTAAAAAAGCCCCAGATTAAATTTCTTGGCGGAGGATTTATAGTCGACTACCTGTGCCATAATTTCATTTTGATCGGGAATTTGGGCTAAATCAACGCGGTCCATTTTCCCTCTCAAATTAACATAATGATCCCCTGAAATATTAGGTACTTTTAGTTGCAGGCCTTGGACTTTTTCTGTATTGCCAAAACTTAATTCTGAATATTTAGCTTTTAGCGGCGTTTTTTGAACTGCCTTGTGCCAGTTATGAGCCACATTACTAGTAGTATGATCAAGGCACTTAAAAAGAAACTCATTGAAGGGATCATTCAATAACTGCTGGTACTTTGGTTCACTTTTCATTTCACTGCGGGCCAGGTCAAGCAATTGCTGTAATTTAACTTCATCAATGTTTTTTAAATTAAGGCTTTGCTGGTTTAATTCTTTGACTAACCGGTCAAAAGTCTCATGAAAATAATTTCCAGCTTGAATTACATCCAATTCATTTTCGAATCGTTTATGAAGTCGCAATCCGTAGGTAAGAAAATATTCGTAGGAATTTTCATAAAAAGTTTCAAGTTGCGAAACAGAAGAATCTAAGTTTTCCCCATACAATTGTTGCGCTAATTTAGGACCAATATCTTCCGGTTCGTTAATAAACTGACTGGCGTCTATTACCTTATCCGTTCTTTGCGGCAGGTATTTCTTAGTTAATTTTAAAATATTGTCAACTTCAAGTTCTTTATTAGTCCTATTAAGATAGCTCAAGTAGCCCAAGCTTGCTTGCGGATTGGTAATAAAACTCAGCAATTCTCCCAAATTTTCCGGTAAATTATGTTGGTTATATTCAGGAGCACCAGCGTTTTTTAAGCGTTCATAATAAATTGAAGGTTGCACTGTTGCTGCTTCATCATTGGCAATGGAATAGCTCAAATAAAATTTGTCATGTGCAAGTGCCATGCAGTTGCCAAACTGATAATTTTGGTCCAAATTACTTAGTTGTTGCCGATCTTCAATATATGAATCTTCACCAAAATCATTTTTCAGTTCAGTCAGATTTTCTGTGCTCAGAAACCCCGGTGTATTTTGAATTTGGGGTAGCCCATTGACTGTAGCACCCATAACGAAAACCTGTTTATAGCCACTAACTTGCACAATCCCCATTTCTGACAAATTGACAGCATCCAATGTGGCGGGAATTTGGGAAAAAGTAGCTTCTTTAAAGCCGTTGATTAGGACGTTAAAAAAACTTGCCGTTTCAAAATCAGTCGGATTAATTAAAAGATAATCATGCAGTAAGTTGATTAGTAAATCCCAAACTTGTTCGGATTGACGGGCTTCTTGCAAATTACCTTTATTCTGTGCAGTAGTACGCCACTTTTCCAGAACAGTATTAACACCATTTTTGAGTAAAAAGTTAAAAAAGACAGTAATAGCTTTTTGAGTATCCTTTTCAGCCTTTAAATTTGTAAAAAGATGAGAAATTTGTTTAACAAAGTAATCCTTGAGCCTGTTTATTTTACCTACTTCATCCGGAATTTTATCTAGGCCGATAACTTCAGCAGCCATATATTTAGTAAAGTCTTTGCGCCAAAGATTATGGTTTATGCCATGTGCAAGCACAAAATTTTCCAGCTGGTCGACATCATAAAGGTAAGAGGCTTCATCTTGATACCACTTGGGAATGATAAGACGGGTTTTCATAATTGCCAATATATTATTTGTCTGCAATGGTCTGGTCAAAAGCTGGGCGATATTTTCTATTAATACAACTATTGGATGGTACTTCATTTCCTGTTGCAAGTCGTTAAAAAATGGAATCTCATTTTGGCGCAAAATAGGAGTTAAATAAGTTTCATATTCGTGCAGATTTGGAGCTAACACCAAAAAGTCGCTATAACGATAATGCCCTAAAGTTACCTGCTGGTATATTGTATGGGCAACATAATAAGCTTCTGCATAGCGATTATCAGCGCGGACAAGTTGGACTTGATCGCTGTTTTCCAGTCTGTTAATTTCCCCCGTCCAAAATTCGTTAAGCAGTTCTCTTTTTGAAGGTTTATGATCAGCATTTGTTGAGCTGACTTGATATTTTAAATTTTTGCTTTTAATATAGCTTATTAGCTTGTTAATGGTATTTTGAATAACATAATCATAATCACCCGGTTGCGCTTTTGGTTCAATTTCACCTAGTTCAGTCTTAAACGCCAGTGTCACGCTGTGCGCTTTTGTCATTAATAATTTTACTGTGAGACATTCCTGTAAAGAAAAATGAGAAAAGTCGCTAAAATAAAAGTCAGTTTGACTTAGGTCAATTTCTGAATTTAAATACTCATTTAACTCCAGCTGAACTTCGTTAGTGGTAGAAAACTTACCGGCAATTGCGGCAATGAAATCAGCATAGATAATCTTGAGATCAGCGATTTTATTTTTAGTTTCCAGCGTTAGGGATTCGGTAGTAATATCATTTAGGTCTAAATTGCCTTCCCGAATTTGTAAGATTGTGTCATATAGCTGTTTAATTAAGCCGGGATTCAAGTCTGTGGTTTGAAAAAGGTGCAGCTGTTCTTTTTTTTGCGCAATAATTTTGGCTAGCAGCATTGAAGCTGCAGCTTCATCAAGCTCGGTTGGCAAGCCCTTTTCGGCATCCTTCAAAAAAAACCAGGCTAAGCGGGAAAAAGATAAAACTTGCAAATTTTTAACAGATTGTTCAGAATGCCCCTGACTAATGGCAAGCTTATTTATTGCTCTAACTTCTGTGGTAAACTTAATGTGGTTAGGGACGATGACAAAAGTTTCGTGTTCTGGATAATTTTGATAATTTTGCACAGCTTCTGTTAAGACTTTATCCTGCATCGGATCAGTTTGTCGACCCAGTAATATTTTGATCATCGTTTCTCTTCTCCTTTGTCATTATTTTATCATAGGAGCAAAATTTTTTTATATACATTAAGGATCTTAAGTAAAATGAAAACAAGCTTTTTAGCACATGGAAAAGTAATTTTAATTGGAGAGCACTCGGTAGTGTATGGCTATAATGCATTGGCAATGCCAATTATGTCTTTGCATATTAAAGCCACGGTTGAACCTGCAACACAAATGTGGATGGATACAGCTCATTATCAAGGCCCTTTTTTTATGGCTCCATCTGAATATGACGGCTTGAAATATGTTGTCAAAACTATGTTGGAAAAAGCAAGTAGCACCGAAACGCTTAAAATCACGTATACCGGAGAAATACCTATAGAACGCGGGCTGGGTTCCAGTGCTACAGTTGCTTTGGCTACTACGCGGGCTATGAATGATTACTTTAAACTCAATCTGAGTGAAAATGAGATTATTGCTATTACCAATCATGCCGAAATGATTAATCATGGCAAGGCTTCCGGCTTAGATGCTGCCACTGTTAATTCAAATTATTTAGTTTTCTTTAATCAAAAAGCAGGCCCTACATCGCTCAAGGCCAAATTAAACTCTACTTTACTGATCATGGATACAGGAGAATTAGGCAGCACTAAAAAAGCTGTCAGCTTGGTACATGAACAAGTTGCAACTGACCCAAAAGCTGCGGCCAAAATCGCTAAGCTGGGTAAATTAGCTGATGAAGCCAAAAGTGCCTGGTTAAAAAAAGATCAGGCACAAATTGGCACTATCTTTAATCAGGCTCAGGCTATTTTGCATTCTTTTAGCCTTTCAACCTCTAAAATCGACCAATTACAAAAAATTGCTCTGGCAAATGGTGCCCTAGGTTTTAAATTGTCTGGTAGTGGCTTGGGCGGAATAGTGATTGCGCTTTGCCATAACTCTGAAATTGCACAAAAGATAGTGGTTAAGTGTCAAAACATCATAGCTAACAGTTGGATTGAGGAAATATAGTTATATGGTTAAAACAATTCGTGCTCATACAAATATTGCATTAATTAAATATTGGGGCAAAGCCGATTCGCATTTGCGCTTACCTCTTATGTCTAGTTTGTCAATGACTCTTGACAAGTTTTATACCGATACTAAAATTTCTGCTAGTGACGAAGATTGTTTTGTTTTAAATGGTATCAGGCAAAAAAATGTGAGCGCTCAAAGAGTCTTTTCCTTTTTAAAAGTTTTACAACAGCGGTTTGGCGTAACTGGTCACCTCTTAGTTGAATCCACCAATAATGTTCCTACTGCTGCCGGTCTAGCTTCATCCAGTTCAGCTTTTGCGGCTTTAGCTGGTGCTTTTTGTGCTCATTATAATATTCAACTAACTCCAATTGAACTTTCTCGTATAGCGCGTTTAGGTTCAGGATCAGCCTGCAGATCAATTTATGGCGGCTTTTCTGTATGGCAAAAAGGTACAGATGATAAGTCTTCGTATGCCTATGCCTTGGATGAAAATCCCCAAATAGATTTACAGCTGCTGGCCGTCGAATTAAATACCAAGCAAAAAAGAATATCATCAACTGCTGGGATGAAAATGGCACAAAGCTCGCCTTTTTTTCAACCCTGGCTGCTGCGTAATCAGCAGGAATTAGAGCAAATGATTTCTGCTGTTAAAGCTCAGGATTTCACGGCAATTGGTAGTCTAGCTGAATTAAATGCGACTGAGATGCACGCCGTTAACTTAACCGCACAACCTTCGTTTACCTACTTTGAGCCGGCAACTATCAAGTCAATCAAAATGGTATCAGAATTACGTCAAAACGGTATAGAATGTTATTTTACAATTGATGCTGGACCTAATATAAAAATCTTAAGTCAATTAAAAAATGTAAAAGATATTACTAATAAGTTTGTAACAGAATTCGAGAATGTTAAGATAATAAATGCAAGTTTCGGTCCAGGTATCTCATACCTGAACTAATTAATGTAAATTAATTGATTAGGAGATTTATTTCTTTTGATAACAGAACAAGCACCCGGAAAATTATATATTGCCGGCGAATATGCGGTTTTAGAACAAGATTGTCCCGCTATCTTAGTCGCAGTTAACCAATTTATCCGTGTTTCAATTATTAAGTCAAAATCTACCACCGGTTTAATTCATTCAAAACAATATTCCCAAAGTTCTATACATTGGGTTAGGCGGGGAGCTAAAATGGTTATTGACAACCGGGATAATCCATTTGAATACATCCTTGCTGCGATTTATTACACAGAACATTTTTGCTTGGAACAAAAAGTAAAAATGCAAGTTTACGATTTATACATCAATTCCGATCTTGATTCCTCTGATGGCAAAAAGTATGGTCTTGGTTCAAGTGCTGCGGTAACCGTAGCCACAGTTAAAGCCATTCTACGCTTTTACAATGTTCCGTTTAGTAACGAGTTAGTTTATAAGCTTTCAGCTATTTCGCACTATTCTGTTCAAGGTAATGGATCAGCAGGCGACATTGCTGCCAGCGTCTATGGCGGCTGGATTGCATATCAGACTTTTGACAAAAATTGGTTAAGTAACGAATTAGCCCAAAAATCTCTATCAGAAGTCGTCAATGAAGCTTGGCCCGGATTAAGAATTCAACTTTTGACGCCGCCTGCCGAATTAAAACTGATGATCGGCTGGAGCCAAAAGCCAGCTTCTACTTCTCGACTAGTAGACGAAACTAATGCTAATAAAGCTGCTTTAAACGGCGAGTATCAAGAATTTCTCAAGCTTTCCCGCATATGTGTTTTGAAAATGATTGCCGGCTTTGAACGCCACGATATTCGTTTAATTAAAAAGCAGATTCGAGTTAACCGTAAACTACTGCAGCATTTTGCTCAAATTAATCAAATTGCAATTGAAATTCCCCGGCTATCCAAATTAATTAACATTGCCGAATCGTTTGGTGGCGCAGCTAAAACTTCCGGTGCTGGTAATGGTGACTGCGGTATTGTGATTGCCGATGAACATACCGATACTGATTTTCTGGAAGAAAAATGGCGGCAAAACGGCATTATGCCTCTTGACTTCCACGTACACCAAATTAGATTAGCAAAATAAAATAAAGGAAAAATTATGACAATCCGATCTAAGCGTAAAGAAGAACATTTGCAGCTGGCACAAAAGTTTTATCAAAAAGAAAAAATGAATAGCTTTGACCAAGTCCATGTCATTAGACCAGCCTTACCTGAAACTGAAGTCGATTTAGCTACAATTAAAACAAGGATGTTTGGCAAAAAAGTTGCTGCCCCCTTCTTTATCAACGCAATGACTGGTGGCTCTGCTAAATCTTATATTGTTAACAAAGCTTTAGGTCAAGTTGCCCGCAGAACCAATATTGCCCTAGCACTAGGCTCTGCAAGTATCCTAAATAAAGAACCTGAGCAGCTAGACAGTTTTCTAATTGCTCGTGAAGAAAACCCTGATGGCGTTTTAATTGCTAATATTAATGGCAAAACTTTGCCAGAACAGGCACAAAAGATTATTACCGAATTAAATGCAGATGCTATACAAGTTCACCTTAACGCAGTGCAAGAAATTGCTATGCCAGAGGGAGAACGCAATTTTTATTGGCTGGATAATTTAAAAGACTTGCGCCAGAAAATAACGGTTCCCATTATTATCAAAGAAGTTGGCTTCGGCTTAGATCCCAAAACTATTTGCACGTTAAAAAAGGCAGGCTTTAACCTCTTTGATGTTGCTGGTAGCGGTGGTACAAATTTTGCTCAAATTGAAAATGCCCGCAATCCCAAAGATTTGTCATATCTAAATGATATCGGCTTGCCCACAGTTGCTTCAGCTCTAGCGGCAGCAAAACAGCAAGTTGAATTTATTGTTTCTGGTGGCGTGCGCAATCCACTGGACGTTTTTAAAGGGCTCTGTTTAGGCGGCAAGTATGTAGGTATTTCCAACCAATTTTTGCAAATGCTGCTTAATCACGATGAGGAATATTTGCAAAAAACAATAGTAAATTGGCAACAAGAACTGGCTGGTTTACTGGCAATATACGGGCAACACAGTTTAAGCGGATTGAGCAATATTCCTAAATATTATGACTTAGAGCTAAAAGATATTATTGAACAAATATAAAAAATAATCCCAAAAGTGTAATAACTTTTGGGATTATTTTTATTTAAACTATTAATTTAACATGTGCCAGATTTCTTTTTGGACGGCGCTATCGTTACTTGAACCAATAACATGGCTGGCTGCCCTCTTGGCAATTGGCAGAGCCGTACCTGTCGCATAACTGTTGCCAACGTATTTTAACATGCCCACGTCATTACCACTATCGCCAAAAGCAACCATTTCTCGCGGATTAATTTTATATTTACTACCGAGATATTTTAATCCTTCAGCCTTATTCATTCCTTTAGTTGACATATCAATTGAAGTAGCGGAACCAGAAACAAACCCAATTTGAGGGTAATTCCGTTTCAATTCATCAAGCAGGTGCGGCATTTTCTCCGCAGAAACATCGAAAGTTACTTTGAAAATCTGATCATTTAAATTATCAAAATCATCAACCAATAATAATTTTTCATAGTATTTCTTTAATTCTCGCGCAAAGTCTGGTCCGTTTTTTCTTAATGTATAAGCACTAGCTAAACCAGAAACAGTTGCTTTTTCATCGTATTGCTGCGTAATTTGTAAAATTGTCTGGAGATCTGAATGAGAAAGTGAATTAACGTGAATGACCTGTCTGCCTTTAGCCACCAAAGCGCCATTATCGGCAATATAATATATCTTATTTGCTACGTGAGGAAAACGTAAATACAAGTTTTCAAATTGATTGCCACTTGCAACCACAAACTTGATATTTTTTTCTGTCATGATCTTAAATTCACGCAAGAATAAATCTTCATCGTATTCTTTTTGGTCGTTTAACCAAGTACCATCCATATCTGTCGTAATTAATTTAATCATTATAAATAATAGTCTTTCCTTTAAAATCTTAGTCCCTTAGGATAATAGTTTTTTAAAATTTGATTAGCAACCTTACCAAAACCCAATATAAAGTTATGGTGACTGACTAACACAAACCCTTTTAGATCGGTGTTCACTTTGATTGCTTCTCCATGTAAATAGCTAGTGTAGGAATTGGCAGTAAGATTGATTACTCTAGTTTGTTTCTGCGCTGCTAAAACCATGGCTAACTGGTGCCCTGGTTCAAACCGATTCTTTTTAAGCAAGCCCAATTCTGTCCCATTAGCGAGAATTCTTACATGTAAGCCTGTAGTATCTTGCACCGGTATAAAAACGTGATTGTTTCTGATTAGGCAATCAGACCGCCAATTTAATAATGCGGCAGGTAAATTAAATTGATCCAAAATAGCGGCAATTAATTTAATTTCTGCTTTATTGGGCGCAATATTAGCTAAACGTCTTGTTCTTTTCTTGTTCTCCTTTCTTGAACCAGGCATACTCATCCCTGGCTTTGCTGGTAATTTAAGTTTTGCGACAAATTGCCCCTCACCTATCGCAGCAGTTGGCCAAAATCTTACTGTGTTAGCTAATTCCTTGTTGTGGTCCGCCCAATCAGGTTGCCCTTTAGCCACTTGATTAGTACCGAGTTCAATTGGCAAAATTTCAAGGTCAAACTTTTGGCTTAGCCATGATATTATTGCTTCATTTTCTTCTGGTGAAAAGGTACAAGTTGAATAAACCAATGTTCCTCCCGGCTTTAACATCTTAACTGCCGCTGTTAAAATCTTTTTTTGCCTTTCTTGACATTTCATGACATAGTCTTGCGACCAGTATTCTATTGCCTGTTGATCTTTACGGAACATTCCTTCGCCACTACAAGGAGCATCAACTAAAATTTTATCAAAAAAACGGGGAAATTGACTGGTTAAATTTTCGGGTTTGTCATTGGTAATTAAAGCGTTGGTAACACCCCAACGTTCGAGGTTTTCACGCAATACTTTAGCTCGACTAGGTGAAATTTCATTTGCTACTAACAACCCTCTACTTTGCAGTTGCTCGGCAATTGCAGTACTTTTCCCACCAGGAGCTGCGCAAAGATCAAGCACTCGTTCGCCCGGTTTGGCATTAATAATGTAACTTGGAAACATTGCTGAGGGATCTTGCGAATATACTGTGCCACTAATCCATTCTGGATCATGACCGCTAATTTCACCGTAAAAAGCGTTGGGAATTACCGGAATATGAGATTGGGTATTATAAGATACTTGTTTATTTTCTTTAAGTGAATTAATACGATAGCCTTTTTTGGGAGGTTGAGATTTTATTGCAGTAAAGAGCTTGTTTGCTTCATCCTTGCCTAATAGTTTTTGATATTTTCTGACAAAGTCGTCAGGCAGCTTGATCATTTTTTTGATCCTTTCTTAATTGGTGTATGACGCAGAAACTATATGCTGCAGCAATGATAAGCCAGCTTAATGCAAGAAGCCAAATTAAATGTTGCTTGTTTGAAATAAATGTCCGCCAACTTAAAAAGAAATACGCACCAAAAGTCACTGTGAGTTCAATCAATAGTATTCTAATGCCATGATTTATCAGCCAGTTGCGCAGCAGAGGGCCGTTTAAATGGGTTTGCTTCACAGTTTGCCAATCCATATAGGCTAAAAGCAAATTACTTAAAAGAGCAATAATTAAAAAGACAGTTATCAGCGCTATTTCACGTAAAAATGAAAATTGATGAATTTGATGATTTTTTACAAATAGTGGTGTCTTCACTTTAGCATGATAATGTTTCGCTATTTGACGTATGGTTTTACTTGAACTGTCGATTATTATGATGTAATTTTTTAATTTTAATTTTCCAGTTGGTTGCTTAGGACCGGTGGTTAAATAATAACCATTCTGCTTCATTTGTCGGTAATGCTTTAAGATACCGATAACAGAATAATAAGTTTGATTAAGGTGAACATATTGATTACCCTGAACTTTCAAGGTTGGCACCTTAGCATTTAAACCCAAAACAGCAAATGAAACTTTACCTTTAAAATCATCGGCTGTAAAATATCTGCCAGATTCAGTGGGTAATGTCACTACTTCGTGGTTTGACCACACTAAAGTTTGATTATCCTTAGATTTACTTGCCAAATGAACCTGAATTTTATTTTTAGGATATTTTTTTTGTAAATACGTGATAAATGAACCAACATTTTGGTTGCTTTTTACATTGATATAACGGGTATTATTACTAAGTCCATAAGCCTCAAGAAGTTGATCAGCCTCTCTTGATTGAACATTGGACAGCATGCTGCCAATACCTAAAAGTGATAAAAATATAACGATTACTAAAATAATTTTCTTAATTTTCATGTGCTATCTCAAAAATGTGCTCTTCAATAAAATCAAAACTAGCAAAAGATCTGTTAATCTGCATCATTTCTTTTGAATGAACAAAATGTTCATTTCGCCAAAAAATTGGAGAATTCGTGGCGCCATTTTTTTCGCCAACAAAAAGTAGATGGTTGGTAAAATTGTTGTTACGCCAATTTAAAACTAGTTTTTCATCATGTTGACCAAAGTTTGGTGCCCAGGAACAAATAATTAAATCGACATTGTTTATTATGCTTAGAGCTTCTTCCGCACTCAAATTTTGTACCTTAATAAAAGAATTTGTGCCAGTTTTAGAGGTCTTAGACCATTCAAAATTATCGGTTGCGGTCATTTCAACACCAACTTCTGCTAATGCTTTGCTCCAATAGGCATTACCTGCCATAATCTCTAAACCGGTTTTAACGTTTAACTTGTTTTTGATCAATTCAGCAGTAGTTAAGTTAGGCACTGACCAAATACCAAATTCTCTTGCTAGAAATTCTCTTAAATTATTAATAAGCTGGTTAACGGTCTGAAACTGCTTAACTTTCCTAGTGGGAAGATTAATACATATTTCTTCAGCAAAGTCAGGCAAAAAGCCCAGTTTTTCAGGAGCTCTTGGCAAAACCTTTTTTTGCTTTATACAAGAAACTATTTCGTTTACTTCCCTTACTTGCTGATGAACAGGTTCTAGTTCTAGTTCATCATCTAATTGGTTAATTTTACTTAAAAAATCTGTCATTATCAAATACCTATAATGATTTTAACATTCAAAAGACAAGATTTCAGTTATAATAAAAGGTAACATGATAAAGGAGAATATTTTATGGCAAAAAAAGTTATGAAAAAACAGGATGAAGAAGAAAGTTTAGGTAAATTTCTCCTGGATGTAGTCATAATGATGGCGGTAATTCTGGGTGTGTTCTATGTTTTATTTCACTTTGTTCTTTCAAATGATAGAGTTTCGGGACCATCAATGCAGCCCACGTTTGAAGACAATGATCGTTTGATAGCTGTACGCAATTTCACTCCTAAGCGTAATGACGTGGTAGTGCTCCTTGCTCCAAAAGCCGCAAATGATACCCCTGGTGCTTATTACATTAAGCGCATTATTGGCTTACCAGGAGATAAACTGGTTTCTAAAAACGACAAAATGTATGTTAATGGTAAGCTCTTACCTGAACCTTATCTTGAGAATCACTTCAAAAAGGCTAGTAACGCTCAGGGCCAACCATATACCAATAATTTCACCTATAAGGTACCTAAAGGTTATTACTGGGTAATGGGTGATCATCGGGATATCTCCAAAGATTCACATATTTTTGGCCCCGTTAAGCGGCAAAATTTAATTGGGAAAGTTAAATTCAGGTATTGGCCATTTAATAAAATTCAAGGTTTTTAACTTTAATTTCCTTTGAATTTTAGTATTTTTCCGTTAAAATAAATTGTAAAGGAGAATTTAATATGAATCACCAGTTAGAAGAATTATCCGATGCAATTATTGACTTTCAGGTCAAACATCATGTTACTGATACTGATTTAGCTTTTGCCAGTCATTTGTCAGTTGAAAAAATTCACGCAATGAAGACTGGCGAAGGTGAATTTACTCCTGAAGAAATTAATCAGCTGTACGATTACCTTGCTGCAAATCATTAAAAAGTTAATTATAAAATTTAGCCTGCAATTCGTCTTAATTAATTGCAGGCTTTTATTTTCGGTAATTTGAAAAAGAATGTTAGTCATAAGATTAATTATAGGATTTTTCTTGCTTTTGAGCAGTTTAATAGCGCTTATTATTTCAAGGCAACCCAAAGTCTAACAGCAAAGAACATTGCTATTTTGACTTTTATTGCCTTTTGTCTTTTATTTTGATTAGCATCTTTATTGTTTGTCTCATGGGTCTTTTTTGGCTGTTAAAAAGACGCTAAAAATTTTTTAGCGTCTTTTAGTATGTTTAGTATGCGAATTTTTATTTTCCTTCTCTAGCCTCAAAGAATTTACTGAAAAGAATTGTATCTAAAAACCAAAAAAGTAAATTGATTGCAAGCATTAAAACGAGAGCGAGAGCCAAATCATCATTTGTTCCTGTGGTTTCCCCCAACATAAATCTAAACGGAAACGAAATTATTTGTAGACCAATATCACTTGCTTTGATTGCAAGCCAGGCTACTAAAATAATCACAAAAACTGCTATTACCCGAAAGTAAGCTTTGCTGAGCGCTTCCGGAAGAAAATCCAAAAGAGCACGACTGGAATAATTTAAAAAGCTGATGATGAAGTAACCAAAAAATGCGCAGAGAATAGTCATCATAATTGCTCCAAAAAAGTTAAACATAATTTCCAGATCAACTTGTTGTAAATGTCTGCCAATATCGGCAAACATTTCGATTATAGTGGTATGAAACTGACTGTCGAAGGTAAATGTCACTACGCCTAAAACAAGAGTGCAAATTATTTCCAGTATGACAAAGAATAGCAATGCGCCAAACGAACTCAAGATGTTATCAAAATAGAGTTTTTTGTCATCAATTGGTACTAAACGCCAAGTTTGGTTACCACTAACGTGTTCATTTTGGTAACATGTAGATAAATAAAATACCCCAGTGAAAAGCCATGCAAATACTATAAAAATAGCCAACCATAAAGTAAAGAAATTGGAAAAAATGCTTCTATTAAGATACAAATGACCGTTATGAAAATTGAAAAAAGTTATTGCAAATGTTGCTACTGTCTGAATAATTAACAATAGTGAAATCCATTTAGTTTTTAATCTGAAAAGCACCGTAAAATAGCGATTAAAAATTGCCATTATTCTTCCTCTTCCCTTTGATAAAAACTCTCATAAAATTCCTCCACACTTTGATTATCTGCTCTAATTGCTTCTGTAGACTTTTGCATACAGACAGTTTTATTTTTAATAATTACCACTTCATCTAATACTGCAGTGATTTCATTTACAAAATGGTCTGAAATTAAAATGGTAGATTTTTCTTGTTTCCATAAAATTATCGACTTAATAATTTTTTTGCGAGCCATAGCGTCGATACCAGAAAAAGGCTCATCTAAAAGGTATAAGTCAACTCTTCTGGAAAAAGTTAATGCAATAACCAACTTCTCTTTCATACCCTTTGATAATTCAGATAAGCGCAGATCAGGTTTTAAGTTCATAAAATCTCTTAATTGTTCAAATTGCTTGAGATTAAAATCATGGTATAAAATTTGGTAAAATTTGACGATATCATTGATTTTAGTTGAATTAGCAAATCCTGTCAGGCCATCAGTAAAAGAAAGATGGCCTTTTCTGTCAGCCTCCTTGGTAAAACCAGCAACTTTAACGCTACCACGATAATTTTTGGCAACACCACTGATAATTCGCATCAAAGTGGTTTTGCCCGCACCATTTTCACCTAAAAGAGCAACAATTTTTCCGGGTTTAAGTGTTAAATTCAGATCAGTTATGATTTTTTTCTGATTTTTTTTGTAAACTAAGTCTGTTATTTCTAAGGGATTAGTCATCACTATGCTCCTCTTTAAGATATTCAGATAAAGATTTGAGAATTTGCTCGTCAGAAACTCCTAAAGAGTTCATGCTGTGAACGAATTTATCTAGTTCAGCATTAATTAATTCCCTTTTCGTTTTTTCAAGTAAAGTAGTATCTTCAGTGACAAAATTGCCTTCGCCCCTTTTGGTGTACAAAATACCCTCAAAATTCATTTGTTGCAGAGCACGTTGCACCGTGTTGACATTAACAGTAAGCTGCACTGCTAATTCACGCACAGAAGGGATTTTTTTGCCAGGCTTTAATTTGCCGGTAATTATTTGTCGATATAGGTATTGCTTAATTTGCAAGTAAATGGGAATATTATCTTTAAATTCCACAAGTCCACCATCCTTTGGCCGTAATACACCTATAATACACTATCATAAACTAGATTGCTTTTTTCCGCAAACCTTTTAATTATTGTAGTTAAACTACTTTTTGTAAATAGTTGGTAAGTTTTTACTTCTTAATAGTAAACGCTACTTATGTTCAGTTGCTTCATAAAAATGATTGATTAGGAAAATATTGCTGCCCAATAAAATAAGATCACAAATTGCAGTTGCCAAAATTGCAAAAGGTAAACTACTAGAGAAATTAAGTCCATAATTAGACGGATGAATAACTGATAAAAGCACTTGGTTAACAAAGATATTTTGGATTTTAAAGAGAAACCAGATTAAGCCGAAGATTATGAATATGTGTAATACTTTCACAGCTGCGCCATTAATGTTTGCAGGGACAAAATCTAGTATTGCGCGACTGGCAAAATTAAAGAAACTGATAACAAAATATAAAAAGAAACAACTTAAAATAGCTAAAACGATCGTACCAAGTATTATCCAGAAAACATTGATGTTAAGGTTGCGTTGAATACTTTTTAATAAATCGCGAAAAAAGTTTATAACAGATTTGTCAGTCAGAAACGATAAAAAAAGTAGTATCATTACTGTAACGAATTCAAGTACAATAAAGTAAATAAAAGATACGAACGTGCTTAATACATTATCAAGATAAAATTGACCATCGCTTATGGCTGCTAAGCGCCAAGTTTGACTGCGATTAAATTTTTCACTTTGTAATGGTGTAATAAAATAAACAAAAAAGATAACAAAAAAGGCCAGGATGACAAAATATAATGCCCATTCCGGTATAATTCCGACATTATTTTGGGGATTTTTGTGGATATGCCAATTGATCACTTCATAATATGTAAAAAAGGCACATGCGAAAGCTGCAATTATTTGGAAAAAAAGTAATACGTGTAATTTTTTTGTTTTAATTTTAAATAGTCTATTAAATAATCTGCTAAATTCTGCCATTTTGAACTCCTTATTTTTGCTCGATGACAAATTGTCACACATATAAAATTGGTATTATGCCTCTATTTTTTTACTTTGCTTCAAAGAAATGCTTAAATAAAAATATATTAATGACGAACACTATTAAATTAACAACTACTATAATTAGATTAAGATAAGGTAAAGTGTTGTTATAAGCCGGATTTAAGTTTAAAAAATTAAAAATGCTGCCTAAAACTTGATCGACAAAAATTTTTTCTACTTTGGTAAAAAACCAGGCTATTATGATAACAATAAAAATATGTAATATTTTGACAATTAACCCACTTGAAGCTATGGGAAGATAATCCATGATGGCTTTACTGGAAAAATTTAAAAAGCTGATCAATAACGAAATGAAAAAGCAACATAAAAGTAGGAGTAATATTATATCAAAAATTATACGAATTGTATTCAGTTCAAAATTTGGTCTAAATTGCTTAAACATTCTTTCGCAAGAATTACGAAAAGCCTTATCCATAAAAAATGAAACAAATAGTAAGATGCCCGCAACAATAATGTTAAGAAAAATGAAATAGATAAAAGTTATAAACGAACTTAAACTATTAGCAATATAAAACTTTTCATCAGTGATTGCAGTTAAACGCCAAGTTTGACTGCGATTAATCCGCTCATTTTTGACAGCCGTATAAATAAAAAAGAAAATAATAAAAAAGACACTCAATAGACAAAAGCCCATAAGCCAATCAGGTAAAAGCTCGGAGTATAGATTTAAAAATTCGCCGAACTCACCTGTACCAATAAGTAGTCCAAAAACAGAAAATGCTAAAGCACCAACTATTTGAATAATTAAAAATGAATAAACATTCTTGGCTTTTTCTACAAAGAATCTGCCAAATAAATTTTTAAAAGAAGTCATGCTTTTCCCTTCTACTATGAAAACATTGAAACAGTATGAGGTTTTACTTCTCTCCTGCTTCAAAAAAATGATTGATTAAGAAGACGTTAATACCAAGTATTATTAAATCAATGATAAACATCATTAATACAACGGATTCTAATCCCGCAAGACCAGTAGATCTTAGTAAAAGTATATTGATAATATAGTTTGCAAAGACACTATAGAGCCTTACTAGTAATCCCACTAAGACGATAATTATAAATATGCGTACAAAAGAAATTAGAATATGACTTGATGCATGTGGTAAAAAGTCTAAAATTGCTTGACTGGAAAAGTTAAGGAAACTAACCAAAAAGTAAAGAAAAAGGCAAGTAAGAATTAGCAGTAATATAATGCCAATAAAACTAAGAACTGCAGTACTGTTTAAATCAACTTTAATCTGTAAATTTTTGCCAAATTTAGTATTAGTAAATATTGATAAAAATAAAAAACAAATTGCAATTAACACATCTAAGAGCACAAAATAAACCAATGAAACAAATGAACTTAAGATATTGGCAACATAAAACTTGCCATCACTGATTGGTGCTAAACGCCATGTTTGATTTCTATTTAACCGTTCATTTTCAACTACGATTAAAATGAATAAAATCGGTCCGAAAAAGAAAGTTAATGATGCAAATAGTGCCATCCATCCTGGTAAAAACTCGAGATTATCTTGCGAATTATAGTGAAACTTGCCAGAATAAAAACTAAAATAAGTAAAGAATGCTGAAACTAGAGAACTAATGAATTGCAGAATAACTAAAAGATAAACATTTTTGTTTTTTTTCTGCAGTAACTTTTCAAACAAATGATTGAAAACGTTCATTATTCCTCCTCCGCATCGTATAAACCTTCATAATAATCTTCAACACTTTTATGATGTTCGCGGATTTCCTCAGTAGATTTGTGCGTGTAAATAGTTTTATCTTTGATAATAACGATTTCGTCAAGCATACTGGCTATTTCGTTGACAAAATGATCTGAAACAAGAATCGTTGAATTTTCCGGTTTCCATAAAATGATCGAATTAATTATTTTTTTGCGCGCCATGGCATCTATTCCTGAAAAGGGCTCATCTAATAAATAAAGGTCAGCTTTGCGTGAAAATGCCAGTGCGATGATTAACTTTTCTCTCATTCCTTTAGACATCTCAGATAAACGCATTTCTGAATCTAATTTCATAAACTGACGCAACTGTTCAAATTGATTTTGATCAAAGTCTTGATAGATGATCTTATAAAATTTGACAATTTCTTTAATTTTCGTTGAATTAGCAAAACCCGTTAATCCATCAGTAAAGGACAAATGTGCTTTTCTTTCTGCAATCGCATTCTCACCTGAAATAGTAACTGTCCCGTGGTAGTTTTTGGCCATACCGCTGATGATGCGCATTAAAGTTGTCTTCCCAGCACCATTCTCACCTAGAAGGGCTACAATTTTTCCTGGTTGTAAATTTAAATTGATATTATCCAAAATTGTTTTTAAATTTTTCTTGTAAGTTAGATCTCTTATTTCCAATAGATTTTCCATTTTTAACTCCTACTTTAAGTGTTCAGTTAAAATTAAATTAAGCTGTATCGTTGAAACCCCTAGGGCTTTCATATTATGCACAAATTTACTTTGTTCAGATTTGATAATGTCTTTTTTAATTTTTTCCAGTAATTTTTTATCATTAGTCACAAAATGACCCTCTCCTCTTTTAGTAATTAAAAGCCCTGATGTAGTCATTTGTTTGAGCGCTTTTTGAATAGTGTTCACGTTGACCATTAGATGGGTTGCCAAATTACGGACAGAGGGAATTTTCTGACTGGGTTTAAGTTTTCCGGTAATTATTTGGCGACATAAATCTTCTTGGATTTGAACATATATCGGCCTATCATCTTTAAACTTCATATTTTCCCTCTAACTGTATTACATATATAATACACTATAATATTACAATAAAATTAAAGTTTATGCAATTAATTGTTTAAAATCTTTTTCTGCGAAAAATTAAATAGCCAGCATAAGTACTAACTTTATTCAGTTGTAAGATAATAATATTTTTTATTTTCACTCACCTTTCCCCCAAAATTTTTATTAGTGATATACCTTGATATTACACTAATATAATAAAATAAATAAATGATAATGGCAAGTGCATCTTTACAAATAATCTTAGAATTATTTAAGTGTTCCACATTACGTCCGAAAAATCTTAAAAAAGCAAAAAAAGCGCATAAAACCATTTTTGACAATGATTTTATACGCTTTTTCTTGTCTTTGTATTAGTTGTGCATAATTTTACTAACTTTTTGATAGCTTAATTATCTTTATTACAGCAACTTTTAGCTCTTTATTTATTTTTAATTATGTGAGTTATAAATAGTCAGTTTTGTTTCACTACTTGTTATCAGCAGCAGTCATTTGCACCATTTTTATCATGACATCTACAGCTTTTGCCATGGATTCCAGTACTGTGTACTCGAAGCGTCCGTGCATGTTTTCTTGACCAGAGAACAGATCCGGACAAGGCAAACCTCTATAAGTCAGAAGTGAACCATCTGTCCCTCCCCTTACGGGGTCTTCATTGATGGTTAAGCCTTCAGCTTGATATGCTTTTCTCGCTAAATTAACAATTTCCATGTGATCTTTAAGAATATCAGCCATATTGTAATATTGATCTCTCATGTTAAGCTTAATTCTTTCTGTGCCGAAATCCTTATTCATTTGATTGACAATAGCTCTGACTTTATTTTTACGATCTTCAAGACCATCTCTCTCAAAGTCGCGCACGATGTATTCCATTTGTGCGTTGTCTACTGTACCAGTAAAGTTGGTCAGATGATAAAAGCCTTCTCTCCCAGCCGTCTTTTCAGGAACTTCGTTTTGCGGAAGTTGATTTTGGAAGTTAATACCAACCTGGATAGCATTGATCATCTGATCTTTAGCCACTGAAGGATGCACATTTACTCCTTGAATATCAAGCGTAAAAGTAGCAGCAGAAAAAGTGCCCCAATCTAACTTACCTGGAGCCCCGCCATCGACTGTGAAAGCAAAATCAGCACCAAATTCTTCGATATCAAAATGCTGAGCACCCATACCGATTTCTTCATCAGGAGTAAAACCAAAGCGAATCTTGCCGTGTTTGATTTCTGGGTGGTTTAACAAATATTCTGCTACAGTAACTAATTCTGCTACGCCACATTTATCATCCCCGCCCAGCAAAGTGTCACCAGATGCTGTAATGATAGTCTGTCCCGCATATTTCTTTAAGTTGGGAAACTCGGCCGGATCCAAATAAAAATTAGAGTCGCCTAATTTAATTTTAGATTTACCGTCATAATTTTCATGAACTTGCGGCTTAACATTTTCGGCATTAAAGTCTGCGGTATCACAGTGTGCTAAAAGTCCCATTACAGGAACATCATAATCTACATTAGCTGGAATTTCGGCAATAACACAGCCTGATTTCTGATTATAATGCACATCAGATAAGCCTAATTTTTCTAGGTCAGGTAGAATTACTTCTTTTTGAAAGACTTCTTGGCGTTCAGTTGAAGGGAAACGATCTGAGTGTTCATCTGAGCGTGAATTGACTTTGACATATTTTAAAAATCTGGGCAATAAATTTGGATATTCCATTTTTTCTCCTTACCTAAAATAAATCTTGAAATGGATTGGTTGAAACTTTTGATTCTGCGACTTGGACATCCCATGAATTTTCTTCATTCCAACGTACTAATTTCTGGTAAATTTTTTCTTTAAAAATCTTTTCAGTATAGTGTCCCGGATCAACGACTGTTAAACCCGCTGAAATCATATCATGGCCTGTATGGTAATAAACATCGCCAGTAATAAAAGCATCAATTTTTTCTGCTACAGCTTCAGGCCAGTATTTACCGCCATCGCCGCAAATAAAACAAACAGATGAAATAGTTTGCTTATTATCAGCAGTAATTAATCTTACCATTTTTACCTGCATCTTGTCTTTAACATAATAGGCAAAGTCTTGAGCAGACAATGGTTGCGGCAATCTGCCTTTGCGTCCAATTGCAATGCCATCTTCATCAGGACAAAAAGGTTCAATGTCTTTTAAGCCTAATTCTTCGGCCTGCCAATCACTAGAGCCATCTTCTGCTTTATCTGAATTAGTGTGAATAGAATAGACTGTTATTCCATGAGCAATAATTTTGCCATACATAGCATATTGCGGATTGGCAAAATTCAGATTTGGCGCCGGTCGGAACATTAGCGGATGATGACTGATAATTAAGTCAACTCCTTTTTGCACTGCTTCGTCAACTACTTGAGGTCTAACATCTAATGTTGTCAATATTTTAGTGACATTCTGCTCAAGAGAACCTATTTGAATACCAACTGGATCACCCTTGCTGGCAATTTCTTCAGGAAAATGCTTTTTTAAAACGGCTACTACATCTTTAACTTTAGTCATTTAACTCCCCTTCAATCATTTTTATTTCATCTTCAATTTGCCTGATATGTGCCCTATCTTTTTCTTGGGCTTTATTTAAATTAGACAGCAGCCTCTGATGATAGGCTAATTGATCCTGCCATTTTTGATAAAAAACCTGATTTTTTTCTTTTAGTATTTCTGGGCCAAAAAATATTTGCCGGTCAGTTAACCTGATAGTACTTTCTACCTCTTGTGCCTTGATCAGCTCATATATATGCCCGGCTTCAGAGATAATTTTTTCATCAATAATTTGATACTTATGTGTTGAAAGCCATTCACGCACACCAGCTTCACCTACGTTAGGTTCCAAAATTAAAGTCGCAAAATGAAAATTTTCTGACCAAGCTTTATCTAAAATATTGGTCATTAATTTACCACCCATACCAGCAATTACCACTGTATCAATTCTGTCTTTGGCGCTAACTGTTTCAAGACCGGATCCCAGACGGGTTTCAATTTTGTCTTTTAAGCCGGCCGCAACGATATCTTTTTCCGCATTTTGTAAGGGACCGGCTGCTACGTCACTGGCAATAGCATAATCAACTTTACCCTCTTTTACTAATTGGATTGGTAAATAAGCGTGATCTGTTCCGATGTCAGCAATTCGGGCTCCTTGATCAACCATTTGTGCTAAAGTACTTAATCGTAAATTCATCTTTATCCTACTTTCTTTATAATAGAATTTTAGCATAATGCTTTTTATAAGATAAAAATAAAATAATAAATTTAGTTACTCTTATTATTAGTTTCTAAATCAATCTGGCTGTCAAACATGCTTGCTTCGCTTTTAGCAATGTGATGAGCAACTTCAATCACTGTTCCGGGAAATTCTTTTAAGAAAGCGGCGTGGATTTTTTGAGACAATTTTGTGTCCAATGAGGAAGTAGCTTCGTCTGCTAACAAAATTTGTCTTTGCTTAAGCAGCGCGCGGGCAATTTCTATGCGCTGATTTTGCCCTCCTGACAAATTTTTACCTCCAAGACCAACTTGATACTGATACCCTTTTTTTCTAACCAGTTCTTCTAGGCCAGCTTTAGAAACCGCCTTATTCAGTTCTTGTTGGGTAACCTTTTGCCCTAAAGTAATATTGTATTCAATCGTATCATTTAATATAAACGGTTGTTGATTGATTAAAGCAAAGAGTTCATGTAATAGCGAATATAGTTAATCCGGGCAAGTTTCCCGTAGGCTTTTGAGCAAAGGAGATGAATACTTTTAAAAGATAAGCTAAAAATACTGATTGAAATGAATCAAGAATTGAAATAAATAGAAAAAGAAAAAGTTTCCATTTCTTCGCATATTTGAGAGCCATGTTATCCTCCTAAAACTTAAAATAGATTACAAGTATAATGGAACAAATTAATAAAAGCCACAAAATTTCTGGTCTAATTTAAATTTGCTGGCAAAAAAGTGAGAAAAATGTTCTTTTTCTTTCTAAATCGCTATTTTATAATTGATAATAAGATTTAAAAGAAAGAGATTTTTTACTTAATGGATAGAACTGAACCAGTTACTTTAACGAATATGTGTATGATTAAAAGCAAAAATAAAATATTAGTGTTAGATCGCAATGACCCCTATTGGCCAGGACTTACTTTTCCAGGAGGCCATGTTGAAGATCATGAATCTTTTCATGACTCAGTGGTGCGAGAAGTTAAGGAAGAAACAAATTTAGATATTAAGAACCCGCGTCTATGTGGTATTAAGCAATTCTATGATGAAAACGATCACCGTTATCTCGTTCTTTTTTACATAGCGACTGAATTTACCGGTACAGTCAAAGCCTCAAGGGAAGGCGAATTGACGTGGATGACTGAGGAAGAACTTTTGCAACATAAGTTAGCTTATAATTTTGACCGTGACTTACTGGTGTATTTTAATGAAGAAATTGGTGAACACATATTAGATGGTCAGCGGGATGAATTATTTTAAGGAGAATTTGAAATGCTTTCTGAACAAGCAATTAAGCGTTGGCATCTAGGACAAATAATAGTCCAAGAAATTCTGATCATTGTGGCGCTTGTGTTATTTTTTAAAATTAACCCCTTGTCCAAAAGTAAAATTGGGGCAATGGTAGTTCTGCCAGTTTTGTTTATACTAATACTTTTACAACTAACACTCCTAAACGAAAAACATCCTGCACGAAAATTAGTCCAATTTAATCATTATTTTCAAGCTGCTAACATCCAAATATGTTTTTTAGTACTTCTCACAATCGGAGCAAGTTTTATCAAAGTTTTAAATACTAAGAACCTTATCTGGTTATTAATTCCACTTACTTTGTACGAACTAGTTATGCTAGTTCCTATGGCAGAACTGGCCTGGGGAAAGATAAATAGTGTAATTGGGCAAATCATAACTTTATTATTATTCTCAAGTCTGATAGTTGCTATTTTAGAAATGTTGACTATGTATAGCTACCCTTCTTGGCTACAAATGCTTAATAAAACTGAAATTACTGGAGCAATTTGCTTTGTCATCACTTCAGTAGTTGTCATGAATAAATGGGGCTATCAAACTCCCGGCTTGAGATTGAGTTCAAAAGCTAAATATGCAGTTCTGGGTTTTATTGCTTTATTTATTATTATTGACTGCTTGTTTAATGCTTTTAATGTGGCAGATAAATGGGGACAACTGCTCACGAGCTGGGATTTTCAGATCACTACGAAGCATATAATAAAGTTCATTTGCGAAGGCATAGCAGCTGGTATAGCTGAAGAATGGTTGATGCGTTTTTGTGTTTTAAGCATCTTACTTAAAACTTTTAAAAATGCGCAACATCAAATCTTATGGTCGGTTGTATTAGACGGTTTAATCTTTGGAGCACTTCATATTGTTAACCTGATAGAGCAGCCAATACCGGCCACAATTTTACAAATGATTAATGCAAGTGTAGCTGGTATTACTTTTGCAGCAATTTATCTTTATACTGGGTCTTTTTTCATAAATATGGGCTATCATGCAGTTTTTGATATTCTAGCTTTCCTAGCTTCCGGTACCACGACCATGACTAATCCCACTGTTTTTGAATGGCAGTATTTGATCTTAACAACCTTAGCTTATCTGGCTTTTTCATTTTTCTTATTGTCAGGTAAACGCAAAAATGTTGTTGAATACAACATGGAGCAATGGGGATTAGCTGATAATTATGGAGTTTACGGCTTAAACTTTAAATAATAAAAAAGACAAGATTTTTTGAAATCTTGTCTTTTTGTTTAGCTATTTAATCTAAGAAATCACGTAGTTGATTTGATCTACTTGGATGACGTAATTTACGCAAAGCCTTTGCTTCAATCTGACGAATTCGCTCTCTTGTAACCCCAAATACTTTTCCAACTTCTTCTAGAGTTCTAGTGCGACCATCATCTAAGCCAAAGCGTAACCGCAAAACATTCTCCTCGCGATCAGTTAAAGTATCAAGAACTTCTTCTAATTGTTCTTTGAGCATTTCATAAGAAGCATGTTGTTCAGGACTAGTTGCATCTTTATCTTTGATAAAGTCACCTAAATGAGAGTCATCTTCTTCTCCAATAGGAGTTTCCAAAGAGACTGGTTCTTGAGCAATTTTCAAAATGTCGCGAACTTTAGCAGTAGGCATATCCATTTCGGCTCCAATTTCTTCTGGAGTTGGTTCGCGTCCTAAATCCTGCAATAGTTGTCTTTGAATCCTAATTAACTTATTGATAGTTTCAACCATGTGAACTGGAATTCTAATAGTTCTGGCTTGGTCGGCAATAGCACGTGTAATTGCTTGCCTAATCCACCAAGTGGCATAGGTTGAAAATTTGAAACCTAAACTGTAGTCAAACTTGTCTACGGCTTTCATCAGTCCCATGTTGCCTTCTTGGATTAGGTCTAAAAATGACATACCACGACCAACATAACGTTTTGCAATCGAAACTACCAAACGCAAGTTAGCTTCAGCTAATTCTTGTTTAGCTTCTTCGTCACCTTTTTCAATCCTTTTTGCCAAAGAAATTTCCTGATCAGCATTTAGTAATGGTACCCTACCAATTTCTTTAAGATACATTCTGACAGGATCATTCATTCTAACGCTCGAAGGAGCAGACATATCCTTTAATTCAGCTTTTTCAACATCTTTTTGTTTCTTCAAAGCTAAACTAGAAGGATTGCCCTTTTCATCAACGATACTAATCCCATTATCTTCGAATTCCTGAACGAGTTGGTCGACTGCCTTTCCTTGGAGTTTATAAGGCTTAATCAATCGATCAACAAATTCATCTTCGGTAATTGATTTATCTTTTTTAACTTCTTTAACAACTTTTTTGACCATCTTATCTAAAGATAATTGCTCGTTGTTCTCAGTCTTTTTATTCTCTGCCACAATAAGCCCCCCTTTAACCCTGAATTCTCTTTAACTGCAAAATTTTACGAGTAATACTTATTATTTCATCATTATCTGCTTTACGTTTCGCGTCTTGTAAATCACCCATCAGTTGTTGGAGCTGCACTTTAATTTTTCGCATGTTTAAAGCATTAATTTGCTCATCAATTTCGCGGTCTGAAAAATCCTGAGGCATGTCCGTCATTTCAGCATTTATTATTATACCTTGAAGTTCGTTAGGAATAAAATCTAAAAAACTATTAACTGTCGGATTTTCTTGATTTTCACTAAAATTTAACCATAATTCCGCTAATTTTTGATAATTTGGATCAGGAAATAAAAATTGATGTGCTAAAAGATATTCGCGTGCATGATCAGAATGAATGAATAAGTATAATAAGCGCGTTTGAACCGGGTCATTTATTGTACTAGTTTGTTCATCTTCAATTGGAGCATCAGGATAATCATTAATTGGTTCAGGTTCCAGCGGAACAGGATTACCCTGATGTCTCTTTGCCGTATTTTGCTGCCTACGATACTTTGTCAAATTAACCTTAAGCGAATCTATTGAAACACTTTGTTCTTTAGCCACTTTGTTTAAGTACAAATCTTGTTCAACTGGATTTGACAATTGTGCAATTTCTTTGGTTGCTTCATCAAGATATGCTAATTTTTCGCGATCGTTAGCTAAATTATATTTTTGTGCTAGTCTTTTAAGGAAGAAATCCGTTGGGGTTAGTGCACCCTTAATTTCATCTTGGTATTTCTCGATACCATATTTTTTAACGTACTCGTCTGGGTCCAGTTTTTCAGGTAAAACCACAATCCCTAAATTAAAGCCGCCAACTTGATTAAACATCTTAGCAGCACGTTCTTCGGCATGGATGCCAGGATCATCCCCGTCATAATTAATAATTATATTATTGGTAATCCTGCGTAACATATATATTTGCTGATCAGTCAGGCTGGTTCCCATTGAGGCAATACCTGATTTAATACCAGCTTTATAAGCCGCAATGACATCCATATAACCTTCATATAAAATCAAATGCTTTTCACTACGAGCCGCTTTTTTAGCTTCTGCAAAATGGAAAAGCGTCTTAGACTTAGTAAATATCTTTGTTTCTGGACTGTTGATATATTTAGCTTCAGTTTTATCTGTTGAAAGACGTCTTCCCGAAAAACCGACAACATAGTCCCCTTCATTACAGAGAGGAAACATCAGCCTGTCTCTAAAGCGATCGAATAATTCTCCAGCTTGCGACTGGACAAACAACCCGGTATTAAGCAAATCTTCGTCTTGATAATTATGTCCCCGTAGATATGTTAATAACAAGTTATCTTGCTTAGGCGCATAGCCAATCCTAAAGTGATTGATGATTTCGTTATTCAAATCGCGGCTTTGCGCATATTCCAGACCGCGCTTTCCCGCATTAGTCGAAACTAGGACCCGATGATAAAAATCAGCAGCTTCTTCATTTATTTTGATCAAAATATTGGAAAACCGAGGTCTCTTTTGAGTGTATTCTCCAATATCAATATGAGCAAAGTCGGCAACCTTTTGGACACTTTCCGGGAACGTTAAATTTTCCTTGTACATGAGGAAGGAAAACACATTTCCCCCTTTGCCACAACCAAAACACTTAAAGAACTGTTTACCTTCATTCACTGTAAAAGAAGGAGTTTTTTCTTGATGAAATGGACAAAGTCCAACATAATCTTTACCCTTCTTTTCGAGTGAAACATATTGGCTTATAACATTAACTATATTGACGTTATTACGTACTTTGGCAATTGTTTCCTCGGGAATCAGACCAGCCATATTGCCACCTACTTTTATTTAATAACTAGCTTGCTTAAATCACCAAGACGATTGGCTAATTGTGCCACGCTATTCAACTGTGCCAAACGATTATTTTTAACTGCTTCGTCCTTAGCCATAATCATATTAGTATCAAAATATAAGTCAATTACGGGTTGCAATTTAACAAAACCATCATAAAGAGCTGCAAGGTCATTGACTTTGTTTAGTTTCTTAACCCCATTAGCCAGTTCAGTTTCAGTTTCGTTATCAAACAAGTCACTCTTGACCTCATTTTGACCTTTGTATTTGGCTTTCTTTAAAATATTATTGATTCTAGTCAAGCTTTCAACTACTGGTTTGAATTTATCATCATCATGATGCAATTGCAAAACTTTTGCTGCAGCGAGGATTTGAATAGGATCTTGCTGGCTTGAAGCCAAAACGGCATCAATAATATCATATTTATAATTATTTTTCTGTAAATATTGGTTAATCCGATCCCGAATAAATGATGAAATTTGTTCTTCTTGTTCGGCTGTCTTAGGCAATTTGGCAGGAGTTTTCTTTTCCAAAGCGGATACGATTTCCGGTAAGACTTCGTTAAACGGCAATGACCATTTTTGCTCTAATAAAATTCGGACAATACCATAAGCATAGCGCCGCAGTGCATAAGGATCATTTGAGGAGCTCGGGATCATTCCTGCTGCAAAGAAGGTAATGATTGTATCTAATTTATCGGCGACTGATAATAATGAGCCGACGGTAGTGGCTGGTAATTTCCCTTCTGAAGTCGTAGGCATATAGTGTTCTTCTATTGCCTCAGCCACATCATCTTTTTCACCGGCAAGCTTAGCATAATGCTTACCCATCACACCTTGAAGTTCAGCAAATTCACCCACCATTTGGGTGACAAGGTCAAACTTATACAGCTGGCTAGCACGGTCAAAATCCTTAATCGTTTGAGCATCTAAGTTCCACTTATTTGCCAAATAATCACCAATAATTTGTACTCGCTTCATTTTCTCAGACATGGATCCGATTTTATCGTGGAATGAAACGTTATCTAACTTTTGTACAAAATGACTGAGTGGGTATTTACGATCCTCATCATAAAAGAATTGGGCATCATCTAGGCGAGCAACTAAAACTTTCTCATTGCCCGAAACCACATTTTCCAAATAGTCTTTATTACCGTTGCGGACAGAGATAAAGTGATTAATCAGTTCACCATTTTGATCATAAACTTCAAAGTAACGCTGGTTGTCTTTCATAGAAGTAATTAGAACTTCTTGCGGCATTTGCAAATAATTTTTAGCAAACGATCCTGCAAAGACAGTCGGGTATTCGACTAAATTCGTCACTTCTTCAAGTAAGCTCTTGTCTGGTTTAATTTGCCAGTTGTTCTTTTTAACCAGCTTATTCATTTGGTCTACGATCATATTACGACGTTTAGTAGCGTCTACAATTACAAATTGATCTTTTAAAGCATCTTCATAATCGGAACTGTTAGCTAGAACAACACTATCTCCGAGAAAGCGGTGACCCTCAGTTTTACGACCAGCAGTAATATCAAGAATTTTTACAGGCACTACTTCGTTGCCAAATAATGACACAAGCCAGTGAATAGGACGCACAAATTCAAAGTCGTTTGAATCCCAGCGCATTTTTGTAGGAAAAGTCATTGCTTTAACAATTTCGCTCATCCCCAAAAGAATAAAACTGGTTTTTTTACCTTCTTTCTGCACATGAACATAAGCATATTCGGTACCTTTTAATTCTTCAAAGTAAATGTCATCTGTTGTCATCCCTTGACCACGGGCAAAGCCTTGTGCAGCCTTAGTCCAGTTTTTATCTTGATCAAGAGCTATTTTTTTAGCGGGGCCTTTTTTAATTTCATCAATATCATCTTGTTTTTCAGCTAATTCTTCCACTAAGATGGTCAATCTGCGGGGCGTCGAAAAAGTCTTAATACATTTAAATTTTAAGCCATTTTCTTTAAGAAACTTCTGCGTTCTATCCGCCAGTTGCTTAACACTACGTTCAACAACGTGTGCCGGCATTTCCTCTGTGCCGATTTCAAATAAATAATCTTTAGCCATTTTCTAATCCCGCCTTCTTATCTTCTGCGTTCTTCAATAACGGAAATCCCCTTTTTTCACGTTCCTCTACAAAGCACACTGCTACTTCATGAGCCAAATTTCTAATTCTGGCTAAATAGCCAGCCCGTTCGGTAACAGAAACTGCACCTCTGGCATCAAGTAAGTTAAAAGTATGAGAACACTTCAGGATATAGTCATACGCTGGCTGAACTAAATTTAATCCAATTAATTCTTTCGCAGTTCTTTCGTAAACGTCAAAAAACTGCAATAAATCTTTTTGATTAGATTCTTCAAAAGCATATTTCGAATTCTCATATTCTGCTTCTTTAAAAATATCGCGATATAAGACTCCGTCTCCCCACTCCAAGTCAAAGACAGAATTAACGTCTTGAATGTATGAAGCAAGCCGTTCTACACCATAGGTAATTTCACTCATTGTTGGTTTAACATCAAGTTCACCCACGACTTGGAAATAAGTAAATTGACTGACCTCCATGCCATCAAGCCAAACTTCCCAACCAACACCGGCACAGCCCATTGAAGGATTTTCCCAATTATCTTCTACAAAGCGAATATCGTGTTCAAGCGGATTAATTCCTAGCTCTTTTAGGCTATCAAGGTAATATTGTTGAATGTCTTCAGGAGCAGGTTTGATGACTACTTGAAATTGATGGTGTTGGAATAATCTATTAGGGTTGTCACCATACCTACCATCAGCGGGCCGACGTGAAGGCTCAACATAACAAGCAGCCCAGGGTTCTGGTCCAACAGCACGTAAAAAGGTATAGGGACTCATAGTACCAGCGCCTTTTTCAACATCATAAGAAGGCATTACCATACAGCCCTTTGAGGACCAAAACTTTTCCAACTTAAAAATCATATCTTGAATAGTTAATTTTTTATTTGCCATTTATATTTCCTTCCTGCATTAGACCATAAAAAAAGCCTATGCAAAACATGCATAGGGACGAGATTCAGTCGCGGTTCCACCCTAATTCAGGAAATAAATCCTGCTCTTAATTCATTTAGCTAGAGGTGCCTTTTCCTAGGTGCTCTTACACTATACAGCACTCGCTTATCTAGTACTTTTTTTATCCTCATCATTGCCAAAATACATTATTATTTTATCATAAAAAGCATGCAACCTAAAGGCTTAGTCCATTAATTTCAATTCATCTAAAAATTTTTTAGTTTTAAGATTAATGTCAATTGTATCTTGATAGATACGGTCAATTGCTTTTCGTGTCGCCTTTTTAGTAGAGCTATTAATTTTAATGCTGCCTAAGCGTTCAAATGGTAGCAAAAATATTGTCCTTAAAACAGCAACTTCTTTCGGTTTTAAGTGCATGCGACCTGGATCAGTATAAAAATGTTTTTTACACAAAATACCGCCATTTTTAATTGAGTAATCAAACTCTCCTTGATCTTGACCGCAAATAACACAATGCCGCAATTCAGGTTCAACTCCAAATGCTGCTAAAAGCTGCATCTGGACTATTTGGGTAATCATTTCAGGATCGGTACCACTTGCAATTTTTTGCAATGCGAATTTGGTCAAATCATAATACTTACCCAAATTTTGATATTCCATAAAAGCGTGGTCAACCAAATCTAAAATAAAGGAAGCATAAGCGTTTTTAATCAGATCATCGTACAGCCCCTCAAACTGCTTAACATTTTTATAAGTTCTTAAAGTACTTAATCCATGCCCAGAAAAGTATACGACATAAGTTCCATAAGAAAAATTTAGTAATTCAGCTCCTAATTTAGACTTCGGCTTAAGAGCACCATGTGCAAGCATAGTAAATATACCATTTTTTTCTGTTATGATTTTTGCTAACAGGTCTGCATCATGATATTTTTGTCTCTTAAAAATTATGCCTTTTACTTCCTTTAGCTCACGCACCATTTACGTAAAATCCTTTGGATTGTAGCCAATTCGCCTTAAAAATTGCGGGTCTGAACGCCAATTACGTTGGACTTTAACCCATAAGTGCAGATTGACCTTCTCACCCAATAAATCTTCAATTTGACGTCGTGAATTAATACCGATCTGTTTGAGCATTTTGCCGCCTTTGCCGATAATAATCCCCTTTTGACCACTTTTTTCGACATAAATAGTAGCCTCAATTTGAAGTTTATTATTCTCGTGCTTATTCATTTGTTCAACCCAAACCGCTGCTGCGTGTGGTACTTCTTCTGCAGTTAATTTTAAAATTTGTTCGCGAATTAACTCAGCAACCATGAAATATTCTGGACGATCTGTTATTTGATCGGAACCAAAGTACTTTGGTCCTTCTGGCAAATATTGATGCAATACTTGCATTAAGTCGCTAATGCCAACACCCTGAGTTGCTGAAACAGGGAGAAATTCTTTAAAAATATTCAAATTGCGGTATTGATCAATAATTGGTAATAGTTCATTAGGATTTACTTGGTCTACTTTATTAATAAGAAGTAAAACTGGTACTTTAACATCCTTGAGCATATCTGCTATGTAAGCATCACCTTTACCCATTTCTTCAGGTTCTACCATGAACAAAATGAGGTCAACATCTTTTAAGCTAGACAAGCTGGCTTTATCCATGTATTCATCTAAATTTAGGTGCGGCTTAAAAATTCCTGGAGTATCGACAAAAACTGCTTGCATATCGTCAGTAGTCAAAATTCCTGAAATTTTATTACGAGTAGTTTGTGGTTTATTAGAAGTTATAGCAACTTTTTGACCAACCAAATAATTCATTAAAGTGGATTTACCAACATTAGGTCGACCTAATAATGCCACAAAACCAGATTTATTGTTATTTTCAACCATTATTTTCCTCTACCTTCATCAAGTTGGTTCGAATATAAGGGTAAGCCATATTCTTCTAATACCTGACCCTGAATTTTAAACATTTCTTTTGTTTCATTAGGTTCAATATGGTCAAAACCATTGAGGTGCAAAAAGCCATGTACTAAGGTATAGCCAAATTCACGATCCCAACCAGTGCCATATTCTTTGCTATGACGCTCAATTACGTCTGGACACATGAACAAATCGCCTATATCTTCATAAAAATCAGGATCGGATTCAAAGGAACTAAAATCAATTAGTTCCTCACCATCTTCAATTGCAAAAGAAATAACATCAGTAGGTCTATCTTTACCGCGATATTTTTTATTAATTTCATTACTATGCTTTTCATCAACGAAATTAATGCTCAATTCCAGATTATTTTTCTTATTAATCTTATCTTTAGCAAGTGATAACAGCTGAAAGATCCAGTCTTTCCAATCACGCTCCTGGTTTGTTAAAAAACCAACTTCATCATTATAGGTAATATCAATTGGGGCCATTAATTCTGCTTTTCTTCCTTTTCATACGCATTAATAATTTTGGCAACTACAGGGTGACGCACAACATCATTTGCTGAGAACCAAATAAACTTAATCTGCTCAATCTTTTTCAGAATACGTTCGGCATCAATTAGGCCGCTACGCTGTCTTCCTGGCAGGTCAACTTGCGTCATATCGCCATTAACAATCATTTTGGAATTAAAACCAAGTCTGGTCAAAAACATTTTCATCTGAGCATCAGTGGTATTTTGCGCTTCATCTAAGATAACAAAAGCATCATCTAAAGTACGTCCCCGCATATATGCTAAAGGAGCAACTTCAATTACACCACGTTCCATTAGATGGTCAGTAGTGTTAGTTCCCAGTATGGCATAGAGCGAATCATAAATAGGCCTTAAATAAGGATCAACTTTCTCTTTTAAATCACCGGGTAAAAAGCCCAAGGATTCCCCGGCTTCAACTGCAGGACGAGTTAAAATTATCCTAGAAACTTCACCTTTTTTAAAAGCAGCAACTGCGCAGACTACCGCTATGAATGTTTTACCGGTACCAGCAGGACCAATACCAAATACCACATCATTTTTTTCAATTGCTTCAACATATCTTTTCTGTCCCATGTTTTTAACTCTAATCGGTTTGCCTTTAGCATCCCGAATTAAAATCTTTTTGTACAAGTCAGGAAAATATTCTGTTGTTCCCTTATCTGCCATTTTCATTGCACTTACAACATCGGCAGGACCGATATTAATATTTGCATTAACGACATTATCAAGAGCTTTTAAAACAGCTGAAATTTTTTTAATGTTGCCGTCTTCACCTTGAATAGCAATACTATTACCGGTGTCAACAACACTGGCATTATAGCCGGTTGACAAAAGATTTAAATTGTTATCATTAATACCAACTAATTTTTGGATATTCTCAGGATTTGTAGGTATAAAATTGGTTTGGGCCAAATAACTCTGCTCCTTTTCTTGCGCTTAACTTAGCTGATCACGCACTGCGGCCGAAGCTGCTTTTCCATCAGCCTTGCCCTTAATTTTAGGCATTAAAACTTTCATTACTTTGCCAAAATCTGACTTATCATGAGCGTTAACTTCAGCAATCGCTGAAGCAGCTGCTTCATTAAGTTCTTCCTTTGAAAGCTGCTTAGGTAAATAATCCTCAACAATTGCAAGCTCTTGCTTAGTTTCAGCAACTAAATCGTTTCTGTTTGCCTTGGCAAATTCTTCAATCGATTCTTCTCGTTGCTTCTTTTCACGGCTTAAAACTGTTAGTTCTTCTTCAGGAGTCAGATCATGACCTGCTTTAATTTTTTCATTCATTAATGCAGATTTAATCATACGCACGGTGTTCAATTTGACTTTGTCACGTGCTTTCATTGCTTCTTTCATATCTGACATTATTTGTTCAGACAGACTCAAAAAAATTCCTTCTTTCTCACCAAAATCTAGCTAAATTATATCAAATTTGAGAGTGAGTTTAAATTAAATAAAACATTAAAATCAATTAATTGGACTAAATAAAAACGACTCCTATCTCAACGATAAAAGTCGCTTATAAATTAATAATGTCTACGTTTGCGAGCTGCTTCGGATTTTAGTTTCCTACGAACGCTAGGTTTTTCATAAAACTCGCGCTTGCGGTATTCCTGTAAAGTACCACTTCTAGAAACGGAACGTTTAAAACGACGAAGAGCATCATCAATAGACTCGTTTTCGTGAACGACTGTCTTGGCCATATGTGATCCCTCCTTCCATTTCTTGACGTTACCGTCATACATTTAACTAAATTATATCAAACATCAACAATCGGTCAATACAAACGTACAATATTTTTTAAAAAATCATTCAGGAAAAAGTTAATCTGTAAATGATTTTGGTTAAATTGTATAATTAAAGAAAAAAAGGAGCATACTATGGCTGAAGAAACACCAAAAAAAGAAGTTAACATTATTATAATTTCAGATTCTGCTGGAGATACCGCCTTTAACAATGCTGTAGCCGCCGCTGCTCAATTTCCTGATGCGCAAATTAATTATCGCAGATATCCTTTTATAATTAATAAAGAAAAATTAGAAGAAACATTTGCAGAAATTATAAAATACCCTAATCTATTAATTATTTACAGCTTGGTCAAGGATGAAATGCAGATTCCGGTTATTCGTTTTGTAAGAGAACACCAAGTTAAAAGCGTGGATATTCTATCACCAGCAATTGAATCCATCCAGGAATTGACTGGTCTTAAGCCGCAACAAAGAATTGGTGCCCAGCATAAAATGAACCAAAAATACTTTGATCGTATTTCTGCAATGGAATTTGCGGTCATGTATGATGACGGTAAAGACCCTAAGGGCTTTTTAGAGGCTGATGTGGTACTTTTAGGAGTTTCGAGAACTTCCAAAACTCCCTTATCGCTTTTTTTAGCAAACAAAAATTTAAAAGTGGCTAATTTACCTTTGGTACCAGACACCCATATTCCTAAAGAAATTTATCAAATTGACCCTAAAAAAATCATTGGTCTGACAAATGACATTTCAGTATTAAATGAAATCAGACGTGAAAGAATGATTTCTTATGGTCTAAATCCCGATACTTCCTATTCCAATGTTGATGCAATTAAAAAAGAATTGGATTCGGCCCAAAAGCTTTATGATCAACTTGGCTGTTTTGTAATAAACGTTGCTCACCGCTCGATTGAGGAAACTGCAGCAATTATTATGAATCATTTAGGTGTTCAAAGTTAATTTTTTCTTTATATGTATTGTTTTCATTATTTAACTTCCATATAATTAATTTAATATTAAAAAATTAAATAGTTGCAATCGGTTGAGGCAAAATAATGACAAACAAACAGGAAATTCGACAAGAAAATAAATCAATCAAAAAAATGGTTGCGTTCAGGCTGATCTTAATCGCTATTTTTGGCGGGATCACTGCCTTAGATGGCATTATCAGCCCAATCTTAATTGGTAAATTAATGGACAACATCAGTAAAAAAGAATTTTCCACTTCTTTTATCTTATTAGTGGTGTTTTTACTGTGCTTTGTTTTAGTTAATACTTCTTTTTGGATTTGGCGCTTATTGAGCCTGAATATCAGGAAAATTATTAACAAATGGTTGCGTAGCCAGGCAGTAGCCAGCTACAATAACCATCCGCAACTACAGTCAAGTAAAATTTTAAATTTTATCAATGTCACGATCAAACAATTTGAGAACCAGATTATTGATTCGGTTATAATGTTAATCTACTGCATTGAGCAAGCAGTAATCACTTTATTCTTTGTAATTAAGATTAATCCTATATTAGGTCTAACCTATTTAATATTAGGATTTATACCAGCAGTAGTTCCCTTTGTTTTTAAAAAATGGCTGAGCAAATCAACTGACCGGTGGAACAAGTCATACCAGCGCTACTCACTGCACACCACTGAATACTTTAACGGCTTCTATACCATCAAAAGATTTGAAAGCTTGTTAATCTTTAAAGATAAGCTGAACAATCTCTTAAATGACTCGGAAAATAAATATTATCAAATGGATGCGGACAAGGAACATTCACGGTTTGTTTCTAACTTGCTCTATTCATTATCTACCATTCTTTCTTTGGGTTTGGGCGTTTACTTTGTCAGCATTGGTCAATTGACCGCTGGTGCGTTAATGTCTTTATATTTAGCAGCAGACAGGGTTACAAGTCCCATAATTAGTTCTATTCAATTCACTAACCAGTTACTTTCAAGTCGCCCATTAATTGATTCATGCCAAAAAATTATTTCTACCAAAGAAAAACCAATTAACAATATCGAGCCCCAAAAATTTACAGATAAGACGGTACTTAAAATTGATGATGGCTCATTTGGTTATGATAAAGCTATTATCCATAATCTTTCTTTTAGTGCCAGTAGTGGTGAAAAAATTTTAATTTCTGGCAGATCCGGCATCGGTAAAACAACGATAGTAAAAACAATGTTGAACGAGCTCAAATTATTGGGTGGAACAATTAAATACAGCAAGGAGTTATATGCTAAACCAATTTATGACAATATCGGTGTCTTAGCCCAAGAAACTACCATTTTTACCGGTACCCTGCTTTTTAACTTGTGTCTTGGTCAAAATTATCCGACTACTTCAATTTTACAAGTTTTACATGAAGTCGGATTAACCAAATTTGCTAATGAGAATGCACTGAATATGAGGCTTGGTGAAGGTGCCAATGCCTTATCTGGAGGAGAAAAAAGAAAGTTAGAATTGGCCAGATTGCTACTGCGCAATAAAAAGTTATTACTGGTTGATGAAGCATTATCGGGTTTAGATAAAGAAAGCTACGGTCAAGTCTTTGACTTGATTCTCAATTTCCCGGGCACAGTAATTGATATTGAACACAATGTTCAACCTGCATTTGCTAAAAAATATGATAAAGTAATAGAACTTGATCAGTATGCTTTATGATAAAGAAACAGATTTAAGTTAATTATTTACTAAGTTTAATAATTTTAAGCTCATCAATTGCAGTAAACTACTAGGCAAAATAAAATGGAGTAAAACAGTAATCTGATCTAGCAATAGAAAGCGTGTAGAGTTTATGTATGAAAATAAAGAAAAATTAGATACAGCTATTTTCGCTGGTGGTTGCTTCTGGTGCATGGTTAAACCGTTTGACTCTTTACCGGGAATTAAAAAGGTGATTTCCGGTTACACTGGTGGTAGTGTTCCTAATCCAACCTATGAACAGGTTTGCACAGGAATGACGGGACATACTGAAGCAGTAGAAATCACTTACAATCCTGAAGTTATGCCTTATGAAAAGTTGCTTGACTATTATTGGCAAGTAACTGATCCGACTGACGCATCTGGACAATTTCAAGATCGTGGTGATAATTATCGTCCCGTAATTTTTTATAATTCAGATGCGCAAAAAGAAACAGCAGAAAAGTCCAGAGCAGCTTTGCAAAATAGTGGCAGATTTGATGAGCCAATAGTTACTAAAATTGAACCAGCGAAGCCATTTTATCCTGCAGAAGATTATCACCAAGATTTTTACAAGAAAAATCCAAGACGCTATGCTCTTGAAGAATCAGGCGGTAGAGAGGAATTTATTAAAAAGCATTGGCAAAATTAAAACAATTTTTAAGGAATTTAGCTTAAAAATCGTGCTGATTGTGTTAGTATATTTTAAATTGAATATTATCCCTGTCAGATTTCACGATTAATAAGTTGCCTAAAAGTCAAATAATTTAATTAAGCAATCTGTCTTCGACTGATTGCTTTTGTTTGCAGAAAATTACTTATTTCTCATTTATTTATTGGACACAGCAGATTAATTTGTTAGACTGACATCCAGATTAAATAAATTGATAAAAGGATAAAATAAATGGATCAGCTTGATGCCTTTAACCGACGTTATAATCTACTTTCAAAAATTTCAGCTTCATTTTTCTACTCGTTGGCTGTAGCCGTTGCCCTAAACTTCTTTTGGACGCCGGGACACATGTATTCTTCAGGAATCACTGGATTTGCGCAGTTAATTAATACCATGAGTGAACGATTTTTACCTGTTGAACTGCCAACTTCTGTTTTATATTTGGTATTAAATTTGCCCCTTTTATTGCTTGCTTGGCTAAAAATAGGTCATAAATTTACGTTTTTTACCATTATTACGGTTATATTGGGTTCAATCATGATGCGGGTAATCCAACCTGTCAATATGCATATTGATCCCTTAGTCTGTGCTATTTTTGGTGGAATGATCAATGGACTCGGGACAGGTTTTGCTTTAAAAAATGGCATTTCTACTGGTGGACTTGACATTATTGGCATTGTGATCCAAAGAAAAACGGGTACAAGTTACGGCAAAATCAGCATTTTGATCAACTTATTAATTATTGCGGCTGCCGGTTTAGCATTTGGTTGGACACGAGCTTTATATTCAGCTTTAACTATCTTTATTAATGGCCGAGTAATTGATGCTGTCTACACCCAGCACCAAAAGCTGCAAGTAACGATTGTAACTGAACAACCCCACGCTATTATAGATGGCATTCAAGAGAAAATGCACCGCGGTATTACCATTTTTCATGATGTTGAGGGCGCATACAGTCATAACGAGAAAAAAGTCCTAATCACCGTGATCGACCGTTATGATATGTACGATATAGTCCACATTGTTAAAAAAAGCGATCCCTACGCCTTCATGAGCGTTACCGAAGTTGAGCGTGTTTACGGCAGCTTTAAGGAACAAGAAATTGTTTAAATCAGAACACAAAAAAACATGATCCTCTCGGGTCATGTTTTTTACATAATTTTTATTATTTAAAAAGTTTTTTATATTCACCGTAGCCTCTTTTATCTAAGTCTGCATACGGGATAAAATCTAAAGACGAAGAATTAATACAATATCTCAATCCACCCTGGTCAGCTGGTCCATCGTCAAATACGTGCCCTAAATGCGAATCTGCATCTGGGCTCTTGACCTCAGTTCTTTCCATATTATGTGATTGATCACGATGATAAACCAATTTCTTAATCGGTCGGGTAAAGCTAGGCCAACCACAACCCGCATCATATTTATCTTCACTAGAAAATAAAGGTTCACCGGAAACTATGTCTACATAAAGTCCTTTTTGGTAAAAGTCATCGTATTTTCCTTTAAATGGATAATCAGTTGCCGCCTGTTGCGTTACTTGATATTGATCAGGTGTCAGCTCTTTTAATCTTTGCTCTTTTTTGTTTTGGTCCATTTTGCATCACCCTCCTTTCTTAACTATAACAAAAATTGCATTAGCATACTAAAATAAAACTTAATAAAATAATGCTATTCTTATTTTCAAACAGATTAATACTGGGTTATAATATGGTTTCAATCAAAATAGGAAGGTTCTTTTTATGCCAAAATTAGCAAAAAGCTTAAATGCAAAAATAAATACTAAAATCAAAAATTTGCCTAATTCTGCGATTCGCTCTTTTAACCAAAGAATTTCTACGATCCCAGGAATAATTAAATTAACTATCGGAGAGCCAGACTTAAATACACCTGAACATATTAAACAAGCGGCAATTAATGATATTACTAATGATGATTCTCATTATGCCCCAGAAGCTGGTAAAAAGAAGTACCTTAAAGCAGTGAGCAAGTATCTAAACCAAAGTTTAGGCGTAAATTATGATCCTGCAACCGAATTGTGTGCGACTGTTGGAGTTTCCGAAGGCCTGAACATTGCCGCCATGGCCCTTTTAAATCCAGGAGAGAAGATCATAGTTCCTACTCCGGTTTGGGGGGTTTACTTTGGCATTATCGAGATGGCTGGTGGCATTCCAATTCAGGTAGATACTTCTGCCGATAATTTTTTATTAACGCCAGCCAAATTAAAGGAAACACTGGAAAATGAAGGCAAAGGAGCGAAGGCAGTTGTCATTACTGACCCTTCAAATCCTACTGGACGCGTCTATTCTAAAGAAAACTTAGCAGAATTAGCCCAAGTCATTACTGACTACGACATGTTTGCGGTTAGTGACGAAATTTATGCAGAGTTGATATATGGTGATAAGAAACATTATTCATTGACCCAAATCATTCCTGAAAGAACAGTTTTACTTTCGGGATTATCCAAAAGTTTTGCTATGACTGGTTGGCGAATCGGCTATATTGCCGGACCAGCTGAATTAATGAAGTCAATGATCAAAATTAACTCATTTTTAATTTCTTCTGTAACTGATAATGTCCAAATCGGTGCGGCTGAAGCTTTGGAAAACGGCGAACAAGACTATATTGCAGCGCGTGCTAAATACCAGCGGCGCTTGCAAATTTTACAAGAGGGCCTGGAGAAAAATGGTTATACTTTAGCTACACCTGAAGGTGCTTTTTACATTTTTGCCAAAATTCCAGCTAAGTTCGGCTGTGACGATGTGGCTTTTGCTAATGATCTAGCTGAAAAAGCCAAAGTGGGCGCCACACCGGGCAGCTATTTTGGAGCAGGTGGCCAAGGGTATGTCCGCTTTTCCTATGCTTCTTCTGAAGAAAATATTAAAGAAGCTATCAGACGTATTACTTCATATACTGAAAATAATTAAAAAGCTAATTTCTTGGGCTTGTACACAATTGTAGTTTAAACTGGATCATGGAAAGATTTTATTTATAAAAGAAAGGGTTAAATTATGCAAGTAACAATGAAAAACGAACCACTGTCAACTAACGGAGAGCCACCTAAAATTGGTGAGCAATTGCCTAACTTTAAGGTAAAACAGGCTGACGGTTCATTTGCCACAGTAGACGAACTGATTGATAAGCCAACTTTAATTAGTGTTGTGCCGAATATTAATACCAGTGTTTGCAGCATTTCTACTAAACACTTTAACAGCGAAGTTGACAAATTCGCAGATATTAACTTCTATACTATTTCTACCAATACACCTGAAGAACAAAAAAATTGGTGTGCAGCTGAAAACGTTACTAAAATGAAACTTTTATCTGATGAAGAATTTGATTTTGGTAAAAATATGGGCTTATTTATTGCAGACACCAAATTTGACTCCAGAAGCATTTGGATTGTTGATGCAAACAAGAAAGTTTTATACCGAGAATTAATTTCTGAATTAACTAATGAGCCTAACTACGCAGAGGCATTAGCATTTTTACAAGATTTAAAGTAGTTTAACGAAAAAGCGATTAAGTAAAAACTTAGTCGCTTTTTTATGTTAAAAAACTGGTTTATCTAAAACCTGCCACGTTTTAAAAGTTTGATCGGCTAAATCAAATGAAGCTGGTTCTAATAAAAATTCTTTTGCTTTTAGTACTAAAGGTGAAGAATTTGCAATAGTCAATTTGTTTAATGGAACTGAAAGTGCTCCTAAAGAATCTTGACCAATAAACTGCTCTACTTCAGTTTTTATGTTACCTTTAACCTCATTGATGCGATAAAAAACACAAATATGTTGGTTGAAATGCCATTGTCGATAATCCCAGGGATATTCAAATGAGGTTATGCCAATTTGAGCGCAATCCTCTACGACTAACCCCGTTTCTTCATTTACTTCTCTTTTCACAGCGTCGAGCAGTTTTTCACCGTCTTCTATACTGCCTCCAGGCAGATCGAAGCGATTAATATAGGGGCCACCATTCTTTTTAATTACAACTAAACTGTTTGAATTGCCAATAATACCATAACAACCAAACGCGCGATGAAATTTACCTGTCATCCATTACTCCTTTATCTACAAATATTGACCAATAATTAAATAGTAAAATGGAAAAAAAGAAGCATGAAGTACTTACACTTCGTGCTTCTTTTTTTATTTTGCCAATTTTTAATCCCAAGTAGTATTTCTTGCTGCATCTTTTTCAGCTTGAATCTTCAAATTGTTTTCAATTTTGGCAACACTATCCTGATATTGTTCTTCAACTTCAATACCCAAGTCTGAAAGTTGTTGGTCAGACACTGGTGCTGGAGCATGCATCATCGGCTCTGAGGCGTTGGCATTTTTCGGAAAGGCTAAAACATCGCGAATATTATCTTTTTCAGCCAAAAGCATTGCAAACCGATCAAGGCCAATAGCAAGACCAGCATGTGGTGGAAAACCCATGTCTAGAGCGTCAAGCAGGTAGCCAAATTGTTCATAAGCACGTTTTTTCGAAAAGCCCAGTGCTTTAAGCATTTTTTCTTGAATGGAACGCTTATGAATACGAATAGAGCCACCGCCAAGTTCATCCCCGTTCATAACTATATCATAACTACGGGCGTGAGCTTTATGCGGATCAGTATCTAGTAATTTAATCCCTTCATCATCAGGCATTGTAAACGGATGGTGCGCCGCAATCCATCTGCCAAAGCCCTCATCATATTCAAATAATGGCCAATCAACTACCCATACAAAATCAAATTCATGTTGAGGAATAATGGCGGTTTCTTTTGCAAATTCCCGTCTTAAATGATCAAGAGAATCACAGCAGACTTTCCATTTGTCGGCAATAAATACTAGTAATTCTCCACCCTGCAAACCAAATTCAGCGATTAAAGCAGACTTATTTTCAGCAGTTAAAAAGCGGGAAACAGGCCCAGAAAACTCACCATCTTCATACTTGACCCAGGCCAAGCCCTTTGCATGGTAGCGTTTGATATAGTCTTGCTTTTGCTCAATTTGCTTACGAGAATACTTGTGTGCCCCCTCTTTGACTGCGATACCTTTAACAAAGCCGCCATCTGCGATTGCTCCAGAGAAGACTTTGAAGTCACTGTCTTTAAAAATACTGCTTAAATCATGAATAAGCATTCCAAACCGGGTATCAGGCTTGTCAGTACCATATTTATTCATAGCATCAGTCCAAGAAATACGAGGAATTGGTGTTTTTAAATCAATATTCATGACATCTTTCATGATTTTCTTCAGCAAGCCCTCGGTATAATCTTGTACTTGTTGTTCATCAGTAAAAGAAGTTTCCATATCAATTTGAGTAAATTCCGGTTGTCTGTCACCACGCAAATCTTCATCACGGAAGCATCTTGCTAATTGATAATATTTATCAAAGCCAGCACCCATCAATAATTGCTTAAAAAGCTGCGGTGATTGTGGCAAAGCATAAAAGCTGCCTGGATAAATTCTTGAAGGTACTAAATAGTCACGGGCACCTTCTGGGGAGGACTTACCTAAAATAGGAGTCTCGATGTCAATAAAACCATTTTGATCAAAAAATTCATGTGTTGCGCGTAATATTTTTGAACGCAAAATAATTGCTTTTTGTAATGCAGGCCTGCGTAAATCTAAGTAACGGTATTTTAGCCTGGTCTGTTCGGCTATTTCAACATTATCTTTTATTTCAAAAGGAGGGTTTTGCGATTTATTTAGAATTATGATTTCTTTAGCATCAACTTCGACTTCGCCCGTTTTCATATCAGGATTAATGCTAGAACGCTTAACCACCTTACCCTTCACTTGGATAACATATTCGTTTCCCAGAGAATCAGCCATTGCCATTAAGCTTTGACCAGAGTCATGATTTACTACTACCTGAACAATACCTTCACGATCGCGCAAATCGATAAATACTAGGTTACCCAAATTACGTACACGTTGAACCCAACCATAGAGATTTACTTCTTGATTAAGGTAAGCGGTCGTGATGTTGCCACAGTAATCAGTTCTTTTTTCCATTTGTTCCATTTTATTATTCCTTCAATTTTTTCATGACAGCAGTCATATTTTCAAGATCAGTTAATTCTAACTTAAATGTTTTTGCATCAGCAAGCCTTTTGACATTCAGTATTCCTGCCGCCATTTCTTTGGCACCCAATGTGATCACGTATTTTGCTTCAGCTCTATCAGCTTTTTTAAATTGTGCTTTCAATTTCTTCTGGTCAACATCGTATTGCACTTTCAAGCCCTGACTGCGAAGTAAACGAGCAATTTCAACTGCTTTTATTGCTGCTTCTTCACCAATATTTGTGATAAAGAAGTCGATTCCTTGATCTTCAAAAAGTGCAGGATTTTGCTTGTGCAAGACAAGCATTAAGCGTTCTTCTCCTATACCGAAACCAACAGCTGGAGTTTTTGGTCCGTCAAATTCTTCAACCAAATTATCATAGCGTCCGCCACCTAAAATGGTTGATGCTGATTCCCAAATACTTTTATCTTCGACCATAAATTCAAAAATTACACCCGTATAATAATCAAGGCCGCGAACGAGATCATTATCAATCACATATTTAATATCCAGTTGATCAAGCATCATCAATATCTGATCAAAGTTTCCCTTTGATTCTTCATCCAGATAATCAACTATCTTAGGTGCATTTGGCAAGAACTTCTTATCTTGTTCATCTTTAGAATCCAAAATACGCAAAGGATTTTTCTCTAAACGTCTCTTAGAGTCATCTGAAAGTTGATCTCTAACGGGCATAAAATAATTTACCAATGCATCATGATAATCTTGGCGCACCTGAGCATTACCCAAAGTGTTAATGTGCAACTCGTAGTTCTTAACACCCAGTTGAGCTAAAAGATCATGAGCTAAAACTATTGTTTCTACATCTGCTAACGGATTAGCTGAGCCGAAACTTTCAATGCCAATTTGGTGAAATTCCCGTTGACGTCCAGCTTGAGGTCTTTCATAACGAAATGTTGATTCTATGTAATAAACATTTAACGGCTTGGCTACCTCTGGTGCATAGAGCTTATCTTCAACATAAGCACGAACGACACCGGCAGTCCCTTCAGGACGTAAAGCGATGTGTCTGCCGCCTTTATCGTTAAAATCATACATTTCTTTTTCGACTACATCAGATGTTTCACCGCTTGAACGTGAAAAAACATTATAGTTTTCAAAACTTGGTGTCCGAATTTCCCGGTAATTTGCCTGCTTAAAAAAATCACGCAGAATCTGCTCTACTTTTTCCCATGAACCAGATTCATCTGGCAAAATGTCAACTGTTCCTTTGGGTCTTTGCACTCTCATTTAATCATCCTTTTAATTAAAAAACGTCCTTGAATAAATCAAGGGCGCTCTGAATTAGCACGGTACCACCTTTTACCTGCTGCGAATAACGCTCGCGAAGCGAATATTATCTGGTAAAGGGGTCACAGTTAGTTTTTTCCGCCTTTTCAGCGTAATTAGCGGTCTCTGTATAAAAAATACTAAACTTCAGTCTTTGTCATTGATAATTCTTTTTTTAGCTTATAGTTTTCAAGACAAAAAGTCAACTTAAACTAGCATTGCGGCTTATTTTTTACAAATCAAGTACTATCGTGAATGGTCCATCATTTTGTAAATCTACTTTCATATCAGCCCCAAATTCACCAGTTTCAACTGTTAAGCCTAGTTTGACGAGTTCTTGATTAAAATCTTGCCATAATTCCTGAGATTTTGGCGGTTTCATAGCTTTAATGAAACTTGGTCTATTGCCTTTTTTAGTATCAGCTAACAAGGTAAATTGGCTCACGCTTAATATTTGTCCGCCAACATCTTTAATTGCCAAATTGGTTTTGCCATCCTCATCTTCAAAAATGCGCATTTTGGCTATTTTTGCAGCCGCCTTTTTGACCACATCAGAATCGTCTCCGTCTTTTAAACCGACTAAAAGCAGGAATCCCTTGTTAATTTCTCCTACTACCTTGCCAGCAATATTGACGCTGGCATGATTTACTCTTTGAATGACAATCCGCATTAATTATCTGCTCTCCTTGTTTGATATATATCCGGAATATCGCGTAACTTAGTTAAAATACCATCTAATTGCGCCGAATTATTAACAGCTACTGTGGCGTAAATGTGAGCAATATTATCCTCATTAACCTTACCAGAAATATTATTAATATTAGGAGTTAATGTGTTTAATTTAGTAATGACATCAGTCAACAGTTTCCCTCTGTTATAGCCAAAAACTTCAATGTTAGCGTTAAAAGCTTGGGCACTATTTTCTTCAACGTTTTCCCACTGAACTTCGATCAACCTGCCCTTGCTTTCGTCGTTATTGACTATATTGCGACAATCAGCACGATGAATAGTAACGCCGCGTCCTTTAGTCACATAGCCCACAATTTCGTCGCCCGGAACAGGGTTACAGCATTTAGCCAAATGAAGCATCAAGTCACTAATTCCTTGAATCATAACCCCATTTTTGTGCTTGATCTTCATTGCCTTAGAATCTTTTTTATGGGGTTGAGGCTCCGAAACAGATTTCTGACCTGAATTTAATATTTCTTCTTCAAGCTGCTTTTGCTTTTTTCTTTCATCTTCACGCCGCAAGTCTGCTGTTAATCTGTTAACTACGCCAATAGCTGAAAGATCACCGAAACCAATTGAGGCATACATTTCATCAGCGTTATGGTAATTTAATTGGTCCAAAAGCGGCTCGATATGCTCTTTTGACATAAACTCTTTAGGCGCAAGACCTTGATCGCGGAGCTTTTCGGCAACCATTTGTTCACCCTGCTCAATGCTGTGGTCACGATCTTGGTTTCTAAAGTAACGGCGAATTTTATTGCGGGCGCGTGAAGTTTTGACCATGTCCACCCAATCACGAGAAGGACTGGCATTAGATTGGGTCATGATTTCAATTACGTCGCCATTTTTAAGTTTATAATCCAATGGTACCAATTTACCATTTACCTTGGCTCCAACTGAATGGCTGCCGACTTGAGTATGAATTTCATAGGCGAAATCGAGAGTCACTGAGCCTTTGGGTAATTCGTAAACTTCACCCTTAGGCGTAAAAACATAAACCCGATCTGAAAAGATTTCACTCTTAACGCTTTTCATAAATTCATCGGCGTCTGAAGTTTCATCTTTTAATTCTAAAATTTCACGGACCATGTCCAATTTTTCATTAGAGCTAGTCTGCTCTACGCCCTTTAAATTACCTCTTTTATAAGCCCAGTGGGCAGCCACACCGTATTCAGCCACTTCGTGCATTTGTTCAGTTCTAATCTGAATTTCCAGCGGTCGACCCCCGGGGCCAATAATCGTAGTATGGAGTGACTGGTAACCATTTACTTTAGGTACAGCAATATAATCTTTAAAACGACCTGGCATTGGTTTCCATTTAGTATGAACAGCACCTAAAACCGCATAGCAATCTTTCACCGTTTTGACTATCACGCGTACGGCTAACAAGTCATAAATTTCATTAAAGTCTTTATGCTTATTGACCATTTTTTTGTAAATGGAATAAATATGCTTTGGCCGACCATAGATCTCGTATTTAATACCTAAGCTATCTAAACTGTCTTTGAGTGTCTTAATTGCATCTTGGATATAATTTTCTCTTTGACTACGTTTAAGACTCATTAAATTAACAATGCGATAGTATGCTTTAGGGTTCAAATAATGAAAACTCATGTCTTCAAGTTCCCATTTGATCGTACCAATACCTAACCGATCCGCCAAAGGCGCATAAATATCCATTGTTTCAGATGCAATTCGGCGCTGCTTATCAGGACGCAAGTGTTCTAAAGTGTGCATGTTGTGCAGTCTATCAGCCAACTTAACCATAATTACACGGATATCTTTAGCCATTGCGATCAACATTTTCCTGTGATTTTCAGCTAAAAACTCTTGGTGTGACTTATACTGATATTTATTTAGTTTTGTTACCCCATCAACAATAAAAGCTACATCTTTACCAAACTTTTTTTTGATATCATCATTAGTTACTGGTGTATCTTCAACAGTATCATGTAAAAAACCTGCCGCTATAGTATCAGGGTCAAGACTTAATTTGGCAAGAGTTCCAGCAACTTGAGTGGGATGAACAATATAAGGCTGTCCGGAAGCTCTCTTTTGCTCACTGTGCGCATTTTTAGCAAATTCGTATGCTTCTTCAACAAAAGCAATTTGCTTATCGTTCATATACTTCTTGCAGGTATCTATCACCTGCTCGTGCGTCATCTCAATGTACTTAGACATATAAACCGACCCTTCTAATATTACCCGTATATTTGGTTATCCATTACACCAAAAATCTCTAAAATAAGATAAATTAGTCCAAATAAAAAGTTATAATTAGCATATTTGAATAAAACAATTAGGCAAAAACAGCCTGGCATAAATAGCAGCCAGTAATGTTTAAGATTAATTGTTTTAATCAACTTACCAATATGATAGCTGATTATACTGTTAAGGAGTATAAAAAGTAATCCTACCCGCCAAATAGTCCCTATTCTTAATAGACTGAAAATAAGGGGTAAGATAACAACTAAAATGCTCCACCATATTACTGGCATTACCTTATAACTATTTAATTTGCTAATTAAAGGTATGTTTTTTAGTTTATCAAGCAACTTACTAATTCCTTACTAATTTAATTATCTATTATAACTCTTTTTAGTTATCTTTTCTTTCTATAATTAATCCAACCCAGCGCCCATGCTCGATTGTCAAATCAATTTTAAAATCATGCTTTGTCAAAGCGGCTTTGATTTTATCCAGCTGAGTATAATCTATTCCCGAAAAAATCACTTTACCACCTGTATTTAAGTGTTCATTTAATTCAGGAATTAGCGCAAGCAGAATTTCCGCCAAAATATTAGCAATAATAATGTCATATTTTCCTTCTACACCATTAAGCAAACTAGCCTTTTCCACCTTGATATTTGCCAAATGATTAAGAGCGATATTCTCTTTTGCCGCTGTGACAGCTTCATCCGAGATATCGGTAGCCACAACAGAACTGGCTCCCAATAAAGAAGAAGCAATGGCCAAAATACCAGAACCTGTCCCCACGTCACAGACAGCTTTTGGCTCAGTTAGTGCTTGTTCTAGTCCCATTAATGCTATTTGCGTTGTCTTATGTGTGCCAGTGCCAAATGCCAAACCAGGATCAAGTTTGATTAACTGCTGATCTTTAAAAGCTGGTTGATAATCTTCCCATTCTGGCACAATTGCCAAATGCCGCGAAAAGTTTATGACATGATAAAATTTTTGCCAAACTGTGTTCCAATCTTCGTCTTTAATATAAGAAGTGGTTATTTTTGCTTTGCCAATTTGCAAACCATAACTTTTTAACTCAGCTAATTTCTTCTGGTACTTTTCAACCAGTTCAGCTTTATCTTGTTCAATATCAAAATATGCTAGAAATTGTAAATCTTGTGGTAAGTCGTTTATCTCACTGAGGTTAACAATCGTGGAGTCTGATTCCCAGCCAGCCTGCTCAAAATCAGAGCGTTTGCGTGATTCAGTCCCTAAACAGTGCAATACATCTTGACTGTAGATATTTAAAGCATCTTCAACTTCATGGCTGGTTTCAATTTTAATAATTAATAATTTCATTATTTTTTTAACTCCCTTTTTATTTTCCTTTTTATCAATGCTATCATTAAAAAGGTGATATTAATGTCAAAAAAGAAAAATAAGATTGAAAAAACACTAGTAGAAAAAATATTGGATAGAGATAAGATTCCATACCGACAAGCAGAATTTGCTACACATGAAGATTCAGGTGGTGTAGCCCAAATGGATACATCCATTTTAAACGAGAATGAACATTTGGTCTATAAAACACTCGTGTGTTCTGGCAATAAAATCCCAACTGTTGTTGGTGTAATCCCCGTGACTGAACATTTAAGCTTGAAAAAACTGGCTAAAATTTCAGGAAATAAAAAGTGTGAAATGCTTCCTTTAAAAGATTTAGCAAAAACAACTGGCTATGTTCATGGTGCAAATACTCCGATTGGGATTTACTTTAAACACTACATTCCTATTTTTCTTGATAAAAGTATGCTGCAAGAACAAGAAATTGCAGTTTCGAGTGGTAAAGTTGGTCGGAGCGTTTTTTTAAAACCGCAGGATTTGCAAAAAGTAACTAATGCCAAATTTGGTGATTTGCTAGAATAAAAGAATATTTAGACAATAACACTCCCTTTGAGAATTATTATCTTTTAAAATATTGTTTTGGTCATAGTAATAAAGCGCTTTTTCTAATATAATTAAAACAAATACCAAGTAGACAGAATAGGAATAAATAAATGACATTATTAACAGATGAACAGCTTGCAAATATTGCACATGACTACTTCTTGAGCAAACTGAATATTGCTGAAATCTCAAAGAAGTATAACCTTTCCCGTTATCTGATAGCCAAGGCAATTGATGAAGCTGAAAATAAAGGGATTGTTAAGATTAGCATTTATCAAAGCCCCAAACGAGCACAAAATTTGGAACGAAAATTCCAAAGCCTTTTTGATCTGAAAGAAGTTTATATCTTAGAAGATAAAGAAACTAAAAACCAAGACAATGAAATGATTGTCAATTTTGCGGCAAAACAAATTCAAAATTATATTACGTCTGCCAATGTTGTTGGTCTTACATGGGGAACACTTTTAAGGGATATTATTGATGATTTTTCAACAGAAACTCGCCCTGACCTGACAGTTGTTCAACTATTGGGTCAGGTGGTTAATGCTAGCAAACGCAAGCAGCCACTTATTCAACATGCTGCTGACAAATTTAATGCAAAAAGTCTAACTTTTCCCGCTCCTCTTTATGCCATTGATCCGGGACTAGTCAAAAAAATTCAGCAAGAGCCCTATTATCAATATATTGAAAAGTATTTTTCAAAACTTGACCTGGTGTTTGCAAGCATCGGTACCATGCAATCGCTGGAATCTGGACAATTTTTTATGGATCATTACGCTGATAAGCTGTTTACAGGGATTAAAAAAAATCAGTTAGCAGGGATTATTTTTGGCAGACCGTATGATATTAAAGGTCGCTTTTATAGCCCTATTGAGCCCCACATATCTGGCATCAGTCTTTCAGACATTTTAGCAGTTCCTGATCGATTTGTAATTGTTAAAAACCGGTTTAAGGAAGATGCGCTTTTGGGGGCTCTCAGATCCGGCGTAATAACACATTTAATAACCACTTCAGGTATAGCTGAAAGAGTTCTACGCAAAAACGAAGCACTTTAATTGGCGGATTTTTTACAGAACTTCTCTTTATATAAGCTAGTAATATAATTTTGCAGATCTGCAACTGAATGTGTTCTTGAACGAGCGCATTCTTTAGCAGGTTTTGAACATAAAAAGCATTTGCGCACAGGCAAGCCTAGATCTTTGCGGGATATTGCCTGTTTTTGTTTTCTAATTAATACATCGGCATCAAATAACCGATTAATTTTTTGCTTATTCTCAAATTCAACTGCCTTTTTTTTAACTGAACGATAATTAGCATCAACAAGATAAAAATTTTCTGAACCTGTAGCTCTCTCCCAATGTTTATACAAAGTAAAAGGTAACTGGCTATTTTGCAAAATTTCTTCCAAATTTAGAATACCTGAAGCAAAAATTTCTTTTAAATAGTGATTGTTTTTGATAGGGCCAGGAATGTTTAATTTAACATCCAGTAGCGTACATTCAGGAAACTTTTGAAATGTTGTTTGTTGCAACTCTGCTCTTTCATCTTTATTTGCTAATACCTCTGTAATACTCTGTGGTTCTCCTTCAGCAAATATTGTTTTTACCATTTTATCATCTTCTTTCTATTTTTATATTATAACTAAAAAGTGTGAGAACAAGTCTTAGCCTCATTCTCACACTTTATTAAAATAATTAGTTAATCTTTTACTTGCTTAATTGTATCAATAATAGTGCCATCCCGATATTGAATTAAAGCAACAACACGATCAGTATATTCTAGAGGCTTGGGAATTCCAACCTGTTTTTGCGCCATTTCTTGAAGTTCTTTGATGTCAACAATATTGAGCTCAGGAACTTTAGCAAAAGCAGCTATTAAGTCTTTACGGCGGGGATTAATCGCAATTCCTCTTTCGGTCACTAAAACATCAATTGAATCTCCTGGTGTAACAACTGTTTCCACTTCTGGTACTACTGTAGCATTGCGTCCACGTACTAGCGGAGCAGTGATAATAGTCATTTTTGCTGCAGCCGCATCCTGGTGACCACCTATGGCACCACGAATAACACCATCGGAGCCTGTCATTACGTTAACGTTAAAATTGGTATCAATTTGCAAAGCTGAAAGAATAGCCACATCTAAGTTATTTACTACAGCTCCTTTATTATGAGGATCAGCGTACCAGGAAGCATCAATTTCCTGTTGGTTTTTATTTTGGGCCATTGAAGCTGCAGCACCCTTGTCAAAGTCCTGAACATCCATGATTTTCTTGACCAGGCCTTCCTCAAGAAGATCAGTCGTAGGCTTAGTGATACCGCCTAGCGCGAATGATGCCTTAATCCCATCCTTTAGCATAGATTCTCTTAGGTATCTGGTCACTGCCAACGCAGCTCCTCCAGACCCAGTTTGGAAAGAAAATCCTTGTTTATAATAGGGTGAATTTGTAATTACCTGATTAACAGTTTGTGCAATTTTCAGTTCTTTAGGATCTTTGGTGAAACGAGTTGCCCCTGAACCAATCTTATCAGCATCACCAATTTGATCAACCTGCACAACATAATCGACTTGAGTTTGTTTAATTGAGGCAGGCGTATTCGGATAATCAACAATATTGTCAGTCAACAAAACTACTTTATCCGCATATTGTGCATCAATCAAAGCATAGCCCAAGGATCCAAAAACTGCATCCCCTTCTTGACCATTAGCATTACCAGCTGGGTCAGCATTTGGGACTCCTAAAAATGCCACGTCAATTTTGATTTCCCCTTCTTCAATAGAACGGGCCCTATTGCCATGAGAACGGAAAATTACTGGGTTTTCCAGACCACCATGGGAAACAAAATCACCTAAACTACCTCTCATTCCAGAGGATGTGATATTGGTAATGACACCCCTTTTTATTGCTTCAATTACAGTGTCATTCATAACACCAGTTAAGGAAGATGGGGCTAAAGTTAAGTTTTGATAACCCATTTTAATAATTAAATTCATTACTTTATTAAAAGCAAAATCACCATTTCTAAAATGATGGTGGAACGAAATGGTCATACCGTCTTTTAGAGTTTTCTTAATAACATCTTCTAAAGAATCTACCACTTTTGATTCGCCCGTAGTAACTTGTACTTTAGGAGCCACTCTTTTTACTTCAGGATTACCTATTTCCACAGATTCGAATGGTTTAAGATTCATTTTTGTCATCAAATCATCAGGCAAATTGCGTTTTACTTTATTCTCCAATGTAATTACCCTCCTCATCAATTAAATTCGATGCTTTAGCTGTTTCAATAACACGGTTAGCTTTCTCAACAACTGGTTTGTCGACCATTTTACCGTTCATTGAAATAACGCCTGAGCCTTTTGCCTTTGCTTCTTGAATAGCATTTTGGACAGAAAGAGCATTTTCAATTTCTTCTTTAGTAGGGTTAAATACCTTGTTAACCATAGGTATTTGTCTTGGATTAACTAAAGACTTACCATCATAACCCAGTTCATAGATATATTTTGTTTCACGGTAAAATCCTTCTGTATCATTCATATTAGAAAACACAGTATCGAAAGCATAAACATCGGCTGCTCTAGCGGCTTGCAAGACCATGTTGCGGGCAAATTCAAGTTCACGCCCATCTGGATAACGGTGTGTGTGCATATCGGCAGTATAGTCTTCACCGGAAACAGCTAAGCCCATCATTAATGGGGTTGCAGTTGCAATTTCAGGAGCATTGAGAACACCTTTTGCACTCTCAATCGCTGCCATAACACCAATAGAGTCTTTTTGAATACCGTATTCTTCTTCCGCTTTTTCCATATCCGCCACTAATTTTTTAATCATGGCGGCCGATTCAGTTTTAGGCAGGCGAATAACATCTACTCCAGCGCGAACCATAGCTTTGACATCTTGGTCATAAAAGGGAGTGTCTTGACCATTAATTCTAACGACAATTTCAGCACCGCCAAAGTCAACTGTTTTAATAGCCTTAAATACTAACATTCTGGCTGCGTCTTTTTCAGTTAATGAAACTGCATCTTCTAAATCCAGCATAATAGAGTCCGCTCCATAAATGCCAGCGTCTTTAACCATTGCAGGATTATTACCTGGTACAAACATCATTGTTCGACGCAAACGATTTTTAACATAAGTCATTTATTGCAATACCTCCAATCTTGGCTGATCAGTAGTTTCAGTTGCTCTTTGCGCAGCCGCTAATGTTCTTGCAGCAATCACGCAGTCAAGAGCTCCTTTGTCAGTAGCCTTAACTTTTGCGTTAGTAATACCAAATTTATTAAGGGTTTCAGTTATTACCTTTTTGATCTGATCACCGTATGATTTAGCTACCTCTGAATCCAGATCAACTTCAATCCCATTTTGACCAGCAGAAATCATTATCTGAATATCCGAAGATTCTAATGTTCCTGCTACTCCAACAGTTTTAATTTCCATCAATGTTCATTCCTTTCTTGATTCTTTCTTGTAAAATTTGATAATTGTCATTTATAAAATTCATTGTAGTTGGTGGAACTAGAGTGGAAATATCTTTTAAATCACTATTTTTGATCAATTGGCGCACATTAGTTGCCGTAATTATTTTCTCGTTATCACGAAAGCGTTGCACAATTTTAACCTCAATAGTGGGACTAAGTATTTTTTGTAAACTTTGATTATAGAAATTAGTCGTCCTCGAAAATGGCTCAGTACCCAGATAACGTTTCTTAATTGTCAATTCGGGTGCAATAATATTTTTAAAAATTAAAGCGTCAATCGCCGTTTGCGTTGTAATTAGTTCATCAGGTGACTTTAAAAAATAAGCTGGAAATGTCGAGCGTGAAACTAGGTAATCCCCACCACTGACTACCACCACGTTATTAAAGTTAGCAGTTCCTTTTTTTACCAAATCCATTCTTTCAGATGTTTTAAATAAAGAAGCATCTGTAGCTACTACAAAAACATAAACTAAATCATTTTCACTACTTGCCAGTTGTACTAACTTTTGGTGGCCCAAAGTAAATGGATTAGCATTCATAACAATTGCTGCAACTTCTTTTTGATTTTGGTTTTTAATTCTAGGCATCTTGGCTAAAAAGTCTTGAATACTCGGTGTTCCACTTTCTAAAAAAGCCGCAGTATCAGTATGAGCCAATTCATTAAAACCTAAATGGGCGAAACTAGAAGAATATTTTGCCTTGGTAAATACGAATGAATGATAAATTTTCTGACCAAAAAGGTATTCTTGCAGAGCCGAAACTATTTGATTAAAGCGTGCCCCGTGAACAGCTTCATCATTTGACACAGCTATGTATTTAAGAACTTTGCCCGCAATACTACCAGTTCCAACCAAATGGCCATCTTCATCTATTAAACCAATACTATGATCAAGAACGTCAACTTCGCGGGAGCTGAAATCTGTAATTCCCTGATTGATTAAGAAATTTTCCCATCTTGTTTTTGTGTCTGGAAAATTTAAATTGAGCTCTATTGTTTTATCCATTTATTTGGTTCTCACTTTAGCTAAAATTCTTGCAAAAATTTCATGATTTCTTGATACATTTTCAGAGGCTGTTCCGCCTGAATTAAGTGACCACAATTTGCTATTATTCCTGTGTCAATTTTAGGATTCAATTCTCTTGTAGCATAGGCAAAATGATAATCAAAAAAGGGTGAATTTTGTCCTGCTAAAACGAGCATAGGAACTTTTAAGCTAACTAAAACGTCCCGCCAATCCTGCTCAGCATGATCTATTCGACAAAGATAATTTTCTTCAGCATTATACGGATATTTTTGGGCTTCAATTTTGGCCTTTTTAAACATCTCATCATTGATATGAGCAAAAATACCATTGCCCAGATCTGCCTTTAAATAATCCGGATAATTTTTCCAAGTTAGATCTTTAAATCCATAGTGCCAGGTGCTGTCTTGAATCATTTTGGGAGGTTGATCTAAGTCAACAATTGCCTGCAATCTTTGAAAGCCAAATAGTGAAACATAAGCCCAAATGTTTGCGGCTCCCATGGAATTACCAACAGCAATAATATTTTTTAAATCTAATCTGCTAATGAGCTCGGCTAAATCAGCTGCATGGCGACTAATACGTTGCCCCTTAAACGTTCTTTGAGAACGTCCCTGATTTCGAGGATCAATTATGATAAAGCGATAATCTTCTGTGAAAAGCTTTACAGCTTCTTGCCATAATGTTGCAGAACTACCTATGCCAGGAACCGCTAAAATAGGCTGACCACTTTTTAATGTATCGTAATAAGTTATTCGAATACCATCATTTGTTATAAAATTGTTTGCCTTAAGCATTTACCAAATTCCAATAACTTTCATCCATAAAGTGCCTATTACGCCGAAAATCAGTAAATAGAGAATTCCTAAAATAAAATTATATTTCCACCATTCACTCTGCTTAATGTAGCCAGTTGTAGCTAATATAGAGGCCGGTCCGTTAGCATAGTGAGTAGTTGAAGCATTAATTGCACCGGTAAACGCCAAGAGCATAGCTGATAATCCTAATGGAGCTCCTGTAGCAACAGCAACAGATAAAAATGGCAGGTATAATGCTGTCATATGTGCAGTACCACTGGCAAAGAAGTAGTGGGTGTAAAACATCAATATCACTAAAACAGCTAATACTATTTGCCAGCTTATTCCGTGAAGACTAGTCTGAATAGTCTTGGAGAACCAGTCAATGAAGCCAAAGGAAATAAGTTTACTTGCCATAAATATTAAAATTGATAGCCAAATTAGAATGTTCCAAGCTCCAGTTTGGTTTAAAGCATCTTTCATAGTTAAGACGCCTGTTAATAGCAACAAGCCGACAGCCAAAAAGGCTACAAAAGTAGAATCTAATTGAGGAATTTTGAAGATTCCGGATAAAACCCATAAAATAATAGCCAGCAAAAATACTATTGACATAATCATTTCAGGCTTTGTCACTGGTCCCATTTTTGCTAAACGGTCACTGGCCCATTTTTTAGCATTGGGAGTTTCTTTAATTTCTGGAGGAAAAATCTTATAAATCACAACTGGAATAATAATAGTTGCAACTAGAACAGGAACTATCGCAGCTGTAAACCAGCTGATCCAGGTCATATTATAATTTTTCTGTGCCGCCATTTGAGAAGCAACCATATTAGGAGCAGCACCTGTAATAAACAGAGCAGTTGACAGAATGTTGGCATGGAAAGCGGTAAAACTAAGATAAGCTCCAATTTTCTTTCTTGAAGGATCGTTAGGCTGGGAATCATAATCTTTAGAGATTGATTCTGTTACAGGCCAAACTACACCACCTGTACGTGCACTATTTGATGGTATTAAAGCTCCTAAAACTAATTCCAAACCAGTAATTGCATAGCCGATACCAATGGACTTCTTACCAAATTTTTTAATCATCCAATACGCTATCCGATTACCTAAACCAGTTTTGCTAATACCATATGCCATGATAAAAGCCATAGCAATTAGCCAAGAAGCAGAATTACTAAAGGCGCTAAGAATACCAGTGGTTACTTTACCAGTTTTGGGATCTACAACATCTTTGATTGGAGCCAAACCAACTAATACTGTCACTATCAGTCCAATCAAAGTAGTACCGCCTATGGGCAAAGGCTTTGTAATACAGCCAACAATAGTTGCTACAAAAACGGCAAACATCTCCCATGCGGGAGCAGACAAGCCAGCCGGACGCAAAGGCGTGATGCACCATAGGATAACGCCAATCACTAAAGGTAAAATAAAGCCCTTATAATTAACTTTTTCAAGTGTTTTCATAGTAATTACCTATAATTTTTAATTTCCCGGACGATAAAAATCGTCGATAATTTCATAATTCTTATTCTTTAATTCATCATCAAGCCAATCTATATTTCCTGAACCATCATGAAAACTAGCAGCTTTTGCTTCATCTTTTTCATGAAAATCCTGAACAATCGGCAACAATTCAGATGCTTCTTCCAAAGCGATTTTGATAACACCGTCAGCGTCACCTAAAATGACGTCACCGGGGTTAACACTGACGTTACCACAAGAAACCGGTACATTTATTTCTCCCGGTCCTTCCTTGTAGGGACCGTCCGGAGTTGTACTTACCGCATAAATAGGCAAATCCCAGTTGCTTAAACTATCAATGTCTCGTATAGGTCCGTCAACAACTACACCAGCTACATGTCTTTGATCGCGCAGCCATGTCATCATTACTTCACCTATAACCGCCCTAGTATTGTCATTTTCATTATCAATGACAACCACGTCGCCTTCGTGGCAATACTTTAAAGCCGCATAAATAGTTAAGTTATCACCAGGACGATTATGAACTGTAAAAGCTGGACCACACATTTCTTCATGTGGGTGCGACATCAGTCTAATTCTGGGCGCCATTGCTCCTGTCCTATTCATACAGTCAGCTACATTTGATGAGGGCAGCTTTTTATATGCAGCAATTAATTCCTTTTGCGGAAGATTCCTTTGTAAAAAAATTCTTTTTCCAACCTGCATTATTTATGCCTTCTTTTTAATTAATCTAAAGTGATATTATCTAGCACTTCCTGCATTTTGGCAGCCGAGTTCACCATCTTTGCCTTTTCAGGTTCTGAAAGTTCAGTTTCAATAACCTGACTGACTCCAGACCCGTCGATTACTGCAGGAGTGCCTAAATAAAGATTGCTTTTAATACCATACTCACCATTAATTGGTGCAGATAAAGGCAAAGCAATTGAACGATTAGTCAATATTGCAGTAACAATTTGCGTTAACATCATCGCAATGCCGTAAAATGTTGCACCCTTATTTTCAATGATTTTTCCACCTTTTTGACGAATATTCAGTTCCACTTGGTTCAGAATATGATCATCAATATTAGCAAGTTCTTTTAGTGATTTACCGCTAACAGTTGATTCATCAAAATTTTCAAAAGATGTATCACCATGTTCGCCTAATACCATAGAATTAATTTCAGCTACAGGAACATTTAATCTCTTAGCTAAGTCTACTTTTAAACGAGCAGTGTCAAGCGAAGTTCCCGTACCTATTACTTTATTTTTAGGAAAGCCGGATAATTTTTGGGTTAAAGTTGTCAATATATCAACTGGATTAGCAGAAACTAGGAAAATACCATCAAAGCCAGATTCGACTACTGGTTGAATGATACTTTTCAAGATGCTAACATTTTTATTCACAAGATCAAGCCGACTTTCTCCTGGCTTGCGGGGAACGCCTGCTGTAATCACAACCACAGCAGCATCTTTTGCATCGGAGTATTCACCGGAATGAATATTACACTCGCCTGTAAAAGGCAGTATATCTTCCAAATCCATTGAATCTCCCACCGGACGTTTCTTGAGCACATCACAGATTACTAACTCGTCAACACTAGTATGTTGCAGCAAATCATTTGCTAAAGTTGAACCTACAGCTCCGTCTCCAACCAATAATACTTTTTTATTCATTAAGTCATTTCCTTTCGAATTTTTTAAAAATGTAATCACTTACATAAATATTATAAATTTTATTTCCGTTATTTGCAATATTTAAAATAAATAATTTATTTTTTAAATTTTTAAAAAATAAAAACAGTCTTACATATTTAAAATTCGGTTTGTCAATAATGCAAAAATTAGTATTTTCGACATAGCGCTTATTTAGGAACCAAAAATAATAAAAAAAGCCCTTCGCCGTTGCTAAACGACAAAGAACTTAAAATTTATTAAATATAATCTTATTTATATAAAGCTATAATATTAATAGACACATCAGTGCAAAACCACAGCTTACAAAAGTGGAATCTAGCAAAATACCTAACAATATTGCCAATGGCTGACAATTCTTTTTCAAACACTAATTTAGTTAAATTATAGTTATTGGTTTTTGACGAACTTGCTCATTTGTATTCCTGCTTGCCTACCAAAAATGACTGTTTCAGCAATCGAGTTGCCACCAATTCGGTTATTTCCATGTAATCCACCTGAAACTTCTCCCGCAGCATAGAGTCCTTTAATTATGTTGCCATCTGTATCATAAACTTCGGTTTGGGGATTTATATGGATACCACCCATAGTATAGTGGATGGCCGGGTTAATATGAATTGCAAAGAATGGTCCCTGCGCAATTTTATGCTCCATTCCCGTTGATCTGCCAAATTCTTTATCTGTTTTATTTGTGACAGACTCATTCCAATTAGTAATAGTTTCGTTCAAGTTGGAAGCTGTGACACCAATATTTTGAGCTAGATCAGAAATTGATTCTCCATGACTAACCAATCCTACGTGATCATAAAATTCAACGGCAGTAAAGTTATTTCTAATACCTTGATCGAAAACCAAAAAAGCGCCGTTTTCATTTAAGTTGCTAATTGCGTCAGAAACAATTTTACGTGTACTTAACTCGTTGATGAATCTTTTACCAGATTTGTTAACTAGGATAGCTCCTTCTCCTCTTAAGCCTTCTCCTATCAAGTAGACGTGGTCACTATCAGTTTGTGCAGTTGGATGTACTTGAATAAAGTCCATTTGCTCCAGCTGTGCATCAATTTGACTAGCAAGCTTTAAACCATCGCCAGTAGCACCAGGCTGATTCGTAGTCTTATAATTTACAAGGTCAGGACGATATTTTTTAATTAATTCTTTAGACGAACCAAAGCCACCTGAAGCTAAAAGAACAGCCTTTGCACTTACTTTTACTTGTCCATTCAGAGTATCAACCTGAACACCAGTTACTTGCTGTTTGTTATCTTGTAAAAGCTTAGTTACTTTTGCATTATTAAAAACTGGTATTTTATCTTCTTGTATTTGCCTTAAAGCTCCAGTTACTAAATAATTACCTACTGGTGCCATTGAAGCAGGACGGTGAGCTCTCTTTTTGCTCATTCCACCAGTAATAGTTAAATTAGTTAGCTCTATACCGTGATCTTTTAGCCAATCTATTGCAAGAGCAGAATGATCGACAAAATAGCGTAGAAGTTCACGGTCATTCATCAATCCTCCGCCTTTGAGAGTTTCACGGTAAAAATCTTCTTTATCATCTATAATTCCCTGTTTTAGTTGAACAAGACTTTCAGAAGCATTCATTCCAGAAGAAGCCCTGTTTGTGTTCCCACCTAAATCAGAATTCTTTTCAAAGACAGCAACATTCAGTCCTAATTCATGAGCCTGAATAGCTGCAGTTAAGCCGGCACCACCTGCACCGATTATAATTGCGTCGTAATTTTCTTGTATTTCAGAAGCCTTATTAGGCGTAAAAATAAATTTACCCATTGATTTCTCCTCTACAGAAATTTAAAAGATTTATTTTTCAGGATTAGTCTGAGATATATTGGTCATCTCCATGTAATCCATCCATTCATCATATTCCTTTTCAGTTAATTTGCCACTTTTGAGGGCTGCTTCTTTAAGCGTTGTTCCTTCTTTATCAGCAGTCTGTGCAATCTTAGCAGCTGCGTGATAGCCAATATGAGGTGACAAGGCAGTCACTGTCATCAAAGAACTCTCAAGCAGATCGTCCATTTTTGCAGCATTAACAGTCAAACCAGCAATCATTTTATCAGCAAAGCCTGTAATAGTTCCAGTTAAAATATCACATGAATCTAAAAACGCGGTGATCATAACTGTTTTGTAGACATTCATTTCAAAATTTCCTTGTGAACAGGCAAAAGTAATTGTAGTGTCATTGCCAAAGACTTTCGCAGCGGCCATTGTTACCGCTTCAGCCTGTGTAGGATTTACTTTGCCAGGCATAATCGAAGAACCTGGTTCATTAGCGGGGATATTAAGTTCGTGATAGCCTGCTCTGGGACCTGATGCTAAGAATCTTATATCCTGAGCTATCTTGAACATGTCAGCAGCCAAGGTTTTTAAAGCACCATGGACAACATCTATGCCAGAATGGTGAGCTAAACCCCAAAACTTATTGGTATTAACTTTAAAATCATGGCCATAAACTTGAGATAGTTTGTCAGCAATTTTGACAGTCATTCCCGGTGCAGCATTGAGGCCTGTCCCAACAGCAGTACCACCAATTGCTAGTTCATATAATGTCGGCTTAAGTTCTTTTATATAAGATAAATCATGTTTTAAAGCTGAAATATAGCCAGAAACCTCTTGACCGAAAGTTATCGGAGTAGCATCTTGTAGGTGAGTACGGCCAACTTTGACGGTTTTCCAATACTTGTCCTGCTTAATTTTTAGTTCGTCAATTAAGTGTTGCACAGCAGGTTCAAGCTTATCTAAAGCTTCAACTGCAACAATATTCATTGCTGTGGGATATGTATCGTTTGAAGATTGTCCTCTGTTAACGTCATCATTGGGTAAAATATCCAAATTGGGATGCATCTTGTTAGCTAGATTAGCTACTACTTCGTTAACGTTCATATTGCTCTGAGTACCAGAACCGGTTTGTAATACGTGTAAAGGAAAATCTTGACGCAATTCATGATCATCTAATTTTAATAGTTGATCTATTGCTTCCTCAATAGCCTGCCCTTTTTCTGCTGGTTCAGCGCCAACTTCTACATTCGATTCAGCTGCAGCTTTTTTTAAATGTAAAAAAGCACGAATAATTGCAAGCGGCATTAATTCACCACTGGGAAAATTTTTACGACTTCTTTCAGTTTGAGGACCCCACAGTGCATTTTTAGGAATTTTAACAGGACCAATTGTATCACTTTCAACACGGTATTCTTCTTTACTCATACTAAATCTCCTTTTTCAAATGTTAGTATTTAAGCTATTAAAGCAGTAATATTCTCTTGCACTTATAATACAGGTTTTTAGTATTATTTTCAATATTTTAAAATAAAAGGGGTATCATTTTAAAATTTTAAAATTTATTTTATTTTAGCAAAAAAGCACTCTTATTGAGTGCCTTAATTAAATCTTTATATTTTTAGTGTTTCAGCATTAATAGCTACTATTACAGTTGAGAGCGACATTAAGATCGCACCGACTGCTGGGGAAAGTAAAATCCCCCATGGAGCTAGGATACCAGCAGCAAGTGGTAGTGCCACAATATTGTAGCCAGCACCCCACCATAAATTTTGGACAGTTTTTCTTTGGGTATGCTGCGCTAGTTTCAAAAAACTAATGATATCCAGTGGTTCACTATTAACTAAGACCACGTCAGCTGAATCCACCGCAACATCAGTACCTGCACCAATGGCTACACCAATATCAGCTTTAGCCAAGCTAGGGGCATCATTGATACCGTCACCGACCATCATTACCTTTTGCCCTTTATTTTGCAATTCAGCCACAATTTTTTGCTTGTCTTGCGGCATTAAACCTGAATGAACTTCTGTAATTCCTAGTTTTTGGGCAATGTTTTGGGCAACATTTTCATTATCCCCAGTTAGCATCACGGGCGTGATATTCAAAGCTTTAATTTGTTTAATTAGTTCTGCAGCGTTAGTCTTAATCTCATCCCCCACGGCAACGTAACCTAAAAGTTCATTGCCCGCAATCAAGTAACTCGAGGTATAGTTTAAAGCATCAACTTGCGGAAAATTATTGACAATACTTCTAGCTGTTTTTTCATTTACTAACTGGTAATCTTTACTGTTTAAAGTTCCAGCAACGCCTTTGCCGTCAAGTGTTTTACTATTTGACAATGGATAGAGCTCAATATTTTTTTCCTTAGCAAACTGTAAAATGCTTTGCGCAATCGGGTGATTAGAATCTTGCTCAAGTGAAGCGATCAGTTTAATTACTTCATCTGCACTGTACGACTTATTCAAGCTATCACATTTGCGCACTTGAAACTTGCCTTCCGTCAGAGTGCCAGTTTTATCTAAAAGCAAATAATTAATTTTAGAGCTGACGCTGATCACGTTGCGATTTCTGATCAATAAGCCATTTTTAGCACCGATTGAGGTACTCTTAGCATTTACCAGCGGAATTGCCAACCCTAAAGCATGCGGACAAGCAATTACTAAAACGGTAACCATCCGTTCTAGCCCACCTGCTATTCCCCGCAAACTAGTCCAGACAATTAGAGCAATAATACCGAAAATTAACGCGGCGTAAAACAGCCAGCTTGAAACTCGATCAGCCAAATTTTGTAATTTTGACTTGTTCATTTGTGAAGACTCGACAAGTTTATTGACGTTTGCTAAAAAGCCTGAATTAGCTGAATTGGTGACCTTGATAGTTAATGTGCCAGAACCATTAATAGAGCCGCCAATTACTTTATCACCTTTTTTACGAGTAATTTCGCGTGATTCACCAGTCACTAATGATTCATTAACTTGGCTTGAACCGGTGATGATGACACCGTCTAATGGAATACTTTCACCAGCTTTTACCAATATAACTGCATCTTTTTGTACATCATTGATTGCCGTATCTTTAACTTGATCACCCGATTGTACGTGAACTTTATCAGGTAAAAGTTTTGCTAAATCATGAACAGAACTATTGGCATTCATGACAGATGTCATCTCTATCCAATGTCCTAAAAGCATAATTAAAATTAAGGTTGCCAGCTCCCAGAAAAAGTCCATTACATGAACTTTACTGTTTAGCAAATCATTTTTTACAAAAGCATACAGGCTATAAATATAAGCCGTAGTGATACCCAAGGAAATAAGGGTCATCATTTCGGGCTTTTTATCTTTTATTTCATAGTACGCCCCGGATAAGAAAGGCTCTCCGCCGTATAAATACAGCACAGTTGCGAAGATCACCACTACCCATTCAGAACCCGGAAAAGAGAACTGAAAAGGCAAATGGACTCCCATCGCTGGTGATAAAAATATAATCGGTAAAGATAAAATCACAGAAACCCAGAACTTTTTCTTCAAATTGCCCATATGCATCATGTGCCCGCCATGCATCATCATATCATGGCCACCCATTTGCATGGATGAATCATTGTTATTCATTGAATGATTCATATTATGATTGTCGTTCATATCCATATTGTTCAAATTGCTCAGTCCCATCTATTTAAACCAAATTTTACTCTTTAGTTTAATCTACTTTTATAAACAGATGGTGTCAAAAAATTAGCTTTAATAACATGAACTATATGTTGAGCTATTTGTTTTTGGCTGCGTGATAAAAATGGATTGCAAAACCTATTGCCAAACCCACAATAGCTGGAAATACCCAGTCCATTCCGATATCTGCAAAGGGTAAAAAGCGCATTTGAAATGATTTTAACTGCAGTGCCCACGGCTGCTTGCTAACAACAGCGGGAAAAGAAGCGATCATATCCAAAATAGCTGGAATGAAGGTTAAAGCGATCCCCCAGAAATAGACAATTGGATCACGGTCAAAAAGAGAGCCGGAAATAGATAAAATAATCAAGACCATTGCTATAGGATATAAAAACATCAGCATTGGTGTTGACCAGGAAATAATAGTATCTAGACCAAAATTAGCAGTAATAAAGGAAACGAGCGTCATTATTGTCAACCAACCATGATAGCTGATTTTATTAAAACTACGGTGAAAATCTTGCGCAAACGCTGCAATCAAGCCAACTGCAGTAGTTAAACAGGTCAAGGTAACCAATGTAGCCAGCAAAGCATGACCGAAGTTACCTAGATAATAAGTCACGATTTGATTAAAAACAGTGCCGCCTTCTGCTGAAACTTTAAAATGGTTTAAAGTAGTTGCTCCTAGCCAAATTAAGCCCACATAAATTACTCCGATAGCGCTGGTCGCAATGATCCCTGCTCTAGCTGTAACTTCAGCATTACTTTTAGCCGAGGTTTTTCCCAGCTGTCTGACAGCAGAAACGATTGTATAACCGAAAGCTAAGCCCGCTAGTGCATCCATCGTGTTATAGCCTTCTAAAAAGCCATTAAAAAATGGAGCAGTTTGGTAAGCAGCAGTTACGTTTTGCTGCTTTGCCGCACCCATAGGTGAAAAAGCTGCTAACAAAAAGACGGAAAACAGCAACAACAAAAATAATGGGTTTAGAATACGACCTATACTATCCAAAATGGTGGATTGCTGGTATGAAATAATAAACGCCAATATAAAAAAGATTGCAGAAAACACCAGTAATGCCGGTTTCGCCGCAGATTTGGGTAAGACCGGTTGCAAACCCACTGAAAACGAAATACTTGCAGTACGCGGCGTTGCAAATAATGGTCCTAAAGTTAAATGAATCAAAACCATAAAAGCAAGGGCAAAAACATTTCCCAGTGGTTTACCAATGTCGTAAACACCTTTGGCATGACTGGCACTGATTGCGAGCACAGCTAAAAGTGGTAATAAAACTGCAGTCACTAAGAAGCCAAAAGTAGCCATCCCCCAATTAGCTCCTGCAATTTGCCCCAAATGAATAGGAAAAATCAAGTTACCAGCACCAAAAAATAATCCGAATAACAAAGAAGCAACAACTAAATATTGTTTCCAAGTTAATGGTTTGGTATTTACATCTTGTTCAATTTCTTCCATCATGATTCCTCCTAAACAAAAAATCAAACACAAATTAATATGATAAAAAACTTTGATAAATAATAGGGCAATAAAAAAGCACCCTTGATTAAATCAAGGGTGCTGTCAGCACGGTACCACCTATATTACTGTAAATATTTTTTCTGCTAAAAAATCTCACAGTCACTTCACGTACGGTAAAAATTACGATACGCTAACACGTTAATGGGTGTCACCAATATAAGCTACTAATCATTCACCATATAGCTCAAAGTTACTTTCAGTTTGCCATCACGGTCCATTTTCAGCTACAGGACTCTCTAAAACGCTACATGCAAACTTACTTATCTTTTCATCGCTTTATCAATATTAATGATATTTTAATCAATGCCTTTTTTCATGTCAACTATAATTTTGAAAACATCGTTAAATTTTAGATGGTACATCACTAATTTTGTAAAGATTTGACTTTTCTTGTTGCCACATAATGACATGCTAAACCAATTACTAAACCTAGCAAGGCTGGAATAATCCAATCCATTCCAATTGCTGCAAACGGCAAGTATTTCATTTGCACAACTTTTAAGGCTAGTGCCCACGAACTTTGGCTTACTACGGGTGGAAAAGCAGCGATCATATCTAAAAATGCAGGAACAAGTGTGAACAGTACAGTCCAGAAATATACCACTCTATCTTTGTTAAATAAATTCGCAGTAATTGAAAGCAGGATTAAAACCATTGCAAAAGGATAGAGAAACATCAACATTGGTGTGGACCAGGCAATAATAGTGTCCAGACCAAAATTAGCAGTCAAAAATGAAGCTAATGTCATTAAAAATAACCAGGTATGATAACTAACTTTAGGAAAACTCCTGTGAAAATCTTGAGCAAAAGCAGCGATTAAACCGACCGCAGTAGTTAAGCACGTCACTGTAATCAGACTAGCTAGAAGCGCATGCCCTACATTGCCTAAATAGTAAGTCACAATTTGATTGAAAGTGGTACCGCCATCAGCAGCAATTTGATAATGTTGTAAGGTAGTTGCACCCAGCCAGATCAAGGCTACATAGATGACACCAATAGTTAAAGTCGCCAGTATACCTGCTTTGGCAGTGACTTTAGCATTACTTTTGGCAGTGGTTTTGCCCATTTGTCTGACAGCAGTCACAACGGTTACCCCAAATGCTAATCCAGCCAGCGCATCCATCGTATTATAGCCTTGCAGAAAGCCGTTAAAAAAGGGAGCCTGTTGGTACGCCAAAGTTACTTTTTGAGCTGCAGCTTTACCCATTGGTGAAAAGAATCCCATCAGAAATACGATAAATAGCAGTAACAAGAATAATGGATTTAGCACCTTGCCGATACTAGTCAAAATATTTGACTCTTTATAAGCAATCACAAACGCGCATACAAAAAATATAGTTGAAAAAATTAACAGACCAATTTGAGCCATGCTCTGCGGCAACATGGGTTCAATTCCTACTTTAAAAGAAATACTAGCCGTACGGGGTGTACCAAAAAGAGGTCCGATAGTAAGGTGAATTAAGATCATAAAAACTAAGGCAAATGTCGAGCCCAGAGGCAGTCCAATGTCATATACGCCTTTGGCATGTGTCACACTGATAGCCAAAACCGATAATAAAGGCAATAAGACAGCAGTTACCAAAAAACCTAAAGTAGCAACTAGCCAGTTTGCACCCGCCATTTGTCCCAAGTGAATGGGAAAAATGAGGTTTCCTGCTCCAAAAAATAATCCAAATAATAAAGATGCTACAACTAAATATTGTTTCCAAGTTAGTGGTTGCTGGTTAACATCTTGCTCAAGTTCGTTCATGCATAGGCCTCCATTTATAATAAAAATTGTTATTGCTCATTTTTTCTTCCAGTGAATTTTTTGCCATTTTAAATAAAAAAAGCACCCTGAATTTAATGAATTCAGGGTGCTTCAATTGGCACGGTACCACCTTTTTTACTGGCAAATTATCTCAAATTAATTTAACCAATCACTTCACGTACGGCAATATGCGATACGCTAACACAATAATGGGTGTTACCAATAATGGTTACTTTAATTCACCATATAGCTCCAAGTGATTTTCAGTTTGCTTTTGCGGCTCTATTTCAGTCTCCAGAGCTCTCTGTACGTTACCAGTAAACTTACTTTTCTCTTCATCGCTTTTAAGATATTAAAGTTATTTTAGTTTTTAATTAAAACATTGTCAAGTTTTCTTCAAAAATCAAGCCACTATTTTTGTGCCATGAACTTGTTGTACGTTTAATTTTTCAGCAATAAAATCACAATTTGAGCTCGTAATACCGCCACCGGGTAAAATCTCTATCTGTCCCTTTGCCCAGGAAATAATTTCTTTAAGGTGGGAAATATTAGCCAAGATAGGTTCGCTCAGCTTACCGCCATGTGTCAAAATTCTTTTAACACCCTGTTCAGCCAACCAACTTAGCTCTGCCTTTTGGGTTCTCTGGGGAATTTCGTCAAAAGCCATGTGCATGACTACTTCAACGTTCAAAGAATGAGCCAAACTAAGCAGTTGTTTCATTTGCAACTTATTTAAATGGTTTTGGGAATTTAAGCAGCCAAATGCTACTCCCTGTGCCCCTAATTTGGCTGCTACTTCTAAATCACTAGCCATAATCTCAATTTCACTTGCACTATAAACAAAATTGCCACCACGCGGCCTAATCATTACCACTACTGGAATATTGCAGTTTTTAGTATAAGCGAGAGCTTTTTTCATTACACCGTATGTAGGAGTTGTCCCCCCTAACGCCAAGTCATTATTTAATTCTATTCTCCGAGCGCCATTTTTTATTACACGGGCAATGTCGGTAAAATTTTCTACACAGGCTTCTTTTAGCATTTAAATTCCTTTCTCAAAAGTTAGTAAAAATAGCAGAAGCAAACAATTTTATCATTACTTAGTTAAAAGCTGAAATTCGGGTTTTATTATTTGGTGCAGGGTTAGCAGTAAATATCTGGGCTTCGTGCTTATTATCAGCAACACAAAAAGTAAATTCAACATTAGTTGCGACACCCCATTCCCCCTTATTATTCAGGGCAATTAATGAAATCTCACCAACTTGCCCATAGCGTTGTTTTAGTTTTTTACAAAAAGAATAAACAGCTGAGTCACATGCTTCTTGCGGGCTTTTACCTGCAGACATTTGCCGCACAATTTCATAAGATAAACAACCTTTCATAATATCTTCACCAAGACCGGTAGCAGCCGCTGCACCTATATCACTGTCAGCATAAAAACCTGAACCTGATAAAGGAGAATCACCAATCCGACCATTTTTCTTCATAAATAAACCAGATGTTGAAGTTGCTACCGTAACAGCACCATTTTGATCTAAAGTGATTGCGCCAACAGTGTCGTGACCAGCATAGGGGTGAACATCATGCTCATGAGTCTCTTTAACTTTTTGCTGCCATGCTTTCTTGGCATTAGCAGTAAGCATGTTAGTCATTTCAAAACCATTTTTCATCGCGTAATTGGTAGCACCTTCACCTACTAAAAAACTATTGGTTTTGTTTGAACTCAATTTGCGCGCCACAGAAACCGCATGCTTGACATTTTCAATTGCGGCAACAGAACCTTGTGCGAGTGTATTACCATCCATAAAGGCAGCATCCATTTGCACGATGCCGTTTTCGTTGGGCAATCCGCCATAACCAACAGAAGTATACTCGGCATTAGATTCAACCTGATTAATTAGTTTTTCAACTGCGTCTTTTGCATCTGTACCTTTTTTTAACAAGTCTGCTGAGGTTTTTAGGCCCTCATAAGACATATTCCACGTTGAAATTACCGCCCAATTATTCATTTTTAATCTTCCTTTTAAATTAGTATAGTAATAATACTAAACTAGAGCAGATGAAGTAACAAGTGCCATCATAAATATCTTTGGTGGGCAAAATAAAAAAGCTTTGAATAGTAGTATTCAAAGCTTTTTTGATTACCACATGCCGATAACTTTAGTCCAAACCAGACCGCCGCCTAACCAGATAATGTTAAGTACAACACCAATTATGGCGCTTAGTTTCCACCAATCTTTGTTAGAAACGTAGCCTGTTGAAGAAAGCAAAGCGGCAGGACCTGCCGAATAGCTTGAAGTTGACAAGTATAAAGAACCGTCTAAAGCTAGCATTAACGCTGCTATCATAGGTGGCACTCCGGCACCGATCGCAATTGAGAGAAATCCTGCATATAGAGCAGAAATTTGTGTAGAAACACTTGGAAATAAATAGTGGAGGTAGAAGTAAACCAAGAACAAGATCACCAGTACCAAAACCCAATTCATACCATTAAGTGCACTACCTAAAGTCTTTGAGAACCAAGGGAAAAAGCCCAAAGTCATTAATTTTTGAGACATCAACATGATAATTGAAAGCCAAGTTAAGATGTTCCAAGCAAAACTCTGACCTAAAATATCCTTAACATTGATGACACCAAATACCAATAGTAATGCAACTGCGATAAAGCTGACTAAAGTAGCGTCAATGCCAAACTTAGAACCTACTAACCATAATGCAACTGACAGGACAAAAACCACACCCATGATTTTTTCTGCAGCTGTCATTTTGCCTAATTCTTGTAATTTTTTGTCTGCCCAAGCATGAGCATTAGGTGTTTCTTTGATCTTAGGCGGGTAAATTTTATATAGAATAAAGGGTACTAATATTAAGGAAATTATGCCTGGTACGATTGCAGCTACAAACCATTGCATCCAGGATATAGTAACGTTTTGGGTCTTTGCTATTCCTAATGCCACCATGTTACCGGCTAAACCAGTTAGAAACATGGTGGAAGTAACGATGTTAACTTCGTATTCTGTAAAGACAAGGAATGAACCCATGTCACGCTCAGTTCCCTTTTTAGGATCTGAACCCATTTCTCTTGATAAGTTATCAATAATTGGGTACATAATACCGTTAACACGAGCGTTGTTACTTGGGATACCAACTGCCAGAACAGTCTCCACTAGGGATAAGGCATAAGCCAAACCTAAAGTTCTCTTGCCAAAAGTTTTGACAAAGAAGTAGGCAATTCTTTTACCAAGACCTGATTTAATAAAGCCGGCCGCCATAAACATACACATAGCGACCATCCATGCCGTGGAATTACCAAAACCGGCGGTGACTTCTTCCATCTTAAAAATACCAGTTAATGTAGCAATCACCACCGCTATTATTGTAGTTGCCATCATTGGTAATGGTTTAGTTACACAGGCAATTATAGTTGCAATAAATATGGCAAAAAGATGCCAAGCTTGAACGTTAATTGCCGCTGGTTTTAATGGAGTTAGCAGCCATAAGCCAATGCCAATAGCTAGTGGCAAAACCCACTTTTTCCATTGTATTTTATCTAACATTTCTTTATTCTCCTTTAGAGCTATTTTGTGCTTTCTTAATCGCCGCATTCACGGCTTCCTTTAAAGCATTAGTTGTGGTAGAAGCTCCTGAAACTGCATCAACATTCGTAGAATTATTGCTTACCATTTCCTGGGGTATACGGTCAATGGCTACAGCTCCAATTCCTTCCGTTTCATGATTTTCTA